>CANRBI010000007.1 GCA_947628775.1 uncultured Clostridia bacterium
ACCACAATCAAAAAACAAACCCCAACTGAAGGAATAAAAATAAACAAAGGAAATAAAATTTTCATAAATTATTAAAAACTCAAAAAACATATAAAAACAAAGTGAAAGATTTGCAATAATTTTGCAAATCTTTCACTTCAACAAAATTAAAAATGATCTAACATCTTTCTAGCCACAACAGCAAACCTACCATCTTTAACATGATACGAACAAGTAGAAAGAGTCAAAAGTTGTTCACCATAAGTTGCAGTTTTACCAGTATCATATAATGAAGCACTCTTAGCATTTTTCACAAACTCATTATAATCCTGTTCATTTTCACAATTTACAAAATAATAATATCTAAACACATTTTGCTCATTAGTATAATAAACACGAGACTCAAAAACAGAAAATATCTCAAAATACATATCCTCATTACTAGTAGTAAACCTTATAACAGGATGTTCCTTATAAAACTCATAACTTTTATAATCAAGAAGTTTTTGAAACATAGTACTATTTTTTATATTATGACCATAAATAAGAAAATTACAACTCATAGGATTCCATAAAAAATTTTTATCCAAAAAGATAGAACCACTAACAGAATACTCCTTTTTATAATTATGATTCATATAAAAACTATTATCTGAGCCCTGTAAAACAGGATAACTAATATCAGTATTTTCAATTTCAAGCCAACCAACAATATCAGAATTCTCCTTTTGCAACTCCTCAAGCTCAAGAATTCTATCTGATTTTTCAGGCTCAGAATCATTATTATCTAAAGAAACGCTTGCAGACTGTTTTTCAGCAATCACATTTTCTTTAACATCATTAAGCAAACTACTCTGTTTTTTAGACTCACGAATATCCTGGTAAAAAACAGACAAAAAACCAACTAAAAAAATGATAAGCAAAGTCAAAATAATACAAATAAAATTAACATACTTTCTATTTTTTAAAAAACCAAACATAAAACATTAAACTAAGAAAGTTTTTTTCTTAAAGCCACAATACCAACTAAAGAAGCCACAATAACTAATAAAGATATTTCAACAATGCTACCAATACCTGTTTTTGGAGTAACATCTTGAGCAGGTTGATTTATAGTAATCTTAGCATAAAGAGTAATATCATTAGTAAAAGCAGTTGAATAATCATATTCAGTAGTAAATTCAGGGTCTAAATAAAAACCATCTAAAGTATAATCAGTAAAACCTAAAGAAGCAAAATCAATTCTAGAAATTAAATCATCTTTAGATAAAACATCACCCTCACGAACAACAACAACTGTAGATTTATCTAATAATTGAATATTAACCATAACATTCTTTTTAAAAGTTTCTCCAACAACACCTAAACTATCAATATCCTCAATTTGATTACTTTGATATAAAATATTATTATTTTGGTCAGTAACAACAAGTTTATCACCAGAAACTAATACTTTATCAACAGTAGTATCAGTATTAACTATATCAAAACTACCAATTGGATCATTAATATCAACATAAATTACTTGATCAGTTTCAGTAGAAGAAATAGTACCATTCATAACTAATTTAGGATTACTCTCACTACCAGAAAGAGACTCACCCTTAGCAATTTCTATACCATTGTTATAACCTTCGCCACCATTTTTCTTCAAGAACAAATTTTTAACCTCAACAGTACCAGCATTAACTAAAACACCACCATAAGCACAATCAGAAATAGTTACATTATCTAAAGAAACATAACCACCATTATAAGCTTGAACACCATATTTTTGAGCATTAGTCAAAGTTAAATTAATCAAATTAAGTCTAGCACCACTACCTGCAGTAAGTAAACTACCATTAGCACTATCAGTAGACCAATTATCAGCCTTAGTAATAGTATGACCAGCACCATTAATAGTGATAGTTTTATCAGTAAATTCAATAGGACTAACCAAAGAAATATTAGCTGTTAATTCAATAACCTCATTTTCTCCAGCAGAATTAATAGCTTCACGCAAAGAAGCATCATCATAAGCTTGTTTATTTGCAGCTCTAGAAAAATTAGGAATAAAAACAAAAGAAAGTAATAAAGCCACAACAATAAAATTTTTAAAATTTCTCATTTTCTCAAATCCTTTCTAAAATTAATATATTAAAATACTATATCAAATAAAAAAACTAATAGTACGAATAAAATTATAACAACTAGCAAAAGATAAAATTATAGTATTTTGATAATATTATTTCTAAAAAAACAAAAAATTATACAAAAAATAATAAAAATCTACAAAATAACAAAATCAACATAAATAATATATATACTTTTTCTAAAAAACCCAAAAATACAGTAAAACATTTAAGCTATAATTTGAAAAATTATGTAAAATATGGTAAAATAAAGATAGTAGTAAATACTAATTTTATAAGAAAAGGAGAAAAAAATGAACAAAAAGATGAAAGCAAAAAAAGTAGCACGGAACATACTTAGCATAATAGCTATAATTATGGCTATAGCTATAATATTCCTAACTAGTAACTTTGTGAAAAAAACTCAGTTAGAAACAAAAGCACAAGAAATTGAAGATATAATATCAGAGACTGAGTTGATAAAAACAGAGACAACAAAGCCAGACCCAAAAAGAGCCACGGCAATGAAGCAGTTCAAAATAGAAACAGCAGAAAACTTAGCAGAGGAAATAATTGAACCAGAACCAGAAACAGAGCCTGAATCTGAAGCTAATGCCGAACCAGAAAGGGAAGAAGTAGAAGTGACAGAAGAAGGCGAATACCTCGGAGAATTCAAAATCACGGCATATTGTCCGTGCTATGAATGCTCTGAAGGATACGGCTCCCAAACAGCTATTGGAACATATGCCCAAGAAGGGTATACCATAGCAGTTGACCCGAATGTAATTCCATTAGGAAGTCAAATCCGGTTCAATGGAAACGTCTACACCGCAGAGGATGTAGGCGGAGCTGTACAAGGTTCCGCAATTGACCTCTACATGGAATCCCACGAGGAAACCATAAATTGGGGCGTTCAATACATGGACGTCTGGCTTATAAACTAGTAACAGCAAGGAGAAAGCAATGCAATCTCCTTGCTTTCTCCTATATATAAACAAATTAAATCCACTCACAAAAAAGCACGTAAAATACTCATAAACTATTGACACAAAGCAATATTTTTGATAAAACAATATAAGAAAAAATAAAAGGAGGAAAAAATGAAGAATTTAATCGATATAAAAGATCTAAGCACACAAGAAATACAAGAATTAATAGAAGTAGCCAAAGACATTATGCAACACCCTCAAAATTACGTAGAGAAATGTAAGCATAAAAAATTGGCTACTTTATTTTTTGAGCCAAGTACAAGAACAAGGCTAAGCTTCGAAGCAGCAATGATGGAACTAGGAGGAAACGTAATAGGATTTTCATCAGCATCATCAAGTTCAACAGCAAAAGGAGAAAGTGTATCAGACACAATAAGAACAATAGGCTGTTATAGTGACATAATAGCAATGAGACACCCAAAAGAAGGAGCACCATTAGTAGCATCAATAAAATCAACAGTACCAATAATAAACGCAGGAGATGGAGGGCACAACCATCCAACCCAAACACTAACAGACCTATTAACAATATCATGTGAAAAACAAAGACTAAATAATTTAACAATCGGACTATGTGGAGACCTAAAATTTGGACGAACAGTACACTCACTAATAACAGCAATGTCAAGATATGAAAACATAAAATTCATACTAATATCACCAGAAGAACTAAAAATACCAGAATACGTAAAAAAAGAAATACTAGAAAAACACCAAATACAATACATAGAAACAACAAGCCTAGAAGAACACATGAAAGACCTAGACATACTATACATGACAAGAGTACAAAAAGAAAGATTCTTCAACGAAGAAGACTATGTAAGACTAAAAGACTACTATATACTAAACAACAGCAAACTAACAACAGCAAAACAAGACCTATGCATAATGCACCCACTACCAAGAGTAAATGAAATATCAACAGAAGTAGATGATGACCCACGAGCAAAATATTTTAATCAAGTAAGATACGGAAAATACATAAGAATGGCACTAATATTAAAAATGTTAGAAATCAAATAAAGGGGGAAAAAACATTGAACATAGATAGCATAAAAAATGGAATAGTATTAGACCACATACAAGCAAAAAAAGGAATGGAAATATACAACACACTAAACCTAGGAGAACTAGACTGCTCAGTAGCAATAATAACAAATGCAAGAAGTAAAAAAATGGGAAGAAAAGACATAATAAAAATAGACAAAAATATAGACTTAGACCTAGACATATTAGGATACATAGACCCAAACATAACAATAAACATAATAAAAAATGACATAAGAACACAAAAATACCATCTAAAATTACCACAAGAAATAGTAGGAATAATAAAATGCAAAAACCCAAGATGTATAACTTCTATAGAACCAGAGCTAAAACAAACCTTTATACTAACAAACGAAAAAGAAAAAACATATAGATGTAAATATTGTGAAACACTAAAAGAAGACTAACAAAATAAAAACGAAAAAAAATGCCAAAAACCTATACAAAAAACAAAAATAGTTATATAATATACAAGAACAATTTTAGATTTTTAAACTTAAACATCTAAAGTAATGTAACAAAAATGAAAGGATGATTCTAAATGGAATTAAAGAAAATGCTAATAGGACTAGAAGGACTTAAAGTAAAAGGAAGTTTAGATATAGAAATAACTGGACTAGAAAAAAACTCAAAACAAATAAAACAAGGAAACCTATTTATAGCAATAAAAGGATATGAAGCAGATGGTCATACATACATATCAAACGCAATAGAAAATGGAGCAACAGCAATAATGGTAGAAGAAGGATGTGACATAAAAAAATTAAACATACCAGAAGAAACAACAATAATAATGGCAAAAGACACAAGAGAAGCACTAGCAATATGTTCATCAAACTTCTACAAAAATCCATCATCAAAATTTAAACTAATAGGAGTAACAGGAACAAAAGGAAAAACAACAACAACATTCATGATAAAAGAAATACTAGAAAAAGCAGGCAAAAAAGTAGGACTAATAGGAACAATAGCAACATATATAAATGGCAAAAAAATAAAAGACAGTGATAGAACAACACCAGAAAGTCTAGAACTACAACAACTATTCAGCCAAATGGTAGAAGAAGGAGTAGAAGTAGTAGTAATGGAAGTATCATCACAAAGTCTAAAACTACACAGAGTAGACGGATGTGAATTTGACATAGTACTATTCACAAACTTCTCAGAAGACCACATAAGCAAAAACGAACACCCAGACATGGAAGACTACTTCCAATCAAAACTAAAAATATTCAAAATGTGCAAAACAGGAATAGTAAACACAGATGACTTACACGGAGCAAAAATCCCAAAACTATTCCCAGAAAACAACATAACCACATATGGAATAGACAACTATGCAAACGTACTAGCAAAAGACATAACAATCACAAACGCATATGTAGACTTCAAAGTAAAAATAACAGACAGAAATGAAAGAGTAAAAACAGGAATACCAGGAAGGTTCAGTGTATATAATTCATTAGCAGCAATATGTGTAGCACAAAAATTTGGAATATCACCAGAAACAATAAAAGAAGCACTATTAGAAGTTAGAGTACCAGGAAGATCAGAACTAGTAAACAACAAAAAAGAACTAACAATAATGATAGACTATGCCCATTCACCAGAAAGTCTACAAAACATATTACAAGCAACAAAAAGTTACACAAGAGGAGAAGTAATATCAGTATTTGGCTGTGGAGGAGACAGAGACAGCGGAAAAAGACCAATAATGGGAGAAATATCAGGAAAAATAGCAGACTACACAATAATAACATCAGACAATCCAAGAACAGAAGACCCACAAAAAATAGTAGACCAAATAGAAGAAGGAATAAAAAAGACAAAAGGAAAATACGAAGTAATAGTAGATAGAACAAAAGCAATAGAAGCAGCAATCAAAAAAGCAACAAAACGAGACATAATAATATTAGCAGGAAAAGGGCATGAACCATATCAAGAAATAAATGGAGTAAAGCACCCATTTGATGAAAGAATAATAGTAAAGGAAATAATAGAAAAATTAGAAAAAGAAACCAAAAATAAAACAAACATAAATAAAACAAACAAAGAATAAAATATATAAAGTAAGCAAAAACGAAAGGTTTGATAAAATTGAATTTTGAAATAGAAGTATTGCTAGTATCATTTGCAATTTCAATTATACTAGGATTTATAACAATACCAATATTAAGAAAATTAAAAGTAGGTCAAATAGAACGAGATGACGGCCCAGCATCACACATAAAAAAACAAGGAACCCCAACAATGGGAGGAATAATAATAATAATCGCAATGACAGTTGGAACAATATGTACATCAGCATATCTATACGCAATAAAACAAACAGAATTAGCAAAAGAACTCATACCAATTCTATTACTCACAATAGGATTTGGAGCAATAGGATTCATAGATGACTACAAAAAACTAGTATTAAAAAACACAGAAGGACTAAAACCAAGTTACAAAATGTTAGGGCTACTAATAATATCAGTAGCATATGTACTATACCTAATAGAAGGACTAAACCTAGGAACAGATACATATATACCATTTATGAATATATACATAAGACTACCAATATACATATATGTACCAGGAGCAATATGTGTAATATTAGCAACAACAAACGCAATAAACTTAACAGATGGAATAGATGGACTATCATCAAGTCTATCAACAATAATAATAACATGCTTAACAGTAATAGGAATGCTACAAGCAGTAACTGAAATATCAGTATTTGGAAGTATAGTAATAGGATCAATACTAGGATTCCTAATATTCAATCTACACCCAGCCAAAATATTTATGGGAGACACAGGTTCATTACTACTAGGAGGAGTAATATCAGGAATAGCCCTATACTTAAAAATGCCACTAATGTTACTAATAATAGCATTAATACCAGTATTAGAAACACTATCAGTAATAATACAAGTACTACACTTCAAAAGAACAGGAAAAAGAATATTCAAAATGGCACCAATACACCATCACTTCGAATTATCAGGCTGGAAAGAAAACAAAGTAGTAATAGTATTCAGTATAGCAACATTAATACTTTGTATAATAGGACTAAAAATCATATAAAATAAACACAAAAGACGAACAAAAGGAAGGAGTGTGAAAATGACAAAGAAAAAAACAGGAAAATTTTCAAGCTTCCTAAACAACCCAATAGATTTCACATTATTAATAACAATAATACTACTCTTAGGAATAGGACTAATAATGGTATTATCAGCAAGTTCACCATCAGCATTAGCAGAAACAGGAGACAGCTACCAATTTTTCAGCAAACAACTAATATTTGCAATACTAGGAGTTATATGCATGATGATAATATCAAAAATAGACTACAGATTTTACCAAAAATTCTATAAACAAGCATGGTGGATAGCATTAGCACTATTAGTAGCCGTAAAACTAATAGGAGACGAAGTAAACCGGAGCACAAAGATGGATTTCAATAACAAGTACATTATCATTCCAACCATCAGAAATAGTAAAATTCCTAGTAATCATATTCTACGCAGGAATACTAGTAAAAAACAGAGACGACTTACCATACTTTGGAAAAGGACTAATAAAACACATACTAATGATAGCACCAATAATCGTATTATTACTATTAGAACCACACTTTAGTGCATCAATAGTAATAGTTGGAATAGTATGTATAATGATGATAGTAACAGGGTGCAAATTCACACACTTCTTAGCAATAGGAGCAGCAGCAATACCAGGAGTAATCCTATTAATAATAAAATCACCATACAGATTGCAAAGAGCAATAACATTCCTAAATCCATGGGAAGACGCATCAGACACAGGCTGGCAAATAATACAAAGTCTATATGCAATAGGATCAGGAGGACTATTTGGAGTAGGATTAGGAGAAAGTAAACAAAAATACCTATACATACCAGAACCACACAATGACTTCATATTCTCAATAATAGGAGAAGAACTAGGATTTATAGGATGTGCCTTAATAATACTACTTTTTGCAATATTCATATGGAGAGGAATACTAATAGCAATGAAAGCACCAGACATGTTCGGAAGTGCAGTAGCTGTAGGAATAACAGCACAAGTAGGAATACAAGTAATAATAAACATAGCAGTTGTAACATCATCAATGCCAGTAACAGGAATGCCACTACCATTCTTTAGTTACCGGCGGAACAGCATTATTCATCCTACTGTGCCAAATGGGAGTATTGCTCAATATCTCAAGAGCAAGTGCAAAATGAAAACTCCCCCAATAGGAGGAAACAATGAAAGTAATTATAGCTGCCGCAGGAACGGCAGGACACATAAACCCAGGGCTTGCAATAGCAAACAAAATAAAAAAAGAACAAAAAGATTCAAAAATCCTATTTATTCGGAACAACAAGAGGACTAGAAAACGACTTAGTACCAAGAGCAGGATATGAGCTAAAAACAATAGAAGCATATGGACTAAGTAAAAAACTAACAATAAACAACATAAAAAACACAATAAAAACACTAAAAGGATTTAAACAAGCAAAAAACATAATAAAACAATTCAAACCAGACATAGTAATAGGAACAGGCGGATACATATGTGGAGCAACAATAACAGAAGCCAAAAAACAAAAAATACCAACAATGATACATGAAAGCAATGCATTCCCAGGGATAGCAGTAAAAATGCTAGCAAAAAAAACAGACACAATACTAGTATCATTTAAAGAAGCAATACCAAGAATAAAAAAAGCAAACAACATAGTATGTACAGGAACACCAGTAAAAATCAAAAAACAAGAATACACACAGCAAAAAAAACAAGAAATACTACAAAACATAGGAATAACAGACGAAAAACCAATAGTACTAGTATTTGGAGGAAGTCAAGGAGCACAAAAAATAAATGAAGCAATACTAGGAATAATAGAAAACAAAGCAAACAAAGACTATCAAATAATATGGGCATCAGGACCAAAACAATATGACATAATAAGAGAAAAACTCGAAGAAAAAAACATACACATAAAAACAATACCAAACACAAAAATAGTACCATATATATACAATATGGAAGAAATAATGAACATATCAGACTTAATAGTATCAAGAAGTGGAGCAATGACAATAACCGAAATATCAAACTTAGGCAAAGCATCAATACTAATCCCATTACCAAATGTAAGTAACAATCATCAACTATACAATGCACAAGTACTAGAAAATGTAAAAGCAGCAAAAATAATATTAGATAAAGACTTACAAGAATCAAACTTAAACCAAACAATAACAGAAATACTAAAAAATAACCAAACAAAACAAATGGGAGAAAACGCCTTAAAAGCATCTACACAAGATGTAGAAAACACAATATACAAAGAAATACAAAAATTAGTAAAATAACAGAAAAGGAAAAGAAAAAATGTTAAAAACAACACAATCCAAAGTTATATTATTAATATGTATAACAGAATTAATACTTATACTAGGAATAGGAATCCTATTCATAAACACAATAAATGGAATAAACCAAAATAGTGAAATACAAACAATAGAACAAGTACATCAAACACTATCAATTACAAACAAAACAATGACAACATATGTAGCAGTTGCTGCAACAACTGCTATTTTAATAGCGATAATAATATCAAGATTCCTATCAAAATACGTAATGTACCCAATAAACAAACTACTAGAAAGTGCAGAAGAAATAACAACCGAAGGAAAAAAACAAGAACACAAAAAATCAAATAAAAAAATAAACAAAAACCTAGAAAAAGTAATAGACACAATGACAATAGAATTAAAGGACAAGCTAAGTGAAGTATCAACACAAAAAAATCAAATAGAAACAATACTACTACACATGACAGACGGAATAATAGCATTTAACAGAGCAGGAGAAATAATACTAATAAACCCAGCAGCAAAAAAATTCTTAAGTATAAGACCAGAAGACAACACATTTGAAGACATATTCAAAAAATTCAATCTAAATATAAACATGGAAAAAATAATATACCTAGAAAACTGGACATCAACCGAACAACGAATACAAGTAGAAGAAAGATATATAAATGTATACTTTGCACCATTCAAAGACGAAAAAGACAGACCAGATGGAGTAATAGCAGTAATACAAGACATAACAGAACACGTAAAACTAGACAACATGCAAAAAGAATTTGTAGCAGATGTATCACATGAACTAAAAACACCAATAACATCAATAATGGGATATGCTGATACACTACTTGAAGGAGGATATGACGAAGAAACAAAAATAAAATTCCTAAATGTAATAGCATCAGAATCAAGAAGAATGGCAAGGCTAGTAACAGATTTACTAACACTATCAAGATATGATAGCAACAAAAAGAAGACAAAAAAAGAAGAATTTGACTTAGGAGAACTAGTAAAAAAATCACAAGAAAAACTAGCAATAGAAATAAAGAAAAAAAATCATGATGTAAAATGTTTTGTAACAGCAGATGTACCCCCAGTATATGCAGACAAAGATGATATACAAAGAGTAGTATTAAACATACTAACAAACAGTATAAAATACACAAAAGACAATGGAAAAATCAAAATATATGTTGGATTTGTATACACAGATGCATACATCAAAATCATAGATAACGGAATAGGAATACCAGAAGAAGACCTAACAAGAATATTTGAAAGATTTTACAGAGTAGACAAAGCACGTACAAGAGAACTAGGAGGAACAGGGCTAGGTCTATCAATAGCAAAAGAAATACTAGACAAAAATGGAGGAAGTATAGACATAAAAAGTGAAGTAGGAAAAGGAACAGAAGTAGTAATAAGAATTCCTACAAAAGAAATGAAAAATAACATTGATAAAATAAACTAATTGATGTATAATAAAAAAGTAAAAAACACAAAGGAGAGGAAGCAAAAAATGAAACCACAAGTAAAAGAAGTATTAGAATGGGTATATTGCATAATAATAGCAGTAATACTAGCACTAATATTCCGTTATTATATAGGAACACCAACAATAGTAAAACAAATATCAATGAATCCAACACTAGAACAAAACCAAAGACTATGGTTAAACAGATGGGGAAGAACAACAAAAACATTACCCCAAAGAGGAGATATAATAACATTTGAAGCACCAGCTCAAATATACACAGGAAAATTAAAAACCACAGATGTAACAGCAAAATTCAAAGAAAAACCAAAAAACATATTTTCAAGTTTCATGTACTATGTTGTAGAAGTAGGAAAAGATAGCTATATAAAAAGGGTAATAGGACTACCAGGAGAACATGTAAAAATAGAAAATGGAAAAGTATATATAAATGACAAAGAACTAGAAGAACCATATTTACCAGACGGACTAGCCACATCAGCAAAAGTAGAAGGGCTAGATGATTTTACAGTACCAGAAAACACAGTATTTGCAATGGGAGACAACAGAGAACACAGCACAGACTGTAGAGAATTTGGATGCATACCACTTGAAAAAATAGAAAGTAAAGTAGCAATAAGAATATGGCCATTAAATCTATGGGGAAAAGTAGAATAATAGGAGAGAAGGATGTTTGAACAAATTATAGGAAATGAACCAATAATACAAACACTAAAAAATACAATAAAAACAAAAAACATATCACACAGTTATTTATTCGTAGGAACAGAAGGAATAGGCAAAAAACAAATAGCACAAGAATTCAGCAAAGCATTACTATGTTTAGAAGAACCAAAATACTGTAACAAATGCAAATCCTGTATAGAATTCAACACAAAAAACAACCCAGATTTCAACATAATGGAACCAGAAGGAAACAGCCTAAAAATAGAACAAATAAGAGAATTTCAAAAAAAAGTCGCAGAAAAACCAATAATATCAAACAGAAAAATATATATAATAAATGACAGTGACAAAATGACAAAAGAAGCACAAAACTGCTTACTAAAAACACTAGAAGAACCACCAGAATACATAACAATAATACTAATAGGATCAAATGAAAACGAATTTTTAAGCACAATAAAATCAAGATGCACAATAATACGATTTCAAAACATACCAGACGACAAAATTGAAAAATATCTAAAAGAAAAAGAAAATATAACAATAAAAAACCCATTAATATTAAAAGCATATGGAGGCAGTATAGGAAAAGCACTAAAACTACAAAACAAACAAGAACAATATCAGCAAATACAAGAAATACTACAAAACCTAAAAGAAACAGACATAATAGAACTAATAGAAAAATCCAAAATAATATATGAAGAAAAAGAAGAAATAGAAAACATACTACAATATATAAACACAATACTATTAGAACTATCAAAACAAAACTACAAATACACAAATTGCATACAAATTGTGGAAAATACAAAAAAAAGATTGCAATCAAACGCAAATTATGATATGAGTATAGATAACATGTTATTACAAATGAAAGAGCAAATAAATTAAAACAAAAATAGAAAGCAGGTAATAATTTGAAAAATATAATAGGAGTAAGATTTAAAAAGCTAGGAAAAATATATTTCTTCAATCCAAAAACAATAAAAGTAAAAAAAGGAGACAAAGTAATAGTAGAAACAGCACAAGGACAAGAATATGGAGAAGTAGTAATACCAAACAGATATATAGACGACGACAAAATAATAGAACCACTAAAAAAAGTATTAAGAATAGCAAACTACAAAGACCACAAACACCATGAAGAATGTAAAAAACTAGAACAAGAAGCATATCAAACATGTCAAAAAAAGATAAAAGAACACAACCTAGAAATGAACCTAACAGATGTAGAATGTAAATTTGACAACAGTAAAATCCTATTTTTCTTCACAGCAGATGGAAGGATAGACTTCAGAGAACTAGTAAAAGACCTAGCAGCAATATACAAAACAAGAATAGAACTAAGACAAATAGGAGTAAGAGATGAAGTAAAAAGAATAGGCGGAAACGGAGTATGTGGCAGAGAACTATGCTGTTGCACATTCTTAAGTGACTTTGAAGCAGTATCAATAAAAATGGCAAAAGAACAAAATGTATCACTAAACCCATCAAAAATATCAGGAAACTGTGGCAGACTAATGTGTTGCCTAAAATATGAAGACGAAGTATACACAGAAAAACTAAAAAAACTACCAAATATAGGAGCAATAGTCCAAACAGAAGAAGGACAAGGAGAAGTAGATGGAATAGAAACACTAAAAGAAAGAGTAAAAGTAAAAATAAAAACAGAAGATGGATACAACTACAAAAAATATGATGTAAAAGACATAAAAATAATAAAAGATGCAATAAAAGAAACACTAGACCAAGAAGAACTAGAACACAAAAAAGAACTAGAAGAATTAGAAAAACTAGAAGAACAAGACATTAACCAAGAACAAAACAATTAAACAAGTTATTAAAATAATAAAAATACACCAACAAACAACTAAAGGAGGTGAACAAAATGGCATATAAAATAACAGACAAATGTATATCATGCGGAGCATGTGCTAACGAATGTCCAGTACAATGCATATCACAAGGAGAAGAAAGATTTGAAATAGACCAATCAGCATGCATAGCATGCGGAACATGTGCAGGAGTTTGCCCAGTAAGTGCACCAGAAGAAGAATAAAATACATAAAAATTTATAAAACAATCATATGAATTAAATCAATTTAAAAATACAAAAACAGGTTATTACAAAGTATGCAATAAACCTGTTTTATTTATTTTCAAGAGTATATTTTATTGACATATTTATTAATTTATAAATAGAAATATCATAATTTTTTTTATAAGTCTCTAACTTATTCCACATTGACTCTCTTAACCTAATACTTCTTGAAATAGAAATTTCATTTTCTGGTTTTTTATAATATATAACAGTATCATTTTCAATTTTAAAATTTTCTACACAAGCATCAATTAATTTATTTATAGAAGCATCTAATTCATTTTCTGATAAAGCTTTTAGCTTTGCATATAAACTTTCTTCAATTTCAATATTTTTATTCAACCATTTTTCCTTAGAATAAAATCTATAAAAACCTTTTTGCATAAATATCACATCCTTTATATTATTATTCAAATAATTATATAAAATATGTATAAAATTTTTAACTGTTTACTTTTTATAATTTACCTACCATATTTAGTAGTTTTTTGTAAAAAAGTATTTACTTTTTTCGACAATAATGATATAGTAATATCAAAGTAAAATACTTAAGAAAAATAAAGGAGGTTTTATTATGGAATTTATCAAAAACATTATTATTAACTACAAAAAAAGCATAAGTTATTTCTGAAGTAATAAAAGATTTAACAACCAACACAACAAGCTAATACACAATTACAAGTGAAATAAAACAATCAGTTTAATTACTTATTATTTCACTTACAAAAACAAGATAAAACATTTGACCAAAAAACTTATGAAAAGATAGGAGAGGGGAATTATGAAAAAAACAAAAAGTTTAATGATTGCTTTAATCATAGGATTTATACTATTTATATTACCAAACATATCACAAGCAGCAGTAAATGTCACAAAAAATGTTTATTCAAATAACGGAAGTGCAAAATATCAATTTACAGGAGTAGAATTAAATACTTCTCACGACTATGAATTTGGACTAACAAAAACAGAATCAGAAGAAGTTAAAAACTGGCATTTAATTACAGAAAAAGATGCAACATCAGCAACTGTTGATCTTACAGCCGGAACTACAGAATTTACGGATGTTATTAGAGCCGTTTCTACAGGTTATATTACAATTAGAGATAAAAATGAACCAACAACAATAGTTGTAAATCATCATGCCATAGACTTATCAATCCCATACTTAAATATAACTAACTATAGTGTGATAAATAATGGAAAAGAGTTTGGAAGTAGTGAAAGTAATGGTATTCAAATTAACTTTTGGAATGCTATTTATAGTCAAGCATATTATCAATATGAAAAGATAACTGATCAAAATGTTATAAATAAATATAAAGAAATAAAATCTAGAAATGGTAATTACAATGAATTACAATCATTATTAAAAACTCAAGCACCAACCTCGAATTGGAATTCTTGGCATTATTGGAATGGATATGGATTCAACGAGCCAGGTTTCGGATATCCACAAAGTCCAATAAGTGTACCTGATACAGGTCTATACTACATGTGGATATACTTAGCAGGTAACAATATAAGAAATCTATATGGTTATATTTTAGTAGACAACTTACAACCAGAAATCGCACTAGACAGTATTTCACTACCAAAAACACAAAATGTAGAATTAGGAAAAACTCTAACATTAACACCTACATTTAGTCCATCAACTACAACAAATAAAATTGTAACATGGAGTTCAAGTGATGAATCTGTTGCAACTGTTGACAATGCAGGAAAAATCACACCTAAAAAACTAGGTTCTACAATCATTACAGTAACATCACAAGATGGAACTAAAAAAGCAACATGTACAGTAACAGTAGTTGCAGCATCAAGTAGTGGAAACAATAATTCAGGTAACGGAAGCAGCGGAGGAAGCAACGGAAGTGGTAGCAGTAATTCAGGTAGCACAACAGGTAGTACAAACGGAAAAAAAGATCCAACAACAGCTACAGGTTCATTACCATACACAGGTGTTAGTATAGGAATTATAACAATGATTATTTTAGTAACATCAGGTGGAATTTATACATATTTGAGATATAAACGACTAAGAGGAATATAAACCATTACTTTATATTTTATAAAGGAGATCAAACATGAAAAAAATAAATAAAAACAAAATTCTACCAATTTCATTACTAGTTATTTTCTTTATTATAACTATAATTGCTATTTCATCTATCAAAGTATACTCTGTTTATAAAAATAGTAAAGACACAAACGAAACCAATAATTCAGTTAAAACCGAAAATATAGAAAACGAAGAGAAACAAGAACAGGAAGAACAAAAGCTGGAAGAACAGGAAGAACAAGAACCTACAAAAGTATATACATTCACAGCTGATAATGGACAAACTTATGATATGATAGGAACATTAAAAATACCAAGCTTAAATATAGAATATCCAATATTAGCAAATTATACTGAAGATTTATTAAAAGTTTCTGTAACAAAATATTGGGGAGGAAATCCAAATAAAGTAGGTAATTTATGTATTTTAGGACACAATTATAAAAACTCAAAATTTTTTAGTAAATTACCAAATATTCAAAAAGATGCAATAGTAGAAATAACAGATTTAGATGGAAAAACATTAGAATATAAAGTATATGAAACATCAATAATAGACCCAGATGACATGTCATGTACAAGCCAATTAACAAATGGACATACAGAAGTTACTTTAATAACATGTTATTACGAAAACCCAACAGGAAAAGCAACTAAAAGATTTGTTGCAAAAGCAAGAGCAAATTAAACATAAAATTAAAAGAGTCATTACCCATACATTAGGTAATGACTCTTTTAAAATATATATTTACTTAGAATTAGTCATTTCCTCCAAATCTAAAAGCTCTTGCCACCTTGAATCAACCTCTTTTTGGAATTCCTCAATCATCCACTCATTACCCTCTTTAAACATATGCTTAAAACGTTTTTGAGGTCTTAAAAACTCTTCAATAGGAAGTTTTTTAGCAGGTTTATAAGTAATATGATAAACCCCATGATCAACTTCATATAAAGGCCAATAACAAGTTTCAATAGCCAACTTATTAATAAGCATCAAATCATCAGTAGCATAACCCCAACCTCTAGGGCAAGGAGAAAGAACATTTAAAAATGTAGGACCTTCAGTATAAATAGCCTTTTCAGCCTTCTCATACAAATCCTTAAAATTCATAAAACCAGCAGACTGAGCAACATAAGGTAAATGATGAGCAGCCATAACCTTAGCCAAATCCTTTCTAGATTGCATTTTACCAGGAATAACCTTTCCAGCAGGGGAAGTAGTAGTATCTGCAAACTTAGGAGTAGCAGAAGAACGTTGAATACCAGTATTCATATAAGCACCATTATCATAGCAAACATAAGTCAAATCATGACCTCTTTCCATAGCACCAGACAATGATTGTAAACCAATATCATAAGTTCCACCATCACCACCAAAAGCTATAAACTTAGTATTCTTATCTTCAGGCAACTTACCTTGTTTTTTCATAGAATGATAAGCAGCCTCAACACCTGACAAAGTTGCACCAGCACACTCAAAAGCTGTATGAATAAAAGAATCAGTCCAAGCAGTATAAGGATAAATAAAAGTAGAAACCTCCATACAACCAGTAGCATTAGCAACAACAGCATGATCATCCTCATTCAAAGCTCTCAAAATATGTCTTGCAACAGGAGGAGCACCACAACCAGCACACATCCTATGACCCTCTGTAAATCTAGCAGGTTTTCTTCCAACAACTTCTTTCACATTATAAGCCATATTACATATCCCCCTTTCTTAAACCTAAATAACGATAAGGATTATCAACCTTTCCAGATTGAGCAATCTCACTCAAATCATTATAA
Source organism: uncultured Clostridia bacterium (assembly GCA_947628775.1). Lineage (GTDB taxonomy): Bacteria > Bacillota > Clostridia > TANB77 > CAG-508 > CAG-269. The sequence goes on from CANRBI010000007.1 coordinate 17,642, forward strand.
ACAGATTCGATATCATTACAAGTAGTATCTCTACCACCAATACCATAAACATAATTAACAATAGGAACTTGTTTACCAGCAACATACATACTAGAAACAACATCTTCAAACAAAGCTCCTCCCATTCCATTTAAAGAATCTGCTCTATCTAAAACAGCAACAGCCTTTAAATTAGATAAAGCCTCTGCAACCTCCTCAGCAGGGAAAGGTCTATAAACTCTAATTTTTAACAAACCAGCCTTAATACCTTTAGCCCTTAAATCATTAACAACAGCCTTAGCAGTTCCAGCAGTAGAATTCATACAAACAATTGCAAAATCACAATCATCAAGCATATATTCTTCAAATAAACCATAATGTCTACCAGTCCATGACTCAAAATCCTTAGAAACTTGAAGAATAACATCTTTAGCAGCCTTCATAGCATTAGCCTGTTGAGCCTTATGCTCAAACAAATAAGCCTGTAAATCCAAAGGACCAATAGCCATAGGTTCTTTATCATTTAATAAATAATGATTAGGATGATATTCTCCAACAAATTTCTTAACCTTATCATCTTCTTCAAGCTCAATATTTTCAATAGAATGAGAAGTAATAAACCCATCTTGACAAACCATCAAAGGTAATAAAACATTCTCATTTTCAGCAATACGATGAGCCATTAACAAATTATCATAAGCCTCCTGATTATTCTCAGAAAAAAGCATAATCCACCCACTATCACGAACACCCATAGCATCTGAATGATCACAATGAATATTTAATGGACCAGAAACAGCCCTATTAACTAAAGATAAAACAATAGGCAATCTCAAACTAGAAGCAATATAAATCATCTCCCACATCAAAGAAAGCCCATTAGCAGAAGTAGCAGTCATAGCTCTTGCACCAGCAGCCTCTGCACCAATACAAGCACTCATAGCACTATGCTCACTCTCAACTGCAACAAACTCAGTATCAACATTACCATTAGCAACAAAAGTTGAAAAATACTGAGGAATTTCAGTAGAAGGAGTAATAGGGAAAGCCGCAACAACATCAGGATTAATTTGTTTCATAGCAGTAGCAGCAGCCTCATTACCACTTAATCTCTCACGAATACTCATAAACTAAACACCTTCTTCCTTCATAGTAATAGCAGAAAATGGGCAAACCTTTGCACAAACTCCGCAACCTTTACAATAATCATAATTAAAATCAGTTCTTTGTAAATCATCTTTACTAACTGGAATAGCGTTTTCAGGGCAAACAGGGAAGCAAAGACCACACTGTCTGCAATTTTCTCTAATAAAAACAGGTTTTACACTACGCCAATCACCAGTCTTAAAATTTCTAGCATTACCAGCCTCATAAATATTTCCACCAATAGTCATCTCATCAATAGGTGTATTATTATTTATTTCAGACATATAAAAAACTCCTTTCAAATTAAATTTTCTTAACTTCATTCAAAGCCATCTCAATAGCCTTCATATTACCATCAATAACTTCAGGCTTTTTAGCAAACTTATGCTTAAAAGAATCCTTCATATCATTTAAAAAATCCTCATCAGACATAATATGACTAACCTTAACAATAGCTGCAAGCATAGGAGTATTTGGAAAATATCTACCTAAAGCCTCCATAGAAATTTTTCTAGCATCAATAGTATATATATCGCCAGAATAATCATTTAAAACACTTTTTAAATAATCAGCAGATTTAGTAGTATTAATAACAATAGCACCTGAAGGTTTTAAACCAGAAGTAACATTAACAGATTCCAAAAGAGTATCATCAACAACTACCACATAATCAGGTTCATAAATATTACTATGAACAGTAATAGGGTCACTACTAATTCTGTTATAAGCAGTAATAGGGGCACCCATTCTTTCAGGTCCATATTCAGGAAAACCTTGAATATACTTACCAGTATTAAAAGCAGCATCAGCTAATAAAAGAGAAGCTGTTTTAGCACCTTGTCCACCTCTACCATGCCATCTAATCTCAATCAAGTCACTCATAAAAAATTGCCTCCTTTTTATAAAAATTAAATATATTTTTAATACATCAAATTAAGTATAAAACTAAAATTATAAAGTGTCAACAAAATATAAAAAGAATATTAATAAAAATACCCATCAAAAACAAAGATATACATATTAATCAGAAATTTCCTCCTCATCATCCTTAGAATCATCAGACTTAGACCTAGGAATAACAACATTTTTAGGCTTATTATTAGTCTTAGGTTTAGAATTTTTTAAATGTTGATAAACAGGAGAAATATCTAAATCATCAGCATTTCCAGAAACAATTTCTAATTTTTTGTTATCATCACTCATATCAAAACCTCCTTATAATTAATTTAAAACAATAGTAACACAAAACAAAAAAAATCGCAACAAAAAAACAATAAAAAATCCACATAAATATTGACATAAAGTCAAATAAATGGGATAATATAAACATAAAAACATAAAGAAAAAGAAGGGGAGCAACATGGAAAAACAAAAAGCAAAATCAATAATAGAATCAATACTATTTGCAGCAGGAAGAGAAGTAAATATCCAAGAACTAGTTATAGCCTTAGAACTATCAGAAGAAGAAACAACAAAAATCCTAAATGAAATGCAAGAGCAATACAAACAAGATGAGCAAAAAGGTACAGAAATAATAAGAGTAGAAAACAGCTATCAACTAGTAACCAAAAAAGAAAACTATGAATACATATATCCAGTAATAGATAAAAGAACCAAACCCAACCTATCAAATGCAGCTCTAGAAACACTAGCAATAATAGCATACAATCCCAAAATAACAAGAGCAGAAATAGAAAACATAAGAGGAATAGGAGCAGCAGATGCATGTATATACAAACTAATGGAATATAACCTAATCCAAGAAGCAGGGAAAGCAGATCTCCCTCGGAAAACCCATGACATATAAAACAAATAAAGAATTTCTAAAAATGTTTGGATATACATCACTAGAAGACCTACCAGAATTGCCGAGATACAAACTAGATGAAAACCAACAAATAATAATAGAAGAAATGAAAGACGAATAAAAGAGAGGACTGATAAAATGAAACTATCAAAAACAGGACTAGGAACAACAAAACTAAATAATATAGACAAAATGTATCCAGCCCAAAGTATACTACTACAAACAGGACAACTAGTACAATACGGAGCAGGATTATTCGGATACAACACAATCCCACTATTAGTTAGAAGGAACATAGAAAAAATAATAACAGAAACACTAAACAAATATGACTGCATAGAAGTACTACTACCAACTCTGCAACCAGACACAATCTGGAAAAACTCAGGTAGATATGACCACTACATAGAAGACGGAACAATGCTAATAACAGAAACAAACAAAGGAACATTCTGTTTAGCACCAACAGGAGAAGAAGCAGTACTAGAATTTGCAAGAGAAAAACTAAAATCATACAAAAACCTACCAGTAACCTACTATCAAATAGGAGAAAAATACAGAAACGAAATAAGAACAAGAGGATATCTTTTAAGAGGTAAATCATTCCCAATGCTAGACGCCTACAGCTTTGACACAAGTGAAAAAGCAATGGAAAAATCATATAATAATGTAAGAGAAGCATTTCTAGAAATATTCAAAAAAATAGGACTAGAAGTAATATCAATAGTAGCAGACAATGGAGCAATGGGAGGAAAAAAATCAGAAGAATTCATGCTAATATCAGAACAAGGAGAAGACAAAATCCTCTATGACGAAAAAACAAAAAAAGGACTAAACACAGAAATACTAGAAAGAGAAAACTATAAAGACTATCTAAAACAAGAATATGAAATAGAAGACATAACAAACTTCAAAGAAATAAGAACAATGGAACTAGGGCACATATTCCAACTAGGAACATATTACTCAAAAATGATGAAAGGAACCTATATAAGTCAAGAAGGAAAAGAAGAACTATACTATATGGGATGTTATGGAATAGGAGTAAGCAGAACACTAGCAGCACTATATGAACAAAACCTACTAAAAACACCAAAAGGAGAACCATGTGGATTTGCACTTCCAATATCAGTAGCACCTTACAAAGTACAAATAGTAGCAAAAATGGATAATGAAGAAAAAGCAAACTTAGCAACAAACATATACAAAGAACTACAAAAAGAAAATATAGGAGCAATACTAGATGATAGAGAAAATATAACAATAGGAGCAAAAATAAAAGACTGCAAAATACTAGGAACACCATACATGATAGTAATAGGAGACAAACAAGAAGGAAGCACACTAGAATTAGAAAACATAAAAACAGGAGAAAAAGAAACAATAACAACAAAAGAACTAATAGAAAAGCTAAAATAAAGGTATAAGGAGGAAAATATGAAATATTATGATAAATCATTATACAGAACAGAGCAAAATGTAAAAGTAATCCTAACCATTTTATTAACATTCACAATAGGTTTTTTAATAGGATACTGGTGTGGAAAATATGAATCAACAATAAATACAACAATACAAAATGAAACAAAACAACAAACAACCAAAACAGAACAAAAAGAAAAAAATGAAATCCAAAACAATACAGAAAATAATCAAACAACAAACCAAATAGAAAACCAAATAAACAACGAAACAACAGCAAATGAAACAAACAACACACAAACAAACACAATAAACAATGAAACATAAACCTTAAAACAAAAGGTGATAAAATGAAAAAATCATTGCAAACAGACCAAAAAATAGAAACAGGTCTAATAGTCCGAAAAGAAACAATATTTGCCAAAGCAAAAAGAATATGGAATATATTACTATACAAAGAAGAGCGAAACTTCTTTCAAAAAATAGAAAAATACATAATAAAAAACAAACCCAAAGAAAAAGTAATAATCCCACAAGCAATAACAAAAACAAACAAAAAAACAAAAGGAGAACAACAAATGCAAATAATACTAGCATCAAACAATACTGGAAAAATAAAAGAAGCAAAGCAAATATTACAAAACCACGAAATAATATCACTAAAAGAAATAGGACTAAATATAGAAATAGAAGAAGATGCACCAACATTTGAAGCAAATGCAATAAAAAAAGCAACAACAATTTCCAAAAAACTAAATGGGGCAATATGTATAGCAGACGACTCAGGACTAGAAATAGAAAGCCTAAACGGATTTCCAGGAGTACAAACCAAAAGATGGCACACAGGAACAGACCACGAAAAAAACCTATATATAATAGAAAAACTAAAAGGAGAGCCAAAACAAAACCGCAAAGCAAAATTCATAACAGCAATAGCCCTAGCCCAAGGAAATCAAGTAATAGTAGCAAAAGAAGAACTAAACGGATACATCACAACAAAACCCAGAGGAGAAAACGGATTTGGATTTGACGAAATCCTAGAACTAGAAAACGGCAAAACACTAGCCGAACTAACCCCAGACCAAAAAAATGCCATAAGCAGCAGAAAAAAAGCCCTAGAAAAAATAAAAACACAAATACAACAAATTAACATAAACCCTTGAATATTATGTAAAATTATAGTATAATACAAATAATGGACAAAAGTCCATGTAAAAAGGTACTGTAAAAAAACTTAAGGAGGAAAGACACCATGAACAAAACAGAAGGGACAATGGCATTAGAGGGGATGAAAATCGGAAGCAAAGAATTTGAAAAAATGTTTCCAATTGTAGCTATTGAACAGCTTTCTCTTAGAGACAGTTTTATGAAATATGCACCAGACACTCTTAGAGAAAGTATAGTAAAGAAACACATAATTGAGGCCAAGCAAATGGGCATGAAAAATTTCCGGAAGGCCGCAATTGACCCATCCTTTGCAGATGATAAAACAATAATATATTGCAAAGGAAAACAGCCTGCAGTAAACGAATCAGCAGTTTGGTGGGATGAGAATGCAAGAAAAATTCTACCAGAAAAAAACAGCAGATTAATAAACCAGCAAGAAAAATCGGTGTTCCTAGGAACACTAATCAAATATCTTGTAGAAAGGAAAAAATACAAAGTAAAAACAGCATGGGAAATGGTATGTGTAAACAGCTGCCAAATAGGACATTATGCTGACTCTCCTCAGAAGTACAAGAATAGATTTGAAACAACAGGTAACCGAAAAGTTGACAAGTGGTATGACCTTGCCAACACTTGTAAGTTTGTTAAAGGAAAAGATGAAGAGTATTTGGTTTATGGCGGTAACTATGAATCAAGTGGATCAAAAGAACCACTTGCAGACTGGTGCTATTGTGAATATCCAGAGATTCCTTACGAATGTAGTGTAGGAGAAATAGTATTGGATATATAAGCAGTATCAAAAGAGCTCCTTAAATAGGAACTCAAAAGCAAAAATTCCAGTGATTTTCACTGGGATTTTTGTGCTTAAATTATACAATTTATCAAAAAATATATAATATATGTAAAACTCATGATAAATGATGAAATACATCACTCACTTTTTACGTAAAGAAAACATAAAATATAGAAAAACGTAAAAAGGAGGAAAACTCATGTCAAGTTACATAATAAAAGGAGGAAACAAACTAACAGGAACAGTCAAAATTTCAGGCTCAAAAAACGCAGCTCTACCAATAATAGCAGCCTGTATATTAAATAAAGGAATCACAACACTATACAATGTGCCAAATATACAAGACACCCAAATGATGTACGAAATAATAAAAATACTAGGAGGAAAAGTCCAAAAAAAGAAAAACAAAATAATAATTGACACAAGCACAATAGAAAAATACGAAATACCAGACATCCTAATGCACAAAATGAGATCATCAGTAATAATAGTAGGAGCAATAATAGGCAAATACAAAACAGCAACATTCACATATCCAGGAGGCTGTGACATAGGAGCAAGACCAATAGACCTACACCTAAAAGCATTTGAAAAATTAGGAATAACAATAACCCAAAACTATGGAACAATAACCTGCAATGCAGAAAAAATAACAGGAAGTAAAATAGATCTAGACTTTCCAAGTGTAGGAGCAACCGAAAATGCAATATTAGCAAGTGTACTAGCAGAAGGCAAAACAATAATAACAAATGCAGCAAGAGAACCAGAAATAATAGATCTACAAAACTTCTTAAACAAAATGGGAGCCAAAATAAAAGGAGCAGGAACAGACGAAATAGAAATAGAAGGAACCAAAAAACTAAAAGAAATAAGTTACAATATAATGCCAGACAGAATAGAAACAGGAACATTTCTATGTCTAGCAGCAATAACAGGAGGAAAAATAGAACTAGAAAAAACAAATCCAAACCATCTAACACCAGTAATAAGCAAACTAGAAGAAGCAGGAAACAAAATAGAAATAAAAAAAGAAACAATAAAAATAGAAGCACCAAAAAAACTAAAAGCAATAGACATAAAAACAATGCCATACCCAGGATTTCCAACAGATATGCAATCAATAATGGCATCAACCTTTAGTATAGCAAAAGGAACAACAATAATAGTAGAAAACATATTTGAAAACAGATATAAATATGTACAAGAACTAAACAAAATGGGAGCAAAAATAACAGTAGAAGGAAAAAGTGCAATAATAAGAGGAACAAGAAAACTATATGGAGCAAATGTAAAAGCAACAGACTTAAGAGGAGGAGCAGCACTTGTATTAGCAGCAATGGCAGCAAAAGGAACAACAATAATAGAAAATATAGAATATATACTAAGAGGATATGAAGAACTAGACGAAAAAATCAGACAACTAGGAGGAAACATAGAAATAACTAAATTAATATAATAAAAACAAAAAGGTTAATATATCATATAAAAAATATGAATATATCAACCTTTTTAAAAACCATCAAAAAAACAAATAGCCAAAAAAACAAAAAATAACAAAAAAAGTATAGCAAAAATAGACCTTTTATGTTAGAATAAAAAAGTAAAAAAATAAGTCATTCCGGAGGTGAAAAATTTGAACAAAAGTCAAAAAGAAAAGATAAATAACATGTTCTATAACCAACCCCTAGACATAAAAGAAAATGAGCAAATCAAACAAAACAAAAAAAAGGCAAAAGAAAGAGAAAAAAGAATAAAAAAAGCAAATAAAAACAAAAACAAAGAACAAGAAAAATTTGACTTAGACACAGAAACAGTAATCGGAATGACAACTAAAAACAGCAAAAGAAAAAAACAAGTAATACAAAAACAAATACAAGAACAACAAAGAAAAAAAACCAAAAAAAGAAAAAAATTACTAAAAATAATTAAATGGACAAGCATAATAGCACTATTCATAGGAGGAATAATATTTACATTAGTATCACCAATATTCAATATACAAAAAGTAACAGTAACAGGAAACGAAATAGTTAGTTCAGACACAATAATAAGTCTATCAGGACTCGGAAAAGATCAAAACATATTCAAATTTATAAATCAACAAATAGAATCAAAAATAAAAGAAGAACCATATATAGAAAAAGCAAAAATAAAAAGAATACTACCAAACAAAGTAGAAATACAAGTACAAGAAAGAAAAAAAGCATACAATATAGAATTTATGAATAAATATGCATACATAGATAACCAAGGAAACATCTTACAAATAGCAGAAGAAAAGCAAGACCTACCAACAATAAAAGGAATAAAAACAGCAGAAGAAAACATAGTAGCAGGAAACAGACTAGAAAAAGAAGATTTAGAAAAACTAGAAACAGTAATACAAATAATAACAATTTGGCAAACAAACAATGCAGAACAAAAAATAACAAACATAGACATAACAAACAAAACAGAATACACATTATACATAGAACAAGAAGCAAAAACAATACATCTAGGAGACGAAAGTAACCTTAACAACAAAATATTATGGGCACAAGCAATAATAAATGACAACAAAGGAATAGAAGGGGACATATATGTAAACGGAGACCTAAACGACAAATTCAAACCACGATTCAAACAAAAAGTATAAAAGGAGAGAAAAAATGAATAATAACAAAACAACCAGTATTGTATTAGGAATAATGTGTATGGCACTAACAATAGGAATATGTATACAAATAAGAACAGTAAATAGCTATAGTACCATAAAAACAGGACAAAACTATGATCAAAACAACCTAAGAGCAGAAGTATTAAAATACAAAGAAAAATACGAAAACAAAATAGAACAAATAGAAAAAATAGACAAAGACCTAGAAAAGAAAATAGAACAAGCAACAAATGATAACGAAAACCTAGAAGACGCACAAAATCAAATAAAAGAAGGAAACAAATTAATAGGACTAACAGAAGTAACAGGAGAAGGAGTAATAATAACACTAACAGACAGTAAACTAGATGCAACAACAGCACTAGACCCAAGTTCACTAGTAGTACACGACATGGATGTATATTACATAGTAAACGAATTAAAAAATGCAGGAGCAGAAGCAATATCAGTAAATGGACAAAGAATAATAACAACATCAGCAATAGAATGTGGAGGAAATATAATAACAATAAATGGAGAAAAGATAGGCTCACCATTTGAAATAAAAGCAATAGGCTTACCAGAAAACTTAGCAAACCTAAACAGAACGGGAGGATATCTAGAAGCAATGAGAAAATCATCAGTAGGAGCAGAACTAAAAAAATCAAATGATATCACAATCCCAAAATACACTGGAATAATAAACTACAAATATGCAAAAAGCATAGAATAAAAACAATGGAAAGGAGCTAAAACAAATGGAAGCCAAAAAACAAAACAAAATAACACTAACAATAATACTAGGAATGGCATGTTTAGTATTAGTAACAGTAATGTTTATGCAATTCAAAATAGTCAATCAAACAGACATAAACGAATTAGAAGTAATGAGAGAAGATGAACTAAGAACAGAACTAGCCAGCTGGAAAGCAAAATACACAGAAGCAGATGCTCAATATCAAGAAAGACAACAAAAACTAGAAGAATACAATCAAAATGAAGAATCACAAGAACAAACAGAACAACTAGTACAAAATGAATTAAAACAAGTAGACTTAATATTAGGAAAAACAGATGTAGAAGGAGAAGGAATAGTAATAAAACTACAAGAAGTATCAACAGCAGAAGCAGGAATAACAGCAGATAACCTAAACATGATAGTAAACACATTAAAAGAAGCAGGAGCAGAAGCAATATCAATAAATGAAGAACGAATAATAAACATGACAGACATAGTATCAGTAAATGAAGGAACAATAACACGAGTTAATCAACAAAGAATACTAAAACCATACACAATAAAAGCAATAGGAAACCAAAATTACCTAGAAGGAGCAATACTAGCGAACGGAGGAGAAGTAGACAACTTAGAAAAATTAGGACATCAAATCTCAGTAGAAAAATACAACAAGGTAGAAATACCAAAATACAACAAAGAAATAAGCTCAAAATATATAAAGTAAAGGAAGATGAAAAATGGTAATGATATCAATATTAATAGGATGTTTATTAGGAGCAATAATAGGAATAAATGTCCCAACAATATCTTACACATACTCAAGCTATCTAGCAATAGCAGTAATAGCAGCACTAGATTCAGTATTTGGAGGAATAGCATCAGTAATTAACAAAAAATTTGACATAAAAATATTCATATCAGGATTTTTCGGAAATGCAATACTAGCAATACTACTAACAATACTAGGACAAAAACTAAATGTAGACATATATTTAGCAGCAATAGTAGTATTTGTATGGAGAATGTTTACAAACTTAGGAATAATTAGAAGATATTATGTCGAAAAATGGACAGAAAACTTTAAAAAAAGTAAACAACAAGAAAAAATAAAAGAAGAAAAAACATAAACAAAATTCTACAAAAAAAAACAAAAATTGCCAAACCTTGATAAATAGGCAAATAGAAACAAATGTTACAAAATTATTACAAAATTATTACAATTTTATAACAATTTCTATTGACAATTTAAAAAAAATGTAATATAAATACACTATAAAATTTGATACAAAAAAATGGAGGAATTAACTTGGCAATCGGTGATATTATAGTTGGCGTAGACATTGGAACAACCAAAGTTGCAACAGTTGTTGGCGAAGTCAACAACTTTGGTCAAATAGAAATTATCAGTAGTACATCATGTAAATGTAGCGGATTAAAAAAAGGCAAAATAATAAATGAAGATGAAATAACATTAAGTCTAGCCAAAACAATAAAAGATGCTGAAGATGAAACAAATTTAAAAATAAATTCTACATATGTAACAATACCCGGAAAATATGTAACAATAGTACAAAACAGCACAACAAAAGAAGTAAAAGACAAATACTCCGGAATATCAGTAAAAGATGTACAAAACGCCATAATGCAAGTAAAAGACATCGAAATACCTGAAGGAAAAATACTAATAGACATTGTACCAGGGAAAATCACCCTAGAAAATGGAACAGTAGTATCAGATCCAATAGGAAACCTAAGCAACAACTTCACAATAAATGCACAAATAATATTAGCAGAAAAAAACTATGTAAGGCAACTAACATCAATATTCAAAAAAGCAGGACTTGAAATAGATGGAATAGTACCAATCACACTAGCAGAAAGAAATCTAATACTAGACAGTAATGAAATGCATGACAATATAATGTTATTAGACATAGGAGCAGGAAACACCGACATAGGAATATTTGAAGGCACAGGATTTATATACACAAACTCAATACCAGTAGGAGGAGACAACATAACAAATGACATCGCATTAGTATTAAACATAACAAATGAAGAAGCAGACAAACTAAAAAGACAATATGGACTAGCACTAAAATCATTCATAGACAATGACAATGACATCATCCTAAATACATGTAAAGACAGCACCAAAAACAAGATAATAAAAAGTTCCGAATTAATAGAAATTATCGAAGCCAGAATAGAAGAAATTTTTTCTATAATAAACAAAGACATAACAAAACAAGGAATCAAATCAAAAATAAACAATGTAATACTAACAGGTCAAGGAATTATAAACATCAACAAAAGTGATGTAGCTGGAAAAATAACACTAAATATACCAGTAAAAATATCAACCGGAAGGCTAATAAGTACAATAAAACCAACATATAGGACAAGCTATGCACTTGTTAGATATATTGCAGCAAGACCATTTGCCAAAACGGTATCAAGCAATATTGACACCAAAACAGATGATAACATACTAAAAAACATAATAGAAAAAATAAAAGAATTTTTCTATTCATAAACAAATAGAAAACAAAAAAGATATTAATTTTTAACAAAATAAATTAACAATCATTCAAAAATATGAAAGTTAAACATAAAAAGAAAAAGAAAGGAAGAATAAAAAATGATGGAATATGAAGATAACAATATACAAATGGTAGATGGAACAGCAACAATAAAAGTAATAGGTGTAGGAGGAGCAGGAAACAACGCTGTTAATAGAATGATAGAATCAGGAATAAAAGGAGTAGACTTCATAGCAGTCAACACAGATAGACAAGCTCTACAACAATCAAAAGCAGGAACAAAAATCCAAATAGGAGAAAAAATAACAAGAGGACTAGGAGCAGGAGCAAACCCAGACATAGGAGCACAATCAGCAGAAGAAAACAAAGCAGAAGTAGCAGAAGTACTAAGAGGAGCAGACATGGTATTTGTAACAGCAGGAATGGGAGGAGGAACAGGAACAGGAGCAGCACCAATAGTAGCCTCAACAGCAAAAGAAATGGGAATCCTAACAATAGGAGTTGTAACAAAACCATTTACATTTGAAGGAAAGAAAAGACTATCACAAGCAGAAAGAGGAATTGAAAGCCTAAAAGGAAAAGTAGACACACTAGTAGTTATACCAAATGACAAACTACTACAAATAATAGACAGAAAAACATCAATAATAGAAGCATTCAAACAAGCAGATGATATATTAAGACAAGGTGTGCAAGGAATATCAGACCTAATAGCAGTACCAGGACTAGTAAATCTAGACTTTGCAGATGTAAAAACAATAATGCTAAATCAAGGAATGGCACACATGGGAGTAGGAATGGCCTCAGGAGAAAATAGAGCAGAAGATGCAGCAAAAGAAGCAATCCAAAGTCCATTACTAGAAACATCAATAGAAGGAGCAAAAGGAGTAATAATAAACATAACAGGAGGAGAAGACCTAGGACTACACGAAGTAAACACAGCAGCAGAATTAGTTCAACGCAGCGTAGACCCAGAAGCTAACATCATATTTGGAACAGTAACAGACACAACAATGGAAGATCAAATACAAATCACAGTAATAGCAACAGGATTTGAAAAAAATGAACCAATATCAAGTATAGGAGTAGACAACATAGTATCAAAAACATGGGAAAAGAAAATGAGTTCAATCCCATCAAACACAGAAGTAAGCGGTTCTCAAAACGACCTAGACATACCATCATTTTTAAGAAAAAACAAGAACAAAAATATATAAAAAAACTAAAACCAACTTATGTGATTAAAAATTGCATAAGTTGGTCTTTTTTTAATGTAAAAATTAATAAACAACATAAAAAATGTCGATTATTTCTATTATTCTACAATAAGAAAAGACAGTATTTTCACAAAACAAGTAGTACAATATAAAAGCAGGTGATAAAAATGACAATTTACCTAGATATAGTTATAATTGAAAACTTAATAATGAACAGCATAATAATATATGCAACAGCAATCATATTAAAAATACAAATAAAACACACAAGAATATTAATATCAAGCACAATACGGAGCAATATATTCAGTAATAACATACATATCAAACCTAGTAATATATTCAAATCTAGTATTAAAAATAATACTATCAATAATAATGATATACATAGCATACAAGCCCCAAAGCACAAAAATACTAGCCAAACAACTATTAATATTTTACCTAACATCATTTTTATTTGGAGGAGTAGCATTTGCACTAATATATGTAGTAAAACCACAAGAAATACTAATGAAAAACGGACTATTTATGGGAACATATCCATTAAAGACAATATTTATAGGAGCAATAATATCATCAATAATAATAATAACAGCATTCAAAATAGTAAAAACAAAAATAACCCCAAAAGACATATATTACACAATAAAAATAAAACTAAACCAAAAACAAATAGAAACAACAGCAATAGTAGACACAGGAAATATGCTAAAAGATCCAATAACAGGAAGACCAGTAATAATAGTAGAATCAACAATACTAGAAGATATAATACCACAAGAAATATTACAAAACATAGAAAACATAATAGGAGGTGAATTTGACAATGTAACAGAACCACTACAAGAATACATATCAAAATTAAAACTAATACCATACTCCTCACTAGGAAAACAAAACGGAATGCTATTAGGAATAAAAGCAGATGAAATAGAAATAAAAAAAGAAGAAGAAACAATCAAAAAAGAAAACATAATAATAGGAATATATAACAAAACACTAACAAAAAGAGGAGAATATAGAGCCTTAATAGGTATAGAACTAATATAAAATAGGAGGGAAAAAATGAAAATATTAGACTTTATAAAAAACAGTATCAACAATATAGGCACAATATGTGCAAAATATATAAACGAAAACAATGAAATAGAATATCTACCAATATTCTACATAGCAGGAAGTCAAACATTACCACCACCACTCACACCAGAAGAAGAAGAAAAATACATAAAAAAATTATCAGAAGAAAATAACTTAGAAGCACGACAAACACTAGTAGAAAGAAACCTAAGACTAGTGGTATACATAGCCAAAAAATTTGAAAACACAGGAATAGGAATAGAAGACTTAATATCAATAGGAACAATAGGATTAATGAAAGGAGTAAACACATTTAATATAAACAAAAACATAAAACTAGCAACATATGCCTCAAGATGCATAGAAAATGAAATACTAATGTTTCTAAGAAAAAGCAATAAAATAAAAGGAGAAATCTCAATAGACGAACCACTAAACAAAGACGGAGACGGAAACGAACTATTATTATCAGACATACTAGGAACAGATCCAGACGTAACCTCAAGAAATCTAGAAGACGAAGTAGACAAAAAACTATTAAGAGCATCAATACTAAAACTAAACGACAGAGAAAAAAACATAATGGAAATGAGATTTGGCTTCAAAACAGGAAAAGAAAAAACCCAAAAAGAAGTAGCAGACGAACTACGGAATATCCCAAAGCTACATCTCAAGACTAGAAAAAAAGATAATAGGAAAAATGAAAAAAGACATAACAAGCAAAATAGGATAAAAACCAAAAAACTCCATTGACAAAAAAACACAAAAAAGTATATAATAAAACAAAAGAAAAAAGAACGATAAATATAAAAACAATAACAAATAAGGAGGAAAAAATATGGGACTAATTAAAGCAGCAGCAAGTGCAATAGGAAGCACATTAAAAGATCAATGGAAGGAAGCAATAAGATGTGAAGACATGGAAAACGAAATACTAATGGTAAAAAAGACAACACCAACAGGAGTAATAACAAACAAAAGCACAATAATAGTAGCACCAGGACAATGTGCAATAATCTATGACAATGGTAAAGTTATAGATGCAACAGCAGAAGAAGGAATATACGAATTTGACACATCATCATCACCATCATTTTTTGCAGGAGAATTTGGAAAAACATTCAAAGAAATGTGGCAAAGATTTACATACAATGGAGCAAGTAGTAAACAACAAGCAGTATTTTTCTTTAACATAAAAGAAATAATAGACAACAAATTTGGAACATCAAACCCAATACCATTCCAAGACTGGTCACACCCAATACCAAACCAAATGACAAACACAATAACACCATTAAGAGTACAAATAAAATGCTATGGAAAATACACATTCAAAATAACAAACCCAGCACTATTCATGCAAGAATTAGCAGGAACAGCAGATATATATGAAAAAGATGAACTAATAGAACAAATAAGAACAGAAGTAATGGCAGCATTCCAAAATGTAACAAATGAACTAGGAACAGAAAAATACAAAGTACCAGTACTAGAAATGCCAAGTCAAACAGACGAAATAAAACAAATGATGGATGAACAAGTATTTGACGAAGCAATAAGAAAAAGAGGAATAACAATACTAGGATTTGCAGTAGAATCAGTAACACTAGACGAAGAATCAAAAACAAAAATAGACAATTACGAATTAAGCTCAAATGCATATATGCAACAAGGAAAACTAGTAGGAGCATATGCAAATGCAGTAGAAGCAGCAGCAAATAATCCAAATGGAGCAATGAATGGATTTATAGGAATGGGAATGATGAATGGAGCAAGCAACGGAATAATAGGAGGAGCAGCAAATGCCCCATGGCAAAATACACAAAATAGTACAAAAGACTTAAGCCAAGAACAAGAAAATAAAACAGAGAAAAAAGAAGAAGAAAAAAAGAAATGCCCCAAATGCGGAACACTAAATGACCCAACAGACAAATTCTGTGGTGAATGTGGCGAAAAACTATAAACAAAGGAAAAGTTTTCCTTTTATATAGTAAAAAAGCCAGAAAGGGGATACCACATATGAAAAAACAAATCAAGAAAATAATGCTAATATTAATAAGCATAATCATAATAATATTAAATACAACAACAGTAAAAGCAGATGTAGGAAGCTTCGAATCATATGACAGTGGAGGAAGCAGCAGTTCATGGGATAGTAGTAGTTCATGGGACAGCGGAAGTTCATCATCATGGGATTGGGATGACTATGACAGTGGCAGTTCATATAGCTCATACACAGGAGGTAGTGCAGAGCTACTATGGATGATAATAGTAATTACAGGAATAGTAATATATGTAATAATAAAAGCTAAAGGATCAAGAAATCCAAACAGAAACCTAAGAAGACAACCAATGCACACAGCCAAACCAAATCTAATTAGAGAAGAACAAGTAGAACAACAAATAAAAGAAATAGACCCACTATTTAACAAAGAAGAATTTATAGCAAGTGCAAAAAATCTATTTGTAAAACTACAACAAGCATGGACAAAAAGAGACTGGTCAACAATACGAATATTTGAAACAAATGAATTATTTGAACAACACAAAAATCAACTACAAGGATACATAGACAACAATCAAATAAATGTAATGGACAGAATATGTGTAAACTTTGCAAACCTAGACAGTTTTGAACAACAAGGAGACAAAGACATACTAAAAGTTAGACTAAACTCAAGAATGGCAGACTACATAATAGATGCAACAACAAAAGAAGTTATAAGAGGAGACAAACAAACAGAAAGAGTAAACACATACATGCTAACATTTATAAGAAAAAAAGGACTAAAAACACAAGAAGGATCAAGCAAAATAAACACAACAAACTGTCCAAACTGTGGAGCACCAACACAAATAACATCATCAGGAAAATGCGAATACTGTGGAAGTGTAATAACAACAGGAGAATACAACTGGGTATTATCAAACTTAGAAAGAATAACAATGTAAAAATATAAAAAGCATAAAAAAACCAAATTTGGAAATACTAAAAATACAAGTAAATCCAAAGGAGGTTTTTCTTTTGATAAATAAAGTAGAAATTTGTGGAGTAAACACATCAAAACTACCACTATTATCTAAAGAAGAAAAAGACGAACTATTTATCAAAATAAAAAAAGGAGACGAAGAAGCAAGGCAAAAATTTATATATGGAAATCTAAGACTAGTACTAAGTGTAATACAAAGATTTTATGGAAGAGGAGAAACAGCAGACGACTTATTTCAGGTAGGATGTGTAGGACTAATAAAAGCAATAGACAACTTTGACCTAACACAAAATGTACAATTTTCAACATATGCAGTACCAATGATAATAGGAGAAATCAAAAGATATCTAAGAGACAACAACAGTATAAGAGTAAGCAGATCCATAAGAGACTTAGCATACAAAGTAATACAATACAAAGAAAGATACTTAAAAGAAAAAAACAAAGAACCAACAGTAGAAGAAATAGCAAAAGAATTAGGAGTAGAAAAAGAAGAAATAGCATTTAGCTTAGATGCAATACAAGATCCAATCTCTCTACAAGAACCAGTATATAATGACGGAACAGAAAGCATATATATAATGGACCAAGTAAAAGACAGCAAAAATACAGACGAACTCTGGGCAGAAAAAATGACAATAATGCAAGTAATGAAAAAACTAAACGACAAAGAAAAAACAATAATAACAAAAAGATTTTTCGATGGAAGAACACAAATGGAAGTAGCAGAAGAAATAGGAATATCCCAAGCCCAAGTATCAAGACTAGAAAAAAATGCAATAGACAGAATAAAAAGAATGTACAAATAAACAAAAAACCCTTTTCAAAAAAACAAAAATAATATATAATGAAAAAAAAGAAAGGGGAGAAAAAAATGAAATACGAAATTTTAGGAAAAACAGTACCAGTAGTAGAAACAACACTAAACAAAGGAGAATCAATGTTCACACAAAGAGGAGGAATGGCATGGCAAACACAAGGAATTAAAATGTCAACAAACGCAAGAGGCGGAGTAATGAAAAGCTTAGGAAGAATGTTCACAGGAGAATCAATATTCATGAGCTCATATGAAGCAGAAGTAGACGAAGCAAAAGTAGCATTTGCAGCAACAGTACCAGGAGATATAATGCCAATAAATATATCAGAAATGCCAAATGGATTTACAATGCAAAAAGGAGCATTCTTATGTGCAGAACAAGGAGTAGAACTAAAAGTAGAATTCACAAAAAGATTCTCAGCAGGACTAGTAGGAGGAGAAGGATTTATTCTACAAAAAGCATATGGTAAAGGAATGTTATTCCTAGAAATCGACGGAGACCCAGTAGTAAAAGAACTACAACCAGGAGAAATACTAAAAGTAGACACAGGAAATGTAGTAGGATTTGAACCAACAGTATCATATGAAATAGAAACAGTAAAAGGACTAGGAAACATATTCCTAGGAGGAGAAGGACTATTCCTAACAAGACTAGTAGGACCAGGAAAAGTAATAATCCAATCACAAAACTTTGTAGACTTTGCAGGAAGAATCTCAGCATTAATACCAAGAAGCTAAAAAAACAAGAAGGTATAGAAAAAATATATACCTTCTTTTATTGTCAAAAACAACAAGGCTCTGGGAACACCCACTGTAATCTTTGATTGCAAAGTACGGTCAGATTCTTATATAGAAAAATAACACAAAAACCCCTTTTATAATTTGATAAAATATTAATATAAAAAAATTCCCTAAAAAATTAAAAAAATCAAAACAAGCACATATAATATAATAGAACAAAATAAAAAAGGAAGGATGATAATATGGCAGACAAAGGACTAGACTTTAAACACAAAGAAGTAATCAACATCACAAATGGAAAAAGACTTCGGACTAGTACAAGACGTATGAAAATATGTTCTTTTAAAATGAAAGAATTAATTAGTCTGATTTTTTCAAATTGTCCATCTTTTGTCTAATTCTATCAGATACATTTTTTGTTTCTTCAGGGTCAATTACATAAGAACCATTAGAGAGTCTTAAAATATCGCCTTCTTTTGCATTAGCAGGAATATTAGAAATAGGAATATCAGTCATTTTTTTGGTATTTCT
>CANRBI010000008.1 GCA_947628775.1 uncultured Clostridia bacterium
TGTTTTCTTCTTGTTTCCATACATATTTTAGACTACTTTCATTTATGTTTGTTCCTTCTTCGTCTGTTACTGTTATTGTTGTACTTTGGCTTTGTTTGTAATCTTTGCTTTCTTTTGTTGCAAATTCTATTTTTGGTCCTGTGCTGTCAAATTTGTATTCTACTGATGCTGTTATTGCTTTTGTGTTTTCTGCTTGGTCTGTTAAGTTCTCTACATGTATATATAGATAGTATGTTCCTGTTATGTCTGTTTTTTCTGGTAGTTTGCCTGTTGCTTTTTTTGTTTCTGTTCCTTGTACTTCTATTGTTATATTACCATCTACTTCTCCTGACCATGTTGGTTCTTCTTGTTCTTGTACCCATTTGTATTTTATTTCATATTGTCCTGCTTTTAGTCCACTTTTTTCATCTTCTATTGATATTGTTACTTGTCTTGATTTTTTATTTGTTGTTTCTTCTCCATTTGTTTCTATGTGCATTGTTGGGTCTTCTGTATCTATTTTGTCTATTGTTACTTCTGTTGGCTCTTCTGTTATATTTCCTTCATTATCTTTTGCCCATACATATCTTTTTCCTTCTGGATATGAGTCTGCACTTTGCCATGTTGTTTCTTCTGTTGCTTGCCATTCTGGTGCTTCTTTATCTGGTTTTGTTTTTTCTTCTGTTATTGCATATCCTGCTATTCCTGTTCCTTTTTCTCCATCATTTGCTTGTACTTCTATTTTCTTGTTTGTGTTTGACCATCCTTCTGGTATTGCTTTTGCACTTGTTATTGTTGGGGCTGTTTTGTCTTCTATCATACCGTCTACATGTACCGTTTCTTCTTTTGTTATTTGTTTTCCACTTCTTGTTGTTCCTTCTACTTTTACTGTGTAGTCTCCGTTTTGTGGTATTTTGTATTTTTTGTTTCCTTGCTCATCTGTTTCTATTTCTGGCTCTATTTGTTCTCCATTTGGTCCTGTTACTGTTATTTGTACATCTTGTAATTCATCTTCATTTGGTACATCTACATGTAGTTCTAATTCATCATATTGTACTCCTGGTACTGTTTCTGTTCCTCCTGGTTGGGTTAGTTTTGTTTCTATTTCTGGTTCTGTTGGTTCTGGTTTTACATTTTCTACATGCAATGTTTCTTCTTTTGTTATTTCTTTTCCGCTCTTTGTTTTTCCTTTTACTTCTACTGTGTAGTCTCCGTTTTGTGGTATTTTGTATTTTTTGTTTCCTTGGTCATCTAGTTCTTCTTCTGGTTGGATTATATTTCCTTCTGAGTCTTTTACTGTTACTTCTATATCTGTTAGTTCATCTTCATTTGGCACTCCTACATGTAGTTCTACTTCGTCGTATTGTTCTCCTGGTCTTGTTTCTGTTCCATCTGGTGTTGTTAATTTTGTTTCTATTTCTGGTTCTGTTGGTTCTGATTCTTTGTTTCCTACATGTACTGTCTTTCTTTCGGTTTTTTCTACTCCGTCTTTTGTTCCTTTTACTTCTATTGTATAGTCTCCATCTCCTGGTACTACTGCTTTCTTTCCTCCTTGGCCGTCATCTTCCCATTGTACTTCTACATCTCGTCCTTCGGAGTCTTTTACTGTTATTTCTACATCTTCATCAAAATCGCCTTCATTTGGTACTGTTACGTGTAACTCTACATTTTCATATGTTTGCTCTTCATCTATTGGGTCTCCTCCTACTTGGGTTACACCTACTTCTACTTCTGGCCAGATTCCTTCTTTTTGTTTTGTTCCTTTTACTTCTCCACTTTCTCCATCTACTACATACTCATTTTCATCTGTTTCCACTATTATATCCCCATTTTCGTCTTCGTGGAATTTTGGGTTTACTGACTCTAAGTCTCTTTCTACTTTTTCTTTGAATTTGTCTTTGTCAAATTTGTTTTCTTCTGCATAGATTTCTAATGAGTCTAGTGTTAATTGTTCTTGTTCTTGAGCTCTTTTGGTTAAGTCACGTGCTTGTGCAGCTCTTCTTAGTATACCATTATCACCTGTTAAAGAAACTAAAGAGACTCCTGCCAATATTAATATTACAATTATAGTTATTACTAAAGCTACTAATGTTATACCTCTGTTAGTATTTAAATTATATTGTTTTGATGCTTTGCTTAAAATTTCTTTTTTTCTCATTACTATTGCCTCCAAAATATTATTTTTACTAATTTACTAATAGATTTTTATTTTTTATAGTAGTTCATGTTTTTAATGTAGGCTGTCGTCCGTCTTCTGATGTAATATCTTAATTTTTTTAATTTTTGATTATCTTTTGTTTCTTTCATTATAATTTTCTCCTTTCTTTAGTTAAAATTTCCTCTTTTGATTATTTTTTGGGATTTGTTTTTATTTTGATTAAAATTTTATGATGTTATAAAAATGAGGTAAAGTCTAAATATAAAGGGCTTTGTTACAATTTATTCTATAAAAAAATATTTTTAGACATTTTTCATTTTTTATATTCTATCATATTTACTTTTATTCTATCATACTTACTTTAATCTTTCAAGTATTATTTAGATATTTTAAAGTAATATTTTCTTCTCATAAATTCACATTATTTGTATAATAATAAGTAATATAATTTTTATTTGTTTTGTAAATGATTAAATTAATATTTATATAACTTATTTTTAATGAGGTGTGTTTAATGAAAAAAGAAATTGATAAACATGATGTACTTTGTACTCTTGGAAAAAATATCAAAAAAATACGTTTATTAAAGGGTTTGAGTCAAGAAAGCTTAGATAATGATTTACAAAAATCTGTAAATTTTATTAGTTTGGTTGAAAATGGAAAAACCGGTCTTAGTGTGCAAACTTTAGTAGATATTTGCGATGTTCTTGATGTTGATGTTAATAGTTTGTTTGCTGGTATTATTTCTCCAGCTAGCACAAATAATGATAGTTTTGATTTTAATACTCTAAAATTATTTGAAGAAAAAGATAAAAATATTGTTAATAATCTTATAAATTATATAATCGATTCAAAAAATTAATATTAAAATTTTGTCAATTTTATATTCTTTTGTTTTTTTATATGTTATAATTATATTAATTAATTTGTTATTTTGTCCTACGTTGCCGATATGTAGGATTTAATTCAAATCATTTTTGTAACGCATTTCCGATAATATGTGGATTATATTTCATTCTATTTTTTCCCAAATTTTGCTATTCTTATCTTATATTATTAAAATTATTTTTCGGAATTTAGTTTAAATCAATTTATAATACAAATACTAATATCACACAATTATTAATTTTTATAGAAAGGAGTATATGATTATTTATTTTTAAATTTTCATACAAAATAATTATGAGTGCTAAAGGTAAAAAAATATTAATTGGTTCTAAGTTAAAAAGAATAAGAAAATCTTCTGGTTTTACTCAAGAACAGGTAGCTGAAAAACTAGGTTTAGCTCCTCGTTATATTTCAGATTTAGAAAGAGATAAAACAAAAGGTAGTTTGGATACTTTTGTTAAATTATGTAATGTTTATAATGTTACTCCTTCTTATGTATTAGAAGATTATATACATTTTAAAGGTTCTGAATATATTGACGAGTCTATTGCCGGTTATAACTCTCTTTCTGATTATGAGAAAGATATTGTCATTGAGTTAATTAGTTTTATGAATACAAAGAAGAAGTTAAAAAAGTAGTTTTAAAACTACTTTTTTTCAATACTTTGCATTATTAAGCATACAGCAGTTCTAAAACCTAAAGAGAATTCAAATTCTGATTCAATCGCTCCTTTTTGAGAAGAATATTCATTGTATTTATCAAGCTCTTTTTTTAAATTCATGTTTGATTTTACTAAATCATGATATAAGGTTTCTCTTTTTTCCAATATAGTTTTGTATTCATCTGTTTCTGGCATCCTTTCTGCAAGCCATGTATCTCCATAGTAAATATTTTGAATCCAATCTTCTTCCAACCATTGCTTTAAATCCATTTTTCTCCTCCTTTTACTTTTGTATTTTTTGCTTCATTTAAGTACTCTTTTGTATTTGATGATAACATTATAACATATGGTTTCCGTTTTGGCAACAAGTTTTTTAAATTTTTTATATTTATTTTTTTGAAATTTGCAATACCTTGTAATTAGATATTTTAACAGGGCAAAATTTTTTCACTCACAAAAAAATACCAATACTTCATATATTGGCATTTTATTTTATATTAAGTTTATTTTTTGTTTATTTTTTTGTTATTATTCAGCTTTTTCTTCTTCTGATTTAACTTGTTCAACTGGTTCTTCTTTTACTGTATCTACAACTTCTTGTACTTCAACTTTTTCGTCTTTAACAGCTGGGTCTTCTTCTGGAGCTGATTCTGGTTTTTGAGCTGGTTCTTCTTTTACAGCTTCTTCTGCTTTTGGCTCTTCTTTTACTTCTGGTTCTTGTATAGATGTAGTAACTTCTTCTACAGTTTCAGTAGCTGGTTCTTCAACTGGTGCTTCTTCTTGTGCTAAATCTTCTTTTATGATTATTTCTTTGTCTTCTATTCTAGCACCAATTTTTTCCTTAGTTTTTGCTGCTTTTCCTAGTCTGTCTCTTAGGTAATATAGTTTTGCACGTCTTGCTTTTCCTACTCTTACTAGTTCTACTTTTTCTACTAGTGGTGAATGAATTAAAAATGTTTTTTCAACTCCTACTCCATAAGAGATTTTTCTTACTGTAAATGTTTGGTTTACTCCTCCACCTTGTACTTTGATTATGATTCCTTCAAATACTTGTATTCTTTCTTTGTTTCCTTCTTTAATTCTAACATGTACTCTTACTGTGTTTCCAACTTTTAATTCAGGAACTTTATTCTTAAGTTGTTCGTGTTCAATTGATTTTATAATATCCATTTTAGAATTTACCTCCTTCTTCTTTTTTTGAGCGGTGCCTTTCTTGTTGTGGCACTTCTTTTTATTTTTTCTAAAATTTCTTGTTCTTGCTTAGTTAGTTTGTATTTTTTTAATAAGTCTGGTCTTTTTATATATGTGTTTTTTAAAGATTGTTCTTTTCGCCATTTGTCTATGTTTTCATGATGACCTGATAATAAAACTTCTGGTACTTTTATGTTTTCGTATATTTCTGGTCTTGTGTATTGTGGATATTCTAGAAGTCCATGTGAAAATGATTCCTCTTTTGTAGATTCTTCATTTAGTACTCCTTCTACATATCTACTAATACTGTCTATTAAAACCATTGCTGGGAGTTCTCCTCCTGTTAAAACATAGTCTCCTATTGAGATTTCTTCATCTACGATTTCGTCTAGTACCCTTTGGTCTATTCCTTCATAATGTCCACATAGTATAATTAAATGTTCTTGTTTTGATAATTGTTCAACTTTTTTTTGGTTTAGTAACTTTCCTTGTGGTGACATGTATATGACTTTTGATTTGCTAGTTTGAACAGAGTTGTATGCTTTTTTTACAACATCTGGCATTATTACCATTCCAGCTCCTCCACCATATGGTGTGTCATCTACTTTTTTATGCTTATTTTCTGAAAAATCTCTGATATTTACTATATTTATTTTTATCAAATCTTTTTCTTGTGCTTTTTCCAGTATGCTGTGGTTTAGAGTTTCAAACATTTCTGGAAAAAGTGTTAATATATCAAATTGCATTTTTGTTCCTTCTTTCAAAGTTCTAGACCTTCTATTATGTGAACAATCATTTTATTTTCATTTAAGTTTACTTCTTTTATTACTTCTTTTATTGCTGGTAATAAGATTTGTTTGCCTTCTTGATTTTTTACAACATATATGTCATTACTACCTGTGTTATATATGTCTTGCATAATTCCTAGTAATTCGTTTTGATCTGTATATACTGACATTCCTAGTAAATCTGCTATGTAGTAGCTTCCTTCTTCTAAAGGTATTGCATCTTTGCGTTCGACTTTTAATATACCGTTTCGCAAAAGTTCTGCTTCTTCTATTTTGTCTATTCCTTTAAATTTTAGAAGTACCATGTTTTTGTGATATTTTACTTCTTCTATTTCGTATTGTTTTTTTGTTTTTCTTATTTCAACATATACTTTTTTCAAATTGTCAAATCTTGTAATATCATCTGTGTATGGAACTACTTTTACTGTTCCTTTTATACCAAATGTATTTACTATTTGACCAATTTCAAAATATTCTTGCATATATAACTCCTAATCTAAAAACTCTACACTAACTCTTTTTCTTTCTTTTGCTGCAACTGATTTCATAAGTGTTCTTATAGATTTTGCTGTTCTTCCTTGCTTTCCTATAACTTTTCCTATGTCATCTTGTGCAACTTTGACTTCAAAAAGAATTTCTTTTGGGTTCACTGTTTCTGTGATTTCTATTTCTTCTTGGTTGTCTACTAGATTTGATATGATGATTTCTAAAATATCTTTCATATCCATTTCCTCCTATTTTGCATTTTCTATTAATGCTTTTACTGTGTCTGTTGGTTTTGCTCCATTTTTTATCCATTTTTCTACTTTTTCTTTGTCAAGAACTATTGTAGCTGGATCTGTCATTGGGTCATATGTTCCTATTTTTTCTATTATTTTACCATCTCTTGGACTTCTTGAATCTGCAACTACTATATGGTAAAATGGTGCTTTTTTCTTTCCTTCTCTTTGTAATCTGATTTTTACCATTTTTTTCACCTCCATTATATTTTTATATTTATTTTTAAATTTAATAACTATTTAAAATTTTAAGTTTTTTAGTGATTTTTCATCAATATTGTTCATTAGTTTTTTCATTCCACTTTTGTTGTTTTTTAATTGTTTCATCATTTTTTGTGTCATTTCAAAAGATTTTATGAATTTGTTTACTTCTTGTACTGATGTTCCACTTCCTTTGGCAATTCTTTGTCTACGACTTCCATTTAGTAGTCTTGTATCTCGCTTTTCTTTTGTTGTCATAGAACATATAATTGCTTCTATTTTTTCAAATTCTTTGTCATCTACTTTTACATCTTTTAATTGGTTCATTCCTGGTATTAGTTTTAATAGTGATGAAAATGAACCCATTTTTTTGACTTGTCTTAGTTGTGTTAAGTAATCATCTAAATCAAATTTGTTTTTCTTTAATTGTTTTTCTAGTTTTTCTGCTTGTTCTAAGTCAAATGATTCTTCTGCTTTTTCTATTACTGATAATATGTCTCCCATTCCTAAAATTCTTTGTGCCATTCTGTCTGGGTGGAATATTTCTATATCACTTAGCTTTTCTCCTGTTGCTGCAAATTTGATTGGTTTTCCTGTTACTTTTTTTACTGAAAGTGCTGCTCCACCACGTGTGTCACCATCTAGTTTTGTGAGTACAACTCCGTCTATTCCTACTTCTTTGTTAAATGTGTCTGCTACATTTACTGCTTCTTGTCCTGTCATTGAATCTACAACTAGTAGGATTTCATGTGGTTTTACAGATGATTTTACATTTTTTAGTTCTTGCATTAGTTCTTCATCTATTTGCAAACGTCCTGCTGTGTCTATTATTATTACATCATTTAGTTTTGATATTGCTAAGTTTATTGCTTGTTTTGCAATAAGATTTACATCTTTTGAGTTTTCATTACTATATACTGGTATATTTAATTGTGCTCCTACAACTTGTAATTGTTTGATAGCTGCTGGCCTGTATACATCACAGGCTACAAGTAATGGCTTTTTTCCTTGTTTTCTAAATGTATTTGCAAGCTTTCCTGCTGTTGTTGTTTTACCAGATCCTTGCAAACCTACTAACATTATTATTGTTGGTGGGTTTGGTGTAAAGTTTACTTTACTTTCTGTTCCTCCGAAGTAATTCTACTAATTCGTCTTTTACTATTTTTACAACTTGTTGACCTGGTGTTAATGATTTTAGTACATCTTGACCAAGGGCTTTTTCTTGTATTGTTGCTATAAATTCTTTTACTATTTTGTAGTTAACATCTGCTTCTAATAAGGCAAGTTTTACTTCTCTTAGCATTTCTTTTAAATCTGATTCTGTAATTCTTGCTTTTCCTCTCATTTTTCTAGTTATTTCTTGCAAACGACTAGATAAACCTTCAAAAGCCATATATACCTCCATTCTGTCGTTTTATCGACATTACAATGTTATAAGATATTTTTTTATGTTTTCTAAAATGTCAGCTATTTTTTCGTTTGAATAGTCTTTTTGTATTTTAGTAAGTTCTGATAATGCTTTTTGCATTTTCTTTTCTTGATTTAACGTCCTTTTCATAAATGCTAGCTTTTCTTCGTATTCGAAAAGCTTTTTCTCTCCCTTCTTTATGTTATCTCTTACTGCTTGCCTTGTTATTTGGTTGTTTTCTGCAATTTCTGAAAGAGATAAGTCATTATTATAGTAGTCATTTATGAATTCATATTGTTTTTTGGTTAAGAGTTTTCCGTAATATTCAAATAACATACTTATTTTAACTTTTTTATTTAAATTTTCATTCATATAACTACCTCTTTATATGTCAAAACATAAGCATTACATTTCTGTAATGCTATTATACTTTACACTATTTTTTTCCATTTGTCAAGCCTTTTTTAGAAATTTTTCTAATAATTGGGTTCTACATTGTTGTTCAAATGTATCTTCTAGTTGTTTTAGTTCTGTATTTTGATTATATTTTCTGTCTAAACAGTATTTTATTATATAATCTGATAGTTCTGGATTTTTTGAAAGTAGTGGTCCGTGTAGATATGTTGCTATTACATTTCCTAAGAAAAATCCTTCTTTGTCATCTCCGAATTTGTTACCATTACCATATAGGACTTTTCCAAATGGTGATAGTGAATTATATGTTTGTCCTCCATGGTTTTCAAATCCTATTACTTTTGTTTTTTTATTTGATTCTAGTTCTACTTCTAATACTATATTTCCTATACATCTTTTTTTTCTGTCTGTTATTGCTTCTGTGTAATATGGGAATATGTCTAGTCCTTCTATTATATTGCCTTCTACTCCTTTATAGTATTTTCCAAATAGTTGATATGCTCCACATATTAATAAAAAGAATACTCCATTTTGTACTGCTTCTTTTATGTTTTCTTTATATTTTACTAAGTCTTCTGCTAATATACTTTGTTCATTATCTGCTCCTCCTCCTGCAAATACTATATCATATTCTAAAAAATTTGGTTGCTCATCTCCTATTGAATATTTATCTATTATGCATTTTATTCCTCTTTTTTCCATACGATATTGTAGTACTTGTATGTTCCCATAGTCTCCGTATAATTCTAGTATATCTGGATATAAATATAATATTTTTAGTTCTTGCATTATATCATTCCTTGTTTGTGTATTTAGGTTTTTAAAAAGGTTTTACCTATAAACCTTTTATTTGTATTTTAGCAATTCTTTTCTGATTGGTTGTAGAGCTGTGTAGTTTGCTATTACGTATTTTTTAGTTGTTGTTTTATATAGTTCTTTTACTGCTTTTTCTAAGTCTGGACATGGTATTATTTTATTTGGATCAAAACCTGATGTTTTTATTCTTATTGCTATGTCATAATATCTGGTTCCTGCTGTTATTATTCTTGTTACTTTATTTTCTGATAATTTATCAAAGTTTATATCCCATATCCATGATACGTCAAAACCATCTGCTATATTGTCATTTAGAACAAATAGTAGCTCTTTTTCTTCTTCATCTTCTTTTAGTAGTCTTAAACTTACATTTGCTCCTGTTGGATTTTTTGCAAGGTTTATTGTTGTTGGGATTCCTTTAATTTGTATTTTTTCAAGTCTTCCATTATTTAAGGCAAATTGTGAAAATGCTTTTAATACAATTTCTGTTTCTATATTATATATACTCATTATACTTTGTACTGCTACATAGTTATATATTGTGTATATACTGTTTTCATTTATATTATATTTGATTCCTTCTATTTCAAATGTTTTATTTTTTAAATCTACATTTTCTGCTTTTTTATATATTTCATTATTGCCATAGTCACATTTTGGACATTTGAATTTGCCTATATGTGAATATTGGTAATATTCATATTCTAAACGTGTTTTACAAAATGGACAGAATTTGCCTTCTCCTGCATCTGTCATGGTTTTAGTTGCATATTGGTATTTATCTACACTATAATAATAGATGTTTTTGTTTTGTGGATTGGCTTGTCCTAATCTTGCTACATTTGGATCATCATTGTTTAGTACTAGATTTCCTGTATATGTTTTTAAGAATTCATTTATTTTTAGTATTAAAGTTTCTACTTCGCCGTTTCGGTCTAGTTGGTCTCGGAAGAAGTTTAGTACTACTAAGGTGTCTAGTCTAAATATTTTGAATATTTTTGGAACATAACTTTCATCTACTTCAAATGTAATGTAGTCTGCTTTTATTTTTCCTGTTATTGTACTATTTTTTAGTAGGGTGGATATTATTCCTGTTTCCATGTTATTGCCTTGTTTGTTACTAATTACTTTGTATCCTGCCATTTCTAATGTATATGCTATACAATTATTTGTAGATGTTTTTCCATTTGTAGCTGTGACTGCTATTACTGGACAATCTATTTTGAAAAATTTTAGGAAGTTTGGATTTAATTTTTTGGCAATTTTTCCAAGTACATTTCCACCTTGCTTACCTGCTAATTTTAATAGTATATTTATAAATTTTAATATTATCATATATATATAGTTCAAATTTAACACCTCTTAGTAAAAATTTTAGGGGGAGTGTTGACAAAGTAAGAAAAAAAATATATAATAAGTATAGGAAATGAAAAACCACAAACGTGGTTTGCCACTTAAAGATATGTAAAAACACATCCTCAGATTAGCAATTTACAGATGTGTTTTTAATTATTTATTTGCTTAAAATTATAACTAGTATAATTAAGGCAAACACTATAATAGTTTCAATAATTAAACTATATAAAAGTAAGTATATTATTGTTAATAAAACTGCTTCTATCATAGCACCACCTCCATTCTCACAACCGAGGTTGTGGATTAAAAGTGGCAAACCACATCTGCTTATTCTCATTTCCTATGTTTTATAGTATAACAGCATATTTATGAATTGTCAACAAATAAGAACAAATTTTCATATTTTTTTACAAATAAAAGCCACTCCTATTGAAGTGACTTTTTTTCTTATAATTCAAATTTTATTGGTTCGTGTTGTTTTAGGCTTTGTTGGACGTCTAGGATGCGTTGGTTTGAGGAACCTCTGAAGCGTAGTTTTAGGTCTTTTTTGTCTTCTTCGAATTTGCCGTCTACTATTACGTCTATGTATTTTAGTAGTTCTTTTGTTGTTTCATTTTCTTTTGCCATTTTTCCTACTACGTCTTTTTCAAAGTCAAAGCCTGTGTAACACCATATGTTTTTGTTTGGAAATTTTTCTTTTACTTTTTTTACTAGTGGTAATAGTCCTTCTTGATTTTGTTTTTCTAGGGGCTCTCCTCCTAGTAGGGAAAGCCCTGAGATATAGTCATGATTCATGTAGTTTATTACTTTGTCCATTTCTTGTTCTGTAAATTTGTTTCCATAGTTGAAGTCCCATGCACATTCATTGAAACATCCTTTGCAGTGATGATTACAACCACTTACAAATACTGAGACTCTTACTCCTTCACCATTTGCTACATCTACTTTTTTTATATCTGCATAATTCATTTTTTTCACCTCTGTTTATTATAAGTGCATTACTCTTTGTTTTATTTCTTTTGTTTTTCCTACATTCCAGAAGTTTTCTCCTAAATATCCACATGTACGTCTTACAACTGTAAGTTTTGCATGGTCTTTGTTTCCACAGTTTGGACATTCCCATTCATTGTCTTTGTTTATTATGATTTCTCCATCAAATCCACATTCATGGCAATAGTCTGATTTTGTATTGAATTCAGCATATTGGATATTGTCATATATGAATTTTACTGCTGTTTCTAGTGCATCTATATTGTGTTGCATATTTGGTATTTCGATATATGAAATACATCCTCCTGTAGATATTTTTTGGAATTCACTTTCAAATGATAATTTGTCAAATGCATCTATTTTTTCTCTTACATCTACATGGTATGAGTTTGTGTAATATCCTTTGTCTGTTACATCTTTGATTGTTCCATATCTTTCTTTATCTATTTTAGCAAATTTGTAACATAAACTTTCTGCTGGTGTTCCATATAGTGCAAATCCTATGTTTGTTTCTTTTTTCCATTTTGTTACTGTTTCTTTTAGATATTTCATTACTTTTATTGCAAATTCATGTCCTTTTGGTCCTGTTTGTGGTTCTCCTGTCATTAGTTTTGTCATTTCGTATATTCCTATATATCCTAGAGATATAGTTGAATATCCTCCATATAGTAATTTGTCTATTTTTTCTCCCTTTTTCAAACGTGCTATTGCACCATATTGCCAGTGGATTGGGCTTACATCTGATGCTGTTCCAAGTAGAGCATAGTGTCTGCACATTAGTGCTTCAAAACATAGTTCAAGACGTTCATCTAATAGTTTCCAGAATTTATCTTCATCACCTTCTGCTACTATTGCTATTTGTGGTAAGTTAATACTTACAACTCCTTGATTGAATCTTCCTTCAAATTTGTAGTTTCCATTTTCATCTTTCCATGGTGATAAGAAACTTCTGCATCCCATTGGACTAAATACATTACCTTCATATGTTTCACGCATTTTTTTAGCTGATATGTAATCTGGGTACATTCTTTTTGCTGAACATTTTACTGCAAGTTTTGTTAGATAATCATATTCTCCACCTTTTAGACAGTTACATTCATCTAATACATATACTAGTTTTGGGAATGCTGGTGTTACATAAACTCCTGCTTCATTTTTTATTCCTTCATATCTTTGTCTTAGGACTTCTTCGATTATCATTGCATTTTCTTTTATGTATGGGTCTCCATCTTCTAGGTGTAAAAATAGTGTTACAAAAGGTGATTGTCCATTTGTTGTCATTAGTGTGTTTATTTGATATTGGATTGTTTGTACTCCTGCTTTTAATTCTGCTTTTAATCTGTCTTGTACTATACTTTCTATTATATCTTCTGATAGTTTATTTTTGTATTTCTTTTCTAGTTCTGATTTGAATTTGTTGTAGCTTTTTCTTAGGTATTTTCCTAAGTGTTTCATATCTACTGATTGTCCACCATATTGGTTACTTGCAACTGCTGCTATTATTTGTGTTGTAACTGTACATGCTACTTGGAAACTTTTTGGGCTTTCTATCATTTTTCCATTCATTACTGTTCCATTATCTAACATGTCTGATATGTTTATTAAACAACAGTTAAATATTGGTTGTACAAAATAGTCTGCATCATGAAAATGTAAAATTCCTTCTTGATCTGCTTTTACGATTTTTTCTGGTAAAAGCATTCTTTTTGTTAAGTCTCTTGAAACTTCTCCTGCTATGTAATCTCTTTGAGTAGAAGCTAATAGTGTGTTTTTATTTGAGTTTTCTTCTGCAAGTTCTTTGTTTTCATTTCTGATTAGTCCTAATATTGATTCATCTGTGGTATTTGCTTTTCTGACTAAAGCTCTTGTATAACGATATACTATGTATTTTTTAGCTAATTCGTATTTGTCTATTTCCATTAGTTTTTCTTCTATTATGTCTTGAATGTCCTCAACTAACATTCTTTTTTTCTCTAAGCTTTCTATATATTCAACAATACCTTTTATATCAGTTTTTGTTGCTTTTTGTTTTCCTCTTACTTCTTTGTTTGCTTTTTCAATAGCTAGTTCAATTTTAGCTCTGTCGTAGTCGACTGCCCTTCCGTCTCTTTTGATTACTTTCATTTTACATTTCCTCCTTTAATTTTCTGATAGATTTTTTTCATGTTTATTTTTTGTATGGATACATTATCTCTCTCAAAAAATAAAAAATCTGTTGCAAAAGCAACTAAATCGTGGTATAATTTTTTTAACATTTTTAAACTCTTTTGACTGTAAGAAATTTGGTTTTTTTACATTTTTGTTACAAATATGTTACAAATATATTACATTGAAAATATTTTGAAAAATGGACAAATTTTTGATAATTAACATAGTACCTTTAAGTAATATCAAGGAGATGGTAAAATATGTCAGAAACAGTTTCAATTTCAGATTTTATACATAATTGCGATAAAAATTGTTCTAAAATACATAAAAAATCTTTTAAAAAAAATGAAATTATTACAACTTATATTTCTAAAAGAAATCAAATTTGTATATTAATTTCTGGTCAGGCTGAACTTATCCGCTATGATTATAATGGTGATAAAACAATTGTTGAGCATTTTAATAAATATGATATTTTTGGTGAGGTTTTTTATGTTATTAATACAAATAATGAATTATTTGTTGTTGCTAAACAAAATTGTGAAGTGTTATTTTTGGTTTATGATAATTTAAAGCAAAAGTGTAAATCTAATTGTAAATTTCATCAAACTTTGAGTAATAATATGTCTGAATTAATTTTGCAAAAAATTATAATTTCAAATGGTAGGATTGAACTTTTGACAAAACGTTCTACTAGAGATAAACTTCTTGGATATTTTAGTATTTTATCTACACGTAATTTTAGTAAAACTTTTTCATTACCATTTTCTCTTACTGATTTGGCAGATTATTTGAGTGTTGATAGAAGTGCTATGATGAGAGAGCTTAAAACTTTGAAAGATGAAGGTTTTATTGAAAAAAATGGAAATAATATAACTTTGCTATATAAATAATAATTATAAACCAAAAAATTTAACCTTGTGCAGGTTAAATTTTTTGGTTTGCGTGTTTTTCATTCAGGCATTCCTTTTATACATAATAGGTATACCTAGTCTTGCTGAAAATATGATACATCTCCATTCCAAGATATATATTCTCCCCAGAATTTTTCATTGAAGAGCATTTGGATCTCTGTAATTTTAGTGAACAAATAAACCCTTTTTCCACAGTAGATTTTACCAGGATAAATAGCTTCACCTTTGTCAAAAATTGGTAAAACTATCTTTAAAACAGGTTTACTTGTTGATGTTTTGTAAATTACTAGAGTCCTTTCATCGGTCTGTTCTAATGTATATATTTTCCTAATACGCCTTAATTTTTCCGGAGGAAAAATTATTTCAAATTCTGAATATGTCCTCCGCATATATTTATACCTCCCCTTTTGGTTTTTAGCTATTTCATTATATCACTTTAACATAAAAAGTCAACTGATAATTACCATAATTTTGGTTTTAGTTCTAAATATATTACCTTTTCATCACCTATTCTTGTAGATTTACCATGTCCTGGATATACTATTGTTTCATCTGGTAATTTTAATAATTTATTTGTTATTGAGTTTAAGATATCTTCTCTACTAGATGTTGGTAAATCTGTTCTTCCCCATGTTCCACAAAACATGGTATCTCCTGAAAATAGGCAATTTTCTTTTTCACAGTATAGTGATGTTGAACCTTTTGTGTGTCCTGGTGTATGGATAACTTCAAATTGTAGGTTTCCTAAATGGATTTTATCTTTATCATCTAATCTTGAATCCGCTTCTAGTTCAATTTCTGGAACATCTATCATTACTGATAAATTTATAGTTTTGTTATTTAACCCTTCTGCTTCATCCCTGTGTATTAGTATTTTTCCTCCACATTTATTTTTGAGTTCTACAACTCCTCCTATATGATCTCCATGACAGTGTGTAAGATAAATATATTTTAAATTTCCTTTTAGTACATTTTTTATCATATATTCTATTTGATCAGCTTCTCCTGCAGGATCTATACACATTATTTCTTTGCTTTCTTCATCTAATATAATATAACAGTTTGTTGGCTCTCCTATAAATGTGTCTATCTTTAGTTCTTTTAAAATCATAATTCATATTCCCTTCATCTTTTTCTTCTAACTTCATATACACTATCTACTTTTCTTATTTCTTTTTGTACTTTATTTAGTTCATCTATATTTTCTATTTCTATTGACATATCCATAATTGCTATTCTTTCTTTTGTTGTTCTGGTATTAACTCCTAATAGTTTAGCTTTTGTTTCTTTTAAGGCATTTAGTGAATCTACTAGTAAGCCGCTTCTATCATTTGCTAAAACTTCTATTTCAACTAGATATGTTTCTTGAGCTTCTTTATACCATTCAACATCTATCATTCTATTTTCTTCTGATAATAAATCTTTTACATTTACACAATCTTTACGATGCACAGATACACCTCTCCCTTTCGTTATATATCCTACTATTTCATCTCCTGGTAATGGATTACAACATTTTGATAGTTTTACTAGACAATTATCTATACCTTTTACAACAACACCAGAATTTGATGGTTTTGGTTTTCTTTCTCTTTGGTTATTACTTAATTGTTGTATTTTTTCATCAATATTTAGTTCTTCATGTTCTTTGCGGTATTCTTGCAAAACTCGTGCTATTATTTTTACTGCTGAATTCGCACCAAATCCAACCGCTGCAAACATTTCATCTGTATTTTTGTATCTGTATTTTTCAAGCATTGGATCTATATATTGAGTTTTGAATAAGTCTGAGTGTGAAAATCCTAGTCTTTTTATTTCTCTTTCAATAAGCTCTTTTCCTTTTTCGATATTTTCTTCTTTTAAAGCTTTTTTGAAAAATGCTCTTATTTTATTTTTTGCTCCTGTACTTTTTATGAATTTAAGCCAATCTCTACTTGGTCCTTTTGAATTATCTGATGTTAGTATTTCTACAATATCTCCATTTTTTAGTTTTGTTATAATTGGCATCATTTTACTGTTTATTTTACATCCTACCATATGGTTTCCGATTTCTGCATGTATACTATATGCAAAATCTATTGGAGTAGAACCTTGTGGTAATACTTTTATTGCTCCTTTTGGTGTGAATACATATACTTCATCTTCAAATAACTCTGTTTTTAAGGTTTCTAAAAATTCTTGTGGGTCTTGCATTTCTTTTTGCCATTCTAGTGTTTCTCTAAGCCATGCTAATTTATCTTCTTCTACCTTTACAGCTTGTTTTTTACCAAAATAGCTTGCTTCTTTATATGCCCAGTGTGCAGCTATACCATATTCTGCAACATGGTGCATGTCCCATGTACGAATTTGTACTTCAAATGGTGTTCCCTTTTCTCCTAATAAAGTAGTGTGTATAGATTGATACATATTAGGTTTAGGAACAGCTATATAGTCTTTGAATCTCCCTGGCATAGGATTATATAGTTCATGTACAACTCCTAGTGCTGCATAACAGTCTTTTACAGAATTGACTAGTATTCTCAGAGCAAATAAATCATATATTTGGTCTAGTGTTTTGTTATCTCTTTGCATTTTTCGATATATACTATATAAATGTTTTGCTCTTCCTGTAACTTCTGCTTCTATATGACTTTTTTTTAGTTGTACTCTTATATCATTCATTATTTTTTCGATAAATTGGAGTCTTTCTTCTCTTTTTCTGTTTATACCATCTACTAGTTCATGATATTCTTCTGGGTATAGATATTTAAAACTTAGGTCCTCTAGTTCCCATTTCATAGAGTATAGTCCTAAACGATTTGCTAGTGGTGCATATATTTCCATTGTTTCTCTAGAATTTGCTATTTGTCTTTCTCTTTTTAGGTATTTGAGTGTTCTCATATTGTGAAGTCTATCTGCTAATTTTATTATTATAACTCTTATATCTTTACCCATTGCTAGGAACATTTTTCTGTAATCTTCTACTTGTCGTTCTTCTACTGATTCAAACATCATTGTTCCTAGTTTTGTGATTCCTGCTACCATATCTGCTATTTCGTCTCCAAATATTTGGCGGATGTCTGCATCTGTGAAATCTGTATCTTCTACTACATCATGTAATAATGCGGCACATATTGTGTTATCATCTAGTCCTACATCTGCTAGTATATATGCTACATTTAGGGGATGTATGATATATGGCTCTCCTGAATTTCTTTTTTGATCTTTGTGTTTTTCTTTTGCTATGTTATATGCTTTCATTATGAGTTTTGTATCTACTCTCCTAGAGTGTTGTTTCCTTTTTGTTATTATATCTTGTATTGTTATTTCTTTTTCTTGCATTTTAACACTTCCTTTTTTAGGATTATAAGGATTTCATAATATCTTTTAAGTTTATTTGTATATTATCTTCACCATTAAAGGTGTTTATTTCTAGCATTCCTACTATATCTACTTTGTCTCCTATTTTATAGTCTTCTGCTAAATATCCTAAATTAAATCCTATTGCATTTATTATTGTGTTATTTTCTCTTAATGTTAATTTAAGGTGTTTCCCTTCTGTTAATGCTCTTATTGAATCTATTTTTAGATTTTTTATTACAAATATTGGTGTTTTGTTTCCTTCTCCAAATGGTTCTAGTTTTTTTAGACTTGCGACCATTTCTTTGTTTATTTCTGATAGTTCTACTTTTGCATCAATATATATAATTGGTAATATTTCTTCAATATCTGATTGTTTGGCAATTTCTTCAATTTGGTCTTTGAATTGTTGTAATTTTTCACGTTTTAATGTAATACCTATTGCCATACTGTGCCCACCAAATCTTTCTATTGTATCTGTACATTTTAATAGTGCTTCATGTAAGTCAAATCCTGGTATACTTCTACCTGATCCTTTTGCTACATCATTTTCATAACATAGTAATATACTTGGTTTGAAATATAGTTCTGTAATTTTTGAGGCAACTATTCCTATTACTCCATGATGCCAGTTTTCTGCTGCTACTACTATTATTTTGTTTTTATCTACATTTTGTGATTGTATTATATTTACCGCTTCTTCATATATACTTTTTTCTGTGTCTTGTCTTATTCTGTTATATTCATTTAGTTCATTTGCAAGTGTTTGAACTTCATTTATATTTTTTGATAAAAATAGTTGGAGTGCTTTTTCTGCATGTCCCATTCTTCCACATGCATTAATTCTAGGTGCTACACCAAATGATATTGCTGTTGAGTCTATTGTTTTATATCCAGATGTATTAAGTAATGATTTTAGACCTATATTTTTTGTTTGATTTATCAGTAATAACCCTAGTTTTGCTATAACTCTGTTTTCGTCTCTTAATGGTACTATATCAGATATTGTTCCAACACAGACTATATCTAAGTATTTTAGGTATGTTTCTTCTGGTAAATTTAGTTCAATTGATAGTGCTTGGATAAATTTGAATACTACTCCTACTCCTGCTAGGTCTCGACATGGATAGATTGAGTCTTTTCTTTTTGCGTCAACAACTGCTATTGCTTGTGGTAGTTGTTCTGCAACTTCATGGTGGTCTGTTATTATTGTTTCTAGTCCTAATTCGTTTGCATATTCAACTTCTTCTACTGCTGATATTCCACAGTCTACTGTTATCATTAATTCGTATTTTTCTTTTACTATTTTTTCAACTGCTGGTTTGTTTAGTCCATATCCTTCATTTAATCTATTTGGTATGTAGTAGTCTGTGTGTAATCCTATTTCTTCTAAAAAACTTTTTAGTACTGTTATACTTGTTATTCCATCTGCATCATAGTCTCCATATATCATTACTTTTTGATTTTTTTCTATTGCTTGTTTTATTCTGTTTATTGCTTTTTTCATGTCTGGCATTAAAAATGGATCATGGAAGTCTTTTCTGGTTGGTTCTAAAAATATTTTTAGGTTTTCTGGTTCTGTTATGTTTCTGTTTACTAATATTGTTGCTAGTAATTTATTTATTTTATAATTATTTACTAATTGTTGTATTTTTTCCTGTTTTTCGTTGTTTGTTTCATATATTTGCCACTTTTTTGTCATTTTCCTCTCCTTGTATTTAGATTTTGTATTATTGTATAATATTTTACTTAATTTTAAAAGGGTTTTTTTGAAATTTATATAAGAAAAATTGCTTCGCCAAATGTACAGGTTGCTTCGCAACCGCACAAATCAAAGAAATTTAACCTTGTTACTTCAGAAAAATCTGGCGATTTTTCTTACGTAATAAAAAAGTATCCTAAATATTTGTTATTATAGGATACTTTGATTTATATATTTTTATACTCCTACAGAAGAAAATCCGTTGTCTACATGTATTACTTCTCCTGTTATTGCATTTGATAAATTACTAAATAGAAATGCTGTTGCATCTCCTACTTCTTTGGTTGTTACATTTTTGTGTAATGGTGCTCTTTTTTCTACTATGTCTAAGATACTTCCAAAGTCTTTTATTCCTTTTGCAGATAGTGTTTTTATTGGTCCTGCAGATATTGCGTTTATTCTACAACCAACTTTTCCTAGATCTACTGCTAGATATTTGATAGATGCTTCTAATGCTGCTTTTGCAACTCCCATTACATTATATCCTTCAACTGCTTTTTCTGAACCAAAATATGTATATGCTACTATACTTGCTCCTTCATTTAATAGGTCTTTTTCTTTTGCTATTCTTGTTATTGCAATTAGTGAATAACTACTTACATCTTGTGCATGTGCATATCCTTCTCTTGATGTGTTTATAAAGTCATTCCTTAGGTCTTCTGTGTTTGCATGTGCTATTGCGTGTAAAATTCCATCTATTTTTCCATTTTCTTTTTTTATTTGTTCTAAACATTTCTCAATATCTTCGTCTTTTCCTACATCATTACATACATAAAGTTTAGTTCCTGGCAATTCTTCTAGTAGTTGTTTTACTTTGTCATAGCTGTCTTCAGCACATGTACATATAACTTCGGCTCCTTGTTCATATGCTGATTGGGTAGCTCCCCATGCTATACTCCACTTGTTACGAACTCCCATTATTACTACTTTTTTACCTTTTAATATCATCTTTTTTACCTCCTAATAGATTTTTCTGAATTTTTCATATCTTTTTACTAATAGCATTTCCGTGTCTAGTTTTTGTAAATCTTTTATGTTTGTTTTTATGTATTTTTTTAGTTCTGATGTTATTTCTTCAAATTTTTGCGTTATTCCTTCTTTGGGTTCTTTTATTATTTCATCTATTAATTCTAGTTTTTTTAAATCATTTGCTGTTATTTTCATTTCTGATGCTGCAATTTTTGATTTACTTGCATCTTTATATAATATACTTGCAAATCCTTCTGGTGAAAGTATTGAATATATTGCATTTTCAAGCATTACTATTTTGTCTCCTACACCTATTGCTAGAGCTCCTCCACTTGAACCTTCTCCTATTACTACACATATTATTGGAACTTTTAAATTTGACATTTCCATTATATTTCTTGCTATTGCTTCTCCTTGTCCTCTTTCTTCTGCTCCTATTCCTGGGAAGGCTCCTGGTGTGTCAATAAATGTTATTATTGGTCTGTTAAATTTTTCTGCTTGTTTCATAAGTCTTAATGCTTTTCTGTATCCTTCTGGCTCTGGCATTCCAAAGTTTCTAGTTATATTTTCTTTTGCATTTTTTCCTTTTTGCTCTCCTATAATTGTTACTGGAATTTCGTCTAAATAGGCTATCCCTGCTATTATTGATTTATCATCTCCATAATTTCTGTCTCCATGAAGTTCTATGAAATCATTAAATATTGCATTTATATAGTCTGATGATTTTGGTCTATCTATTTTTCTTGCTATTTGTACTTTTTCCCATGCTGTTTTCATTATTTTTTCACCTCACTTTTTGGTGTTGGTGTGTGAAATTTTATTAGTGTAGAAATCATGTGTTTCATGTCTTTTCTTTCTACAATTTTATCGATAAATCCATGTTCTAGTAAAAACTCTGCTTTTTGGAAATCTTTTGGTAGTCGTTGGTTAATGGTTTGTTCTATGACTCTTGGTCCTGCGAATCCTATTAGTGCTTCTGGTTCTGCAAGTATTATGTCTCCTAAACTCGCAAAACTTGCTGTTACTCCTCCTGTTGTAGGGTCTGTTAGGACTGAGATATATAATAGTCCTGCTTCATTTAATTTAGCTATTGCTGCTGAGGTTTTTGCCATTTGCATTAGTGATACAATTCCTTCTTGCATTCTTGCTCCACCTGATACACTAAATATAACTAGTGGTAATTTTTGTTGTATTGCTGTTTCTATTGCTATTGTGATTCTTTCACCAACTGCTGAACCCATACTTCCCATTAAAAAGTTGCCGTCCATAACTGCTATTACTGCT
This sequence comes from uncultured Clostridia bacterium, assembly GCA_947628775.1. Classification (GTDB taxonomy): domain Bacteria; phylum Bacillota; class Clostridia; order TANB77; family CAG-508; genus CAG-269. The sequence continues at coordinate 22,047 of CANRBI010000008.1, forward strand.
TTTTGACCTTCTATTTCACAGGTTCCACATTTTACTGCTTCATCTAGTTTGGTTTTTTCTTTTAATATGTCTACTTTTTTTAAGTATCCTTCAAATTTTAATGGGTCTTTGGTTATTATGTCTCCTGCTATTTCTTTGAATGTTCCTTCATCTGCTATTTGTTTTATTCTTCTTCTTGAAGACAATCTAAAATGCTTTCCACAGTTTGGACATACACTATAGTTATTATGTAGTTCTTCTTTATATATTATTTCTTTGCATTTGTCACATTTTACCCATTTACCAACTAACATGTCAGATGCTTTTGTGTTTTTGTGTGGTTTTGTTTCTATTTCATTTAATTTTTTTACTTTATCAATAACCATTAATAATATATTCCCTTCTTGTTTTTATTTGTCTTTTATAAATGATGTGTCATATTCTCCTGATTGGAATTGCGGATTATTTAGTATTTTTAATATAAAATCTGAATTTGTGTATATTCCTTCTATTACTAGTTCTGCTACAGCACTTCTTAGTTTTGCTATTGCTTCTTTTCGGTCTTTGCCATAACTCATTATTTTTGCTATCATAGAGTCATATGTTGGTGGTACTGTATAGCCTGTATATATTGCTGTATCTATTCTTATTCCATTTCCTCCTGGAAGATGCAGACCTGTAATTGTACCTGGACATGGCATAAAGTTTTTTTCTGGGTTTTCTGCATTTATTCTGGCTTCTATACAGTGTCCTTTTGGTATGATTTCTTCTTGTTTATATGAAAGAGTTTTTCCTGATGCTATTCTTATTTGTTCTTTTATTATATCTACTCCTGTTACCATTTCTGTAATTCCATGTTCTACTTGTACTCTTGTATTCATTTCCATAAAATAGAAGTCTTGATTTTTGTCTACTAGAAATTCTATTGTTCCTGCATTTACATATCCTATTTGTTTTACTGCTTTTATTGCTGTTTGTGCCATCTTTTTTCTTGTTTTTTCATCTATTGCTAAGCTTGGTGTTTCTTCTATTATTTTTTGATTTTTTCTTTGTATTGAACAGTCTCTTTCTCCTAATTGAATACAATTGCCTTTTTCATCTGCTAATATTTGTATTTCTACATGTCTTGGGTTTTCTATATATTTTTCTAGGTAGATACTATCATCATTAAATGAGTTTTTTGCTTCTTGCCTTACTAAATCATATGCATTTTCTAGTTCTGTTTGGTTATATGCTATTCTGATTCCTTTTCCTCCACCTCCACTTGAGGCTTTTAACATTACTGGATATTTTATTTCTTCTGCTAGTTTTATTGCTTGTTCTTTTGATGTAATCAAGCCATCAGAGCCTGGAACTACTGGTACTCCTGCTTTTTTCATTGTTTCTTTTGCTTTTGATTTGTTTCCAAGTAGTGTGATTAGCTCAGAGTCTGGTCCTATGAATTTTATTCCTGTTTCTTTACAGATTTTTGCAAAATTTGCATTTTCTGATAAAAATCCAAAACCTGGGTGTATTGCATCTGCTCCTGATAAGCAGGCTGTTTCTATTATTGCTTTTATATTTAGATAACTTTTAGAAGATATTGCAGGTCCAATACAAAATGCTTCATCTGCTAGTGTTTTATGTAATGAATTTTTATCTGCTTCTGAGTAAATTGCAACTGTTCTTATTCCCATTTCTCTACATGCTCTTATAATGCGGACTGCAATTTCTCCACGGTTTGCAACTAATATTTTGTTCATTTTTTTAAATCTTTCCTTTCATTTATACTACTGCAAATGTAAGTTCACCTTTTACGGCAATTTTTCCATCTACTGTGGCTATTGCTTCACCTATTCCTATTGGTCCTTTTCTTTTTATTATTTTTACTTCTAGTTTTAATCTGTCTCCTGGTACTACTTGTTTTTTGAATTTTAATTTGTCTATACCCCCAAATAGGGCATTTTTATTTTTGTTTTCTTCCATTGATAAAATAGCAACTGCTCCTGTTTGAGCAAGTGCTTCTACCATTAGTACTCCTGGCATTATTGGATTACCTGGAAAGTGACCTTTGAAATAGTATTCATCTTCAGATACATTTTTGTAGGCTATTGCACCTTCTCCTGGTGTATAGCTTTCAACTTCATCTATCATTAAAAATGGTTCTCTTTGTGGGATTATTTCTTTTATTTGTTCTTTGTTTAACATTATTTTTTCTCCTTTATTTTAGTTTAAAAAGTGGCATACCATATTCAACTATTTCTCCATCTTGTACACATACTTCAACTATTTCTCCGTCATATTCTGATTCTATTTCATTCATTAATTTCATTGCTTCTACAATACATACTACTTGACCTTTTTTTATTTTGTCTCCATTTTTTACAAATGGGTCTTTGCCTGGTGCGCTACTTGCATAAAATGTTCCGACCATTGGAGATGTAATTATTTTTAGGTTTTCTGATCCCTTTACCATAGATGTATTTTGTTCTTGTGAATTTAATAATGCTTTGTTTTCATTTTCTTGTATCATTGGAGCTTCTGGTATTTCTATTGTTGTAGGATAGGCTTTTTGTGCTGTGACTACTGATAATTCGTTTACAACTGATTTTGACATACTGATTTTTACCCCATCTGGGAATTCAATTTCTAATGATGATAGTTTAGAATCTTCCATATCTTTCATTATTTGTTTGATTTCTTTGTAATCCATAATTTTTCTCTCCTTTTAATTATATTTTTTTATAACTACTGAACAGTTGTGTCCACCAAATCCTAGTGAGTTTGACATTGCATATTCTATTTCTACATTTCTGCCTTTATTTGGTACTATGTCTAAGTCACATTCTTCGTCTGGTACTTTGTAGTTGATTGTTGGTGGTACAAAACTATCTTGTATTGCTTTTATACATACTATTGCTTCTATAGCTCCTGCTGCTCCTAGCATATGTCCTGTATTACTTTTTGTTGAGCTTACTAGAACTTTTTTACTTATTTCTTCTCCTAGAGCTGTTTTTATTGCTTTTGTCTCACATGAGTCATTTAAGTGTGTTGATGTACCATGTGCATTAATATATGTAATTTGTTCTGGTTTGATTTTTGCATCTTCTATTGCTAGTTTCATTGCTCTTGCTCCACCATTTCCATCAGGTAATGGTGATGTTATATGATATGCATCTGATGTTGCTGCATATCCTACTATTTCGGCATAGATTTTAGCTCCTCTTTTTTTGGCATGTTCTAGTTCTTCGAGTATAAGAACTGCTGCACCTTCTGACATTACAAATCCATTTCTTTCTTTGTCAAATGGAATACTTGCTCTGTTTTTGTCTTCTGATTTTGAAAGTGCTTTCATATTCATAAATCCTGATACACTAAGTTTTGTTATTGATGCTTCTGTTCCTCCTGTTACAACTACATCTTGGTAACCATGTTTTATCATTCTATAAGCATCTCCTATGCAGTGTGTTCCTGTGGCACATGCTGTAACTATTGTTAATGATTCTCCTTTTGCTCCTAATTCTATTGCTACATTTCCTGTTGCCATATTTAATATTGCTTTTGGTATATACATTGGTGATACTCTGTCTGGTCCTTTTTCTACACATTTTCTGTTTTCTTCTTCTATTGTTTCTACTCCACCTATTCCAGAACCAATTAATACTCCTACTCTTTCCATGTTTTCTGTTTCTTTATCTAGTTTGCTATCTTTCCATGCTTCTCTTGAAGCTATTATAGCATATTGTACATATTTGTCTAGTCTTTTTGCATCTCTGTGGTCAAAGTATTGCTCTGGATCATATTCTTTTATTTCTCCTGCTAGTTTTACTTTGAAATCTGATGGGTCAAATGCAGTTATTTTGTCTATTCCGCATTTGCCTTGTTTAATTCCTTCCCAAAATTCTGGTGCTGTTTTTCCTATTGGTGTAATAGCACCTAGTCCTGTTACAACAACTCTTTTTTCCATTTTATGTTTTTCCTTCTTTCTTTTTTTATGATTATTTTATTACATTAACATTCCACCATCTATATTTATGACTTGGCCTGTTATATATGAACTTGTATCTTCTCCTAAAAAATATACTAGTTCTGCAACTTCTTTGGCTGTTCCCATTCTTTTTAGTGGTATTTGACTACTTATGTTTTCTTTTATGTTTTCTGGTAAAACACTTGTCATATCAGTTTCTATAAATCCTGGTGCAACCGCATTTGCTCTTATGTTTCTTGATGCTAATTCTTTTGCTAGGCTTTTTGTAAATCCGATTATTCCTGCTTTTGATGCTGAATAATTACATTGACCTGCATTTCCTGCAACTCCTACTACTGATGATAAATTGATTATACTTCCTTTTCTTTTTTTCATCATGTATTTTGTTACTGCTTTTGTGACTATGTATGTTCCTTTTAGGTTTACTTCTATAACTTTGTCAAATTCTTCTTCATTCATTCTCATTAATAAATTGTCTTTTGTTATTCCGGCATTATTCACTAGTACATCTATTGCTCCATATTTGGTTATTATTTCTTCTATTAATTTTGATATTTCTTCACTATTTGTTACATTTGCTTTGATTAGTAGAACATCTTTTGCTCCTGCTTCTTTTAGTTCTTTTTCTAGACTTTTTGTATCTGTGTTTTCTGATACATAGTTTATTGCTACATTATATCCACTTTGTGCGTATTTTAGTGCTACTTGTTTTCCTATTCCTCGTGTTCCTCCTGTTACTAAAATTGTTTTGGTTTCTTCCATTTTATTTCATTCCTTGTTTATATATTTAGGTTTTTATGAGGTTTTGCCTATAAACCTTATTTGTTTTCTAGAAATTCTTGTAGTGTTTGTATATCATTTATATGATATGTTGTGTGTTCATTATGTTCTTTTTTTACAAAACCTGATAGAACTTTACCTGGTCCTATTTCTATATATGTTTTTATGTTTTGTTCATTCATTAATTTTATTGCTTTGTCAAATCTTACTGGTGATATTATGTGGTTTGCTAGAATTTCTTTTATATTATCTTGTGGTGTATAGAATTTGCCATCTATGTTTTTTATGACTTTTGGGTTAGTTGGATTATCTATGTTTTGCATATTGAATGTGACTTTTTGTAGTTCTTGCTCATATGCTTCTTTTGCTTTTTGTAGTTTTATTGTGTGGAATGGTCCACTTGTTTTTAATTTAATTACTTTTTTTGCTCCTGCTTCTTTTAAGTTTTGTATTGCTTTGTCAATGGCTTGAGTTGTTCCTGATATGACTGTTTGACCTGAGTAATTGTAGTTTGCTGGTACTACAAAGCCTCCTTTGTCATATATTTGTTTACATATTTCTTCTATTTTTTCTGTTTCAAGTCCCATAATAGCTGCCATTGAGTATTCTTCTTTAGGGAGCATTGTTCCCATGTATTTGCCTCTTTTTTGGATAAGTTTTATTGCATCTTCAAAATTTAAAATTTTTGCATATACTAGTGCTACATATTCTCCTAAGCTTAGCCCTACACTAATTTTTGCTGATATTTCTTTGTTTTTTAAAACTTCTAGTATTGCTAAACTTGTGATAAATATTGCCATTTGTGTATTTTCTGTTTCATTTAGTAATTCTTCTGGTCCTTCAAAACATATCTTTTTTATTGGCATATTTGAAATTTGTTCTGCTTTGTCATATATAGCTTTTGCTTCTTCATATTTATCATATATGTCTTTCCCCATTCCTACATATTGTGCTCCTTGACCTGGGAATAGGAAAGCAATATTTGTTTTGTCCATTTGTGTTATACCTCCATTAATATACTTCCTGTGTTTAGACCTCCACCATATCCTAGGAGAATTATTTTGTCTCCTGTTTTTAGTTGTTTGTTTTGATAAAGTTCGTCTAATATTATTGGAATACTTGCACAAAATGTGTTTCCTATTTTTTCTATGTTTATACACATTTTATTCATGTCTTTTATTCCGAGCCTTGTTGCTATTGATTTTATGATTTTTAGGTTTGATTGGTGTGGTATTATGTATTTTATTTCTTCTATGTTTTGGTTTGTTTCTTTTAATAATTGTTTGATGTTTTTTACTGTTTCTGTTACTGCATATTTGTATATTTCTATACCATTCATTGTTAGTTTTAGTTCGTTTTTTTGTGTTTCTATTTTTGATGTTAGTATTTGTTTGGTATCTTGCAAAGCTTGTATATTTGAGTAATATGTTTTTGGTTCATTTGTTTTTTCAAGTAAGACTGCACCTATTCCGTCTGATAATAATATGCATGTTGATATATCTTCTTTGTTTACAAATTTTGATAGTTGTTCTATTCCTATAACTAGTGCTTTTTTTATGTTTGATGTTTTTATGTATTTTTGTACTATGTCTATTGCATTTATAAAGCCTGAGCATCCTGCTAGTATGTCAAAAGATATGCATTTTTCTATTTGTAGTTTTTTTTGAACAATGTTTGCAATTCCTGGCATGAAGTAGTTTGGTGTTGTTGTTGCTGTAATTATTAAGTCTATGTCTTTTGTTTCTTCTGGTGTTTTGAACATTTTTTTTAGTAGTTTTTCTGCTAGGTCTTCTTGTGTGTTATTTGTGTAATATCTTTTTGTTATTCCTGTTCTTTTTTTTATATAGCCTGGTTCTAGGTTTAGCTGTTTTTCTAATTGTTCGTTTTGTATTTCTATTTCAGGAAGATATGCTCCTGTTTTTGTTATTTTTATATTTTCCATTTTTAATGATTTCCTCCTATAGGCACTTATGGTTTGGAAAAGAGTTTTGTTTTGGTATTTTCAAACTTGTATATTTCGTAATTTCATACAATATTTTATAACATTTTTGAAAAAATTTCTATTAGAATGGGCGGTCATTTTAAGAAAAGTTGTTTTTTGGGATATATATGTTGGTTTGTATATAGTTGATTTATCTTGTTATATATGTAAAAATCCCCTTAAAGTAGATACATTTTTTAGTATTTACTTTAAGGGGAGATGAGTTCACTTTAAAATTTGGATACTCTTTTTAAAACAATTTTATTTTATTCTAACTCTTTCATTATATGTTTATCTTTTGTTTTTTTGTTAGTGTTGTATGTTATTGAATTTTTAATTCAATTTTTCTAACTAAATTTTTGTTATTATACTCTTGATTCAACAATTAATTTTATCCCTGTTCTATCTTCTCCTTCCACTTCTACTTCTGCAAATGCTGGTATACAAATTAAATCCACTCCTGATGGTGCTACAAAACCTCTTGCTATTGCTACTGCTTTTACAGCTTGATTTAGAGCTCCTGCTCCGATTGCCTGCATTTCTGCTTTACTTGATTCTTTTACTAATCCAGCTATCGCCCCGGCGACTGAATTAGGGTTTGATTTTGATGAAATTTTTAAAACTTCCATTTTTCCCTCCTATTAATTTATTTTTTGTTGCAACTTTTACGATTTTTATTTTACAATATTTGGAAATTATTGTAAATAGTTTTTTGGAAATTTTTATATGTTTTCATCGCAATTTTTTGGTATTTTCAAGGTTTTTTGAGGTTTTTCGACAGGGTTTGGCAATTTGGGGTATTGTAGTAGTCAGTCTATTATATTTGTCGCAATTTTGGACGGAGATTGTCAACTAACTTGACAAAGAACCACTGTATTATACACCATCCGTTATATGTTCCTCTTAGGTTGGTGTTAAGGAGCTAATACGACGCGGAAACCATGCCCAGTAGCGGTATTACCCTGAGCATTCGCAGAGCAGAACAAGCCCGCAATCCCCTCGCCAGTGTATTCACCCCCGCGTAAGCAGAATGGTTCGACATCATACAAGACGTAAGCCAAGTCGGAAAACCAGCTAGAGTTTGAAGATGAATATTTCCTAACCTCTTTTGTCATATCTCCTGTTTTGCTTACTGTATATATTGTATCTCCATCATCTTTTAATGTTCCGTTTGTATATGCTGTTGCCCATTTTGTACTTCTTTTTCCTCCTGATACTATTGAATTTCCATATGTTCCTAAGTTGTTATCTCCTTCTCTATCAAATGCTGCTACATATTCATATGCTCCTCCACTTAAGTCATATATTCCATATATATTTCCTGTTGAACTTGCCATTTGTCCTACTTCTGTATTATATTTATTTGTTATTGAATATGATAAATAAGCACTTGCACTATTTCCTGCTAATCCTGTTACGTGATCACTATAATTATTTATATATATTTCATGTCCATTTCTTCCGTATTGACTATGGGTTAAGCATGCTACTGCTCCCCATTCACTATTTTTCATCATATGACTTGATTTTCCACTTAAATACGCTTTTCCATATGTATACATATCTCCTATTTTAATCTCACTAGCTGATGCAACTAAAGGTTTACTTTGGAATTTTGTTCCACCCCATGTTCCTGGTGAATTTAGTGTTGCATCTGTTCGACTCATTTCATATTTTGCTACCCAGAATCCACTTAGGTCACTATCCCAACCTCCATTGTCAAAGTTATTTTCTGTATTATTCATAAATGCTGGGTGCACTATATATGATTTGTTTCCTGATGTTACTGTTTTTATTCCAGTATCTAATGCATATTTTTGGTTTCCTTGTGCATCTACTATTCCTCTTGCATCTTCATATCCAGTTACTACTTGTCTTGTTTCGTCTTGATAATATGTTATTCTATATGCAAATCTTGGTATCCATACAAAATAGCTTCCGTCTGATTTTTTAGCATTTGCCCAGTGACTACTATTGTTGTCTTCTGTTCCTGTTCCTGCTATATAATTATACCAATTTTGATCTTCTGTTGATGTATCTTCTTCTTCTATTCCATTCCATTTTACTGGGGTTAATGGTGATTCACTTCCTACCACTGGTGCATTTGGACTTGAGATTATTTCATTACTTGTATTTAACCATACTACATCTATTGTTCCAAATTCTGTTGTAAATGCACCTGTTTTTATTTCTATTTCTGTTACTTCTACATTATATGTTTTTGAATTTCCTACTTTGTCTGTTATTGTGAAATGATATGTTGCATTTTCTGTTACTGTGAATTTTGTTTTTCTTGTTGTCGCTGTTGTTTCTTCTCCTGATTGTTTTGTTATATCTACTTTATCTGTTGTTTCTATACTTTGTATTCCGTTTTCATCTGTTCCTGTTATTTCTATTGTTACTGATTTTTTATCCGCTGCCGTAGTTTTTGTATGACTTGCTTCTGGTGGTTTCTTGTCTACATTTGTTATTTGTACTGTATATGGGTCTGATATGTTTCCTAGTGTGTCTTTTGCCCAGGCATAATATGTTCCTGCATCATATTTTGTGTCACTTGTCCATTCTCCTGCTTTTTCTTCTTTCCAGGCATCTGCTGGTATTTGTTCTTTTGTATTTTGGTCTGATGTTGTTATTGCATATGCTTCTAGTCCTGCAATTCCTTGGTCTTCTGCTTGTACTGTTATTGCTTTGTCTGTGTTTGTTAGTTCTGTTGGAGCTGTTGCTGAACTTATTATTGGTGCCTTTTTGTCTATGTTTGTTAGTGTTGCTGTTGCTACCCTTGTGTCGTCTGATCCTTGGTAGTCATTGTCTCTTGTTCTTGCATATATTGTACAGTTGGCTTTTACTTCAAATCCATCTTCTCCAAAATCGTAGATTTCCCAGTCTTTTTCTTCTTGTTCTGAGTCTACTTCTGTTGGCTCTATTTTGTATTCGTTTGTTAGTCCTTCTCCTGTTGTTGGATATGTTATTTTTATTTTTACATCCTTATTTGTGTTATTTGTGTTTGTTACATTTATTTGTGGTTTTTCTATATCTTTTGTGTCTATACTTGCTGTTTTGGATATTTTTGGTCCATTTCCTAGTATGTCTGAGCTTTTGGTTCTTACGTCATATTTTATTCCTAATGTTAGTTTTGGTATTGTTGCTGTTGTCCCTTCAAATGTTTTCCATTCGCTCCACTCATCTTCTCCTTGTGTGTTTTTCTTGTAAGAGTATTGTTTACTTTCTGTATCTATTCCTGCTTTGTTGTTGTCTTTTTGGTTGAATGTTACTGTTATACTGTTTGTTGTTGATTGTAGTACGGGGGCTGAGTCGTCTGGTTCTTCGTTATCTAGGTAGAATGGCCCTGTTTTGTCTATTGTTTTGTTTCCTAAGTTATCTTCTGCTACTGCCCATATGTACCAGTTTTCTCCTGTTCCTTCGCTGTGTGTTGCTTCTCCTTGGTTTGTGTATGTTTTTTGGAATTCTTCTGTTCCTGGTTCTTGTGCTGATTCTATGTTTTCTTCTTGTTTCCATACATATTTTAGACTATTATCATTTATTGCTGTTTCTTCTTCGTCTGTTACTGTTATTTTTGTTTTTTGGCTTTGTTTATATTCTACTTCTGTTTGTGGTTCAAATGTTATTTTTGGTCCTTTGTTGTCAAATTTATATACTCCATATGTTGTTGAATCTCCTGTGTTTCCTGCTACATCTTGTAGTGATAGTGCTTGTACATGTAAGTAATATGTTCCTGTTAGATCTTTCTTTTCTGGTAGACTTACTGTTACTTTTTGTTTTCCTGCTTCTTCTACTTGTATTGTTGTTTGGTATTCTATTCCTGATATTTCTGACCAGGTTGGTTCATTATCGTCTTGTGTCCATGTATATTTTACTGTGTATGTTCCTGTTTTTAGTCCACTTGTGTCATCTGATATTGATATTTTTGGTGTGTGTGATTGTTTTGTTTTTGTTGCTTCTTCATCTATTTCTACATTTACTGTTGGGGTTCCTGATTCTATTTTTTCTATGGTTATTTCTGATGGCTCTGATATGTTTCCTGCTTTGTCTTTTACCCAGGCATAATGCATTCCTAGTCCTGCTGGGTCACTTGTCCAGGTTCCTGATTCTTCGATTTTCCAGTCTTTTTCTTGTGGCTCATCTCTGTTTGAGGTTAGTGCATATGCTTGTATTCCACTTGCATATTCGTTTGCTCCTTCTCCTTTTCTGTCTTCTGCTTGTACTGTTACTTGTTTATCTGCATTTGTCCAATCTGTTGATACTTCTGTTTTTGTTATTATTGGTTTTGTTGTATCTTTTGGCTCTTCTGGTTCTGGTTTTTTGTCTCCTACGTGTACTGTTTTCTTTTCGGTTTTTTCTATTCCATCTTTTGTTCCTTTTACTTCTATTGTGTAGTCTCCTGTTCCTGGTACTACTGCTTTCTTTCCTCCTTGACCATCGTCTTCCCATTGTACCTCTACATCTTGACCTTCGGAGTCTTTTACTGTTATTTCTACTTCTTCGTCAAATTCGTCTTTGTTTGGTACTGTTACGTGTAGTTCTACCTCTTCATATGTTTGGTCTTTTTCTAGTGGGTCTCCTCCTACTTGGGTTACTCCTACTTCTACTTCTGGCCATAGTCCTCCTTTTGGTCCGGATTCTTTTATTTCTCCGGTTTGACCGTCTATTATAAATTCGTCTTTGTCTGTTTCTACTACTATGTCTCCGTTTTCTTTGTCGTGAATTTGGGGATTAATATCTGATAGGTCTTGTTGGACTTTTTCTTTAAATTTGTCTGCGTTGAAATCTCCTTCTTCTGCAAATACGTCATATACCTCTAGTTGTAATTGTTCTTGCACTTGGGCTCTGTTTGTTAATTCTTTGGCTTGTGTTGCTCTTTTTAGGATACCGTTTTCTCCACTTAATGCATTTAATGTTATTCCTGATAATATTAATATTACTATTATTGTTATTACTAAAGCAATTAGAGTTATACCTTTTTGTTTGTTTATATAAGTTGCATTTTTAGTGTTCATATTCTTTTCCTCCTTACTTATTACAATTTTTATTGTACACGTGTAACGCGTAAAAGTCAATACGCGTTTTGCGGATATTGGAAGTTTTTGTGGGTATAACTTTTAGTTTGATTTGATGTAGTTTAGTTAATTAGCTTGTTTTGTGTTTTGTTACAGTTGTATTACATTTTCATGATTTTTTTGTTACAATATTTGATTTGTTACTTTGGTAAATTGTTATAAAATTTTTTGGATCATAACCACCCGTAAAACGGGTGGTTTGCTCTTAGCCTAGAAGGCTTTTGTACTGGCACTTCTGGGCTTAAGCCC
>CANRBI010000009.1 GCA_947628775.1 uncultured Clostridia bacterium
AACTGAAATAACAATAGCTCCAAAAGCTGATTCAACAAAAACAACTAAAGCCACATTTGATGGAACTACAACAGGTTCAATTTCAGATTGGTCAGAACCAGGAACTTAATAATATTAATTAAATTAGGAGGAAAATGTGATGAGAGATAATCAAAGAGGTATTACGCTAGTTGCATTAGTTATTACAATTATAGTTCTATTAATCTTAGCAGGAATTACAATAGCTGCATTATCAGGAGAAAATGGAATTCTAAATAGAGCAGCACAAGCAAGATATGAAGAACAAATAGGACAAACAAAAGATTTAATATCAATGGAAGTATATGATGAAGCAACAGAATATTATTATAGTAAATATGTTGAAGGTAAAGCTACAAGCAATACAATAGGTGCAGAAATTAAAAAAGCTATATTAAATGGAACACAAAATGAGTATAGCGGTGGAGCTTACCCAGAAGCAACTGTTAAAATGACAGAACAAAATGAATTAGTAATTATTCCACAAGCTGATAAGAGTAAACGAGTATTTGCTAGTTTTGATGATACTACTGGAAAAATAGGAACTTGGTCAAAACCAGGAGCAGATGGATTAAAAGGTAGTATTGATTAATATATATAACTAATTAATTTAGGCATATACTACGTTTTAGTGTATATGCCTAATATTATAAAAGAACGAGGAGAAATGGTTAAATAATGAATGTAATACTATATATACTAGTCTTTTGTATAGGAATTGTATTCGGAAGTTTTTACACTTTAGCTGTTTATAGAATACCAAAAACGGAAGATATTACTCATACTCATTCATATTGTCCAAATTGTGGACACAAATTAGGTTTTTGGGATTTAATTCCCTTATTAAGTTATCTGTTTTTAGGTGGAAAATGTCGATATTGTAAAGAAAAAATTAGACCAAGATATTTTATAATAGAATTATTATCAGGACTATTTTTCTTAAGTGTAGCATATTTAATGGGCTATAATATACAATATTTGACTATATATGATATGATAAACTTTGCGTTTTTGGTATTGTACTTCACGTTTATAATTCTAATGGCTGGAATAGATAAAGAAGAGCGAAAAATTGATAAAAGAGTTAGTACATATGGTATTATTATTTCTCTCATGTATATGGTATATTTATGTATAGTATACAGAGTAGAAAATATTACTATAATGAAAAGTAATAGTATTATATATAGATATGCTATATATCTACTTAGTTATATAGTTATTTTAATAATAGATTCAATAACACTTAAAAAAACATCAAAAAATTATTATATAAATGGAATTATTTTAACAATTATAACAATGGCAGTTTTTACAGAAGGTATAACTGCTTTATATACAGTATTAATTATGCTTATTTCACTACTAATTTACACATTTATTAAAAAATTAAAATCAAGAAAAAAGCAAAAAATTGAAATTGGAAGAAACCTAACATTAGGATATTATTTAGGTATATCAAATATTTCAATTTTATTAATAGTTCTTATAATGAATAAATTTTTTGTATAAAGAGGTTTATAATGAAAATTAAAAATGAAAGAGGAGTAACAGTTGTAGATATAGTATTAACAGTTATTGTTATATCATTATTTATAGGTGTTATAGCAATACTATCTAATGATGTGCAAATGGATATTGAGCAAATAAATAGACATTCAGAAGCACTATATTACGCCATAGATACTATCGAAAACTTAAAAGTATTGGAATTTAGTAGATTACCAAAAGCTGGTACAGACAAAATAGATGGAGTAGATGATGGCTATATTGCAGATGAAAATGGTAATGCAACACCATTTTATAGAACCATAACAGTACAAGACTATACCGAAATTCCTGGTAGAGCAAACTTCAAACAAGATGTTATAAAAAAGATAACTGTTCAAATCGATTATAAATATAAAAATCAAGATAAAACAATATCACTTTCACTTGTAAAAACAAATAATGAAGGTCAATTATAGATGAAAGGGGTCTGCAAAATGTCAAAAGAACGAGGAATAACTACAACTACAGTAATTGTATATGTTATAGCAGTTATAATTGCAATAGGAACATTAGCTACAATTTCTACTTATTCATATAGACAAATTAATAAAACATTGGCAAAAAATAGTGATGCAAAATCATATACAACATTTATGTCCTTTTTTATACAGGATATACAAACTAAAAATAATAGTGTAAATGGAACAAGTGAACAAGTACAAAAAGAAGATGGTACTGAATATACCTCAAGTCAGATAAATTTTGCAAATGGTAATGAATACGTATATTCTGCAAAAGATAAAATTATTTATAGAAATTATGTTAAAGTTTGTGAAGGCGTAGATTATTGCAAATTTTATACTCAGCAAGTTAGTAATGGAATGACAATGGTAAAAATAGATTTTAAAATAGGAGATTTCCAAAAAATGGGACAAGATGCCTTAACATTTTATATGTAATTTATGGTAAATATAAAAAGAATATCAAAAAATGTAAAAATTATTGTATAATATAAGTAGAATATATACGAAAGGAGTGTTAGCTACTTATGGAGGTGACAAGAAACCAACCGATAGGTATAGAGTTAGTTAAAAGAGGTGTTGTAACAGAATCAGACATTAATAATGCATTAGAATATCAAAGAGACCATTCTAAAATGAAAATTGGAGATATACTATATGAATTAGATGTATGTGACCCAAGAAAACTAATAGAAGAAATGGGAGATATTCTTGGAACAAAAGGTATATTACTTACAACAGACACTATAAAAATAAATGTTACAAGTTACATATCTGTTGAAAATGCACGAAAAAACAGAGCCATACCATTTGATATTGCCAAAGGAAAGATAAAGGTATGTTTTTCAGATACAGTAAATAACAAAAAAATGGATGTTGTTCGAATGTTATTTTTGAACAAAGGTCTAATAATGGAGCCATATATTACATTTGATCAACAAATAGATAAAGTCCTTGATGCATTAGAGGCAACTGCAAATGGAGATATTGTGCAACCAGAAGCTTCAGGAAGTGTAACAGAACTAGTTGACAATATAATAAAAACAGCAATTGAGAGACGTGCAAGTGATATTCATATAGAACCACAAGAAGAAGAATTAAGAGTTAGATATCGTATAGATGGAGAATTATTCACAGCAGCAACGATAGACAAAGAAAAACAACAACAAATTATAGGAAGACTAAAATCAATATCAAATATGCACCAAGAAAAACAAGAATCACAAGATGGTAGAATTCAAATATATGAAGATTATAACATACGTGTTTCTTCACAACCAAATATATATGGTGAAAAATTCGTATTAAGATTATTAAAGAAAAATACAGATGTCAGAAATATATTTGAACTAGGTTACTCAGGTGATGATGCAAGTTTCAGAAAAAGTTTCAATAAACGTAATAGTATTACAATTATAGGAGCACCAACAGGAGAAGGTAAAACAACAACTTTATATAGTGTTATGGATTACTTAAACTCACCAGAAATAAATATAACAACAATAGAAGACCCAGTAGAAATTAGAATAGATGGACTAAACCAAATTGAAGTAGGACCAAAAGCATCATTTTCAGATTCATTAAGAACCACATTAAGGCAAGACCCAGATATAATTTTAGTAGGAGAAATTCGTGACTTAGAAACAGCAGAAATAGCAATACAAGCAGGACAAACAGGTCATTATGTTTTAGCAACAATACACACAATTAACAGTATAGAAATTATAAATCGTTTAAGAAAAATAGGAATATCAAATTATGACATTGCAAGTATTTTAGCTACAGCAGTTTCACAAAGATTAGTTAGAAAACTATGTCCAGAATGTAGAAGAAAAAGATCTTTTACAGATGAAGAAAAAGAAATTATAACAAAGATAATAGAAAAATACGGAGAAAAAGTAGATTTAGCTAAAGCTGTGACATATGAAGCAGTTGGATGTGAACATTGTAATAACACAGGTTATTATAATAGAATAGGTATATTCGAAATCTTAGATGTAACAGAAGAAATAAAAGAACTAATTGTAAATAATGCATCAGCTATGGAAATTAGAAAAAAAGCATTAGAACAAGACTATAGACCTATGGTAGTAGATGGAATAAGAAAAGTATTAGAAGGAGAAACAACTTTAGAAGAAATAAATAAAAAAATATTGATATTTTAATAATGAAGAAAGGATGAATAGATATGGTAGACATGCATAAAATCCTAGATACTGCAATAAAAAAAGATGCATCAGATATTCATTTAATAGAAGGCAATAGACCAATGCTTAGAATAAAAAGAGATTTGCAGCCAATAAAAACAATGGATATATTAACATTTGAAGACATGATGGAAATATATGACTATTTAATAAGAGGTAATCTAGAAAAAGACGAAGTTTTTAGAGCTCACAAGAAGATTGACATATCATATGAATATAAAGAAATTCGACTAAGAGTTAATATATCTAATTCATTTGGTGTGCCAATATGTACATTAAGAATAATAAAAGACACATTACCAACTTTTGAAGAACTAGGAGTACCTGATGTTGTCAGAAGAATGACATATCAACAACAAGGATTAATGCTTGTTACAGGTAAGATGAATTCAGGAAAAACAACTACATTAAATGCTTTAATAAATGAAATAAATAATACCCAAACCAGAAAAATTTTAACACTAGAAAATCCTATTGAATACAGACACAAATCTAACAAATCATTAATTGTACAAAAAGAAGTAGGAATAGGACAAGATGTTTTAACATTTAGTGAAGGAGTTAAAAACTCATTAAGAGAAGATTGTGATGTCTTAGTAGTAGGAGAAGTACGTGATAAAAGTACAATGGAAGCAGCAATTGAACTTGCAGAATCAGGGCATTTAGTAATAGGAACACTTCATAGTAAATCATGTGCAGAAGCAATTGATAGAATGATAAATTTTTATGAAGTAAGAGATCAAAATTCAATAAAATATTTATTATCAACAGTATTAAAATTAGTTATTTCACAAAGACTAATAAAAGGAACAAAAGATGACCTTGTATTAATACCAGAAGTAATGGTAGTAGATAATGCAATATCAGGAATTATTAGAAAAGACAAAATCAATACATCAGAAATAGAAGACTTAATACAAGCAAGTGGAGCTAAAGGAAGTGTAGGATTAATAAATTCTCTTGCAAGAGCATTTGTAGAAGACAGAATTTCTTTAGATCAAGCAAAAAAACAATTAGAAGAAAAGAATATCGAAACTTTAAATCGTACAATAATGCAATTAAAAATAAAAAGAGGAAAGTTAGGAGGTTTCTAAAATGCCGTCATATACTTACAAAGCAGTCACAAAATCAGGTGTTGTTGTAAAAAATAGGATTGATGGTCAAAATAAACAAGGTGTATTAAATATCTTAAAAGAAAATGACTTAATACCTATTCAAGTTGATGAAATAAAAAAATCCTCAAAAGCAAATAAAAACAGAGCAAGAAGAAATATAAGTGACTTTCAATATGCAATGAGGGACTTTAATACAACTACATTAACATCTGATGAAGCAGAAGAATCTTCATCAATTAACAGTGTAAAAACATATTTTTCAAAAACTAAAGCTATAACATCAAGAGATTTAATAGTATTTACACAAGACTTTTATTTGTTAAAAAAGGCAAATTTTAACAACATTCATGCACTAAAAACAATAATAAGTAGTACACAAAATTATATGTTAAAACAAATACTAGAAGATATCCTAGCAGGAGTAGAAGCCGGAGAAAACATGTATACAACAATGGAATATTATTCAGACATATTTCCTTATATATATATTAGTATGATTAAAGTAGGTGAGTTATCAGGTTCATTAACTACCTCACTAAAACATGCATTAGAATATTTAGAAGACAGAAATAAATTATACAGAAAACTAAGAAATATAATAATTCCAAATATAATTCAATTTGCACTAATAATAGTAATGTTAGTATTAGGAACTATATTTGCAATTCCAGCAATTCAAAATGTATATGATGAATTTGGAACAAAAGATAAATTACCAGCTATGACAATAGCATTCCAAAAATTTATGAATATAGCAATTAAATATTGGTATGTACCAGTAATATTAATAATAGCAGCTATATTATGGATTATATCATATGTTCACACACCAGATGGAAGACGAAAATATCATGAATTCAAATATACAGCACCGATTTTTGGAGAATTAATATTTGCAATAGATATATCCAGATTTTTTAGAGCAATGTTATTAAACTTACAAAATGGAATGAGAATTCAAGAAGCAATGACAATAAGTAGAAATGTTGTAAAAAATGAAGTATTACAAGAAGTAATAGATGTATCAAAAGATAACCTATTAGTCGGAGATTCATGGATTAAGCCTTTTGAAGACTGTGGTCTATGTAAACCTATGATTACAGAAATGTTGAAAATTGGTATGCAAACAGACTTAATTGAAATGATACGAAAAATTTTAGAATACCTACAAATTGACATAGATGAAATAATGAATAAGATTATGAAGACTGTACCTCAAATAATATATACAATAGTAGGAATTATTTTAATACTATTTGTAGTTGTCGTACTAGTACCATGTGTTCAAGTATATATGGGTAACTTCTTATTCTCAGCATATTTATAATATAATGAAGAAAAAGCAAAGGAACCCACAAAATAATTATTTTAGGGTTCCATTTTTATGTAGAAAATAAAGAGAGGATGAATTAAATGCAAAACGAAAAAAAAGCAACACGCCAAAGTTATGGAGAAGCACTTTGTGATTTAGGAGGAGAAAATCAAAAAATAGTAGTATTAGATGCAGATTTATCATCAGCGACAAAAACAAAATTATTTGCTGAAAAATATCCTAACAGATTTTTTGACATGGGTATTGCAGAACAAGACATGTTAGCCACAGCAGCTGGATTTGCAACATGTGGTAAAATACCATATGTAAGTACATTTGCAATGTTTGCAGCAGGTAGAGCCTATGATCAAATACGTAATAGTATATGTTATCCAAACCTAAATGTGAAAATATGTGCTACACATGCAGGAATAACAGTAGGAGAAGATGGTGCAACACATCAAATGATAGAAGATATATCTTTAATGCGAACAATACCTAATATGAAAGTATTGTCAGTTAGTGATGATATCCAAACTAAATGGGCAACTAAAGAAATAGCAAAAATAGAAGGACCAGTATATATGCGTTTATCAAGACTAGCAACAGACATAATCTATGAAGAAACACAAAACTTTGAATTTGGAAAAGGAATACAACATGGAACAGGTACAGATGCTAGCATTTTTGCAACAGGAGTAACAGTTGCTGAAAGTCTAAAAGCACAAATACAATTAAAACAAAAAGGCATTGATATTAGAGTAATAGATTTACATACAATTAAGCCAATAGATAAAGAAATAATCATAAAATGTGCAAAAGAAACAAAAAAATTAATATCAGTTGAAGACCATAACATAATAGGAGGATTAGGAACAGCAATATCAGAAGTATTAGCAGAATACGAACCATGTAAATTAATAAGATTAGGAATAAAAGACCAATTTGGAAAATCTGGAAAAGCAGAACTATTAATGCAAGAATTTGGAATAACCTATGATGCAATAATGGAAGCTGTGCAGCTTGAATGCTAGATAAATAAACACTTCCAAAAGTATTGTGAATTTTCTGTGAATTTTCTAAATGCTAGAAAAATGGAGAAAAAGGATAAAATAGGGGGAAAAACAATAAAAAACCAGTGTTTTTATACAAAAAAAGTATTGCAAAATGTCAATATTATTGATATGATAAAGGGAGAGTAAAATAGGTCTACTGAAAGGAATGTATTTTTAATGATAGAATTTAGAAATGTAAATAAAATATATGATACAGGAACAAAAGCAGTAAAAAATGCTAACTTCACAATAGATAAAGGAGAATTTGCATTTTTAGTTGGTTCATCAGGTAGTGGAAAATCAACACTTATCAAACTTATACTAAAAGAAGAAGAACCAACATCAGGAAATATAATAATAAATGGAAAAGACACAACATTTTTAAAACCAAGTAAAGTTCCATATTTAAGAAGAAGTATGGGAGTTGTTTTTCAAGATTTCAGGTTATTACCAGATAAAACAGTATATGATAATGTAGCATATGCAATGTATATAGTAAGAGCTACACCAAGACATATTAGGAGACAAGTACCAATGGTTTTATCATTAGTTGGATTAAGTAGCAAAGCAAAAATGTATCCAAATGAATTATCAGGAGGAGAACAACAAAGAGTTGCCTTAGCAAGAGCATTAGTCAATAATCCATCAATGCTAATTGCAGATGAACCAACAGGAAACTTAGATCCAGATACAGCATGGGACATTATGGAGCTTTTAAATGAAATTAATATGAGAGGAACAACAGTAGTAGTTGCAACACATGCAAAAGAAATAGTTGACAAAATGAAAAAACGTGTTATTCATATTAGTAAAGGCGAAATAGTAAGAGATGATGAAAAAGGTGGGTATGATTGTGAAATATAACAGATTAGGATATTTAATAGGAGAAGGATTTAGTAATGTATTTAAAAACAAAAAATCTACAGGTGCATCATTAATTATCATGTGTGCTACTATGATTATATTTGGAGCATTTTTAATGTTAGGTGAAAATATAAACCATTTCGTAGATGATATAAAATCAGATCAAGGTTTCCAAGTATTTATACAAACAGATGCAACAGATGAACAAATAAAAGAAGTAGAAGAAAAAATAAGAGCAATAGATAATGTAAGTACTCTAGACTTTGTTTCAAAAGAAGATGGACTAAACACAATGAAAGAAAGACTAAAAGATACAAAAGGTGTACTTGATGGATTTAACTCAGAAAAACTAAAAGCATCTTATATGGTAAAAGTAAATGATTTAACAAAAAGTAAAGAAACACAAGATGAAATAAAGAAAATTGAAAATGTAGCCAAAATCACAAGTAGTGATGAAACAATAGCAGCATTAATAAGTATAGCAAATATAATAAGACTTATAACAGGAGGAATATTACTACTACTAATTGTAATATCAATATTTATTATCTCAAATACTATAAAACTAACAGTATATGCAAGAAGAAAAGAAATATCAATCATGAAATATGTAGGAGCTACAAATAATTTTATAAGATGGCCATTTATTGTTGAAGGAATGATAATAGGGGTATTTGCAAGTATCATATCTATTGTAATTGTAGGTGCATCATATAATTTTATAGCAAAAGCTCTAGTAAATACAAATTTCATGAAATTACTTGAAGTAGGTCTAATAGGATTTGGTGAAATGTTATCATCTATTATATTAGTATATATGCTTTTAGGAATAGGAATAGGAGCATTACGGAAGTGTTGTTTCTATGAGAAAATATCTAAAGGTATAAAAGTAAAGAAGGAGTTAAAATGCGTAAATTTTTATGTGTAGTACTACTTTCTGTGATGTGTTTTTCTAGTACATTTGTATTTGCACAAAATGAAACAGAAAACAATGAAACAAATTTAACTGAAAATAATCAAACAACAGATTTGCAAGAAAAACAAAAAGAAGTACAAGTTCAAATTGACCAAACCAATGATGAACTATCAAATTTGCAAATAGACATGACAGAAAATTTAGAGCAAATACAAAAACTAGATGACCAAATAGAAGAAGCAGAAAAAGAATTACAAGAAACAAGTGAGCAAGTTGCAACTATACAAAAAACAGTTAAAGAACTTGAAAAAAATTTGGAAGTAGAACAAAAAAAATATGATGAACAAAGAACAATATTTGAAGATAGAGTAGTTGCTTTATATGAAGCAGGTGAAACTCAATATTTAGATGTTATATTAAGTTCAAAAAGTATATCAGAATTCATATCATCATATTATGTAATTTCTGAAATAGCTGAATCAGACGCAGAAATGTTAAGTACAATTGCAGAAAGAAAAAATAATATAGAATCAACAAATGAAAATCTAAAAAAACAAAAAGAACAACTATCAATAATGGCACAAAGAGAAACAAGAACATCAAATATACTAAAAAATACAAAAGCATTTAAAGAATCTTATGCTAGTAACTTATCAGAAAAAGAAAAAGAAGCACAAATAAAATTAGAAGAATACAAAAAAGCATTAGAAGATGTAGAAAAACAAATCTTAGAATTAGCAAAACAAGGACTTGATACAGTATATATAGGAGGAGAACTAGCATGGCCAGTACCAGGATATACCAAAATATCATCTCCATATGGAATGAGAACACATCCTATAACACATGTATATAAATTACACACAGGAGTAGACATATCAGCACCAATGGGAGCAAATTTTGTTGCAGCAAATGATGGAGTTGTAGTATCTGCAGGATATAATGCAGCATATGGTAATATGGTAATAATAGACCATGGTGGAGGTATTTCAACACTATATGGACATGGATCTAAAATATTAGTAGAAGTAGGACAACAAGTAAAAAGAAATGAACCAATATTAAAAGTAGGTTCAACAGGATATTCAACAGGACCACATGCACATTTTGAAGTTAGAAAAAACGGAACTGTAACAAATCCAATGCCATATATAACAAATGGAGTTGTACCAAATTCAAAAGAAGATAAAGAACAAGAGGAAAAATCAAATGAAAATACAGTAGCAGAAAATCAAACTAATTAAAAAGAGGAGTGAAAAACTCCTCAAAAAAACATAAAATAAAATTTCCAAAAAATGGTTCAAATGGAAAAGGGAGGAACACATGAAAAGCTTGATAAAAAAAATAATATGCAGTATGTTAGCAATAAGTCTATTAATAGGTTCTAATATCTCATTTGCAGTAAATCAAGATCAATTAAATAGTCAAAAAGAAAGTAATAACCAAAAGATAAATGAAGTAGAATCAGAAAAAGAAAAAGTACAAGAAATAAAAGATGAAACAGTAAAAGAAGTTGCAAAACTAGATGAACAAATAGACGAATATCAAAGTCAAATTAATAGTTTAGACTCAGAAATAAGTGAGTTAAATACAAAAATAGATGATTCAAACCAAAAACTTGAAAAAGCACAAAAAGACTATGAAAAACAACAAGAAATGCTAGAAGAAAGAGTTGTAGCTTTATATGAAGCAGGTGATACAACATATCTAGATGTACTACTTTCTGCAGATAGTGTATCAGAGTTTATTTCAAGTTATTACATAGTTTCTGAAATAGCAGAATGTGATTTAGATTTATTAAATGAAATAGACAGACAAAAAACAGAAATAGAAAATGCTAAAAAAGAATTAGAAGAAAGTAAAAATCAATTAACAGTTGCAAAAACAAGTAAAGAAGAAGTATCAACTCAACTACAAAGTACAAAAAATGAAAAATCAAAATATGTAGACCAATTATCAGAACAAGAAAAAGATTTACAAGCACAAATAGATGAAATAAAAAGAGACAATGTTGCAATTGACCAACAAATAAGAGCATACCAAGCACAAATAGAAAAAATGAGACAAGAAGAAGCAGCAAGAAAAGCTCAGCAAAGTTCAAGTAATTCATCAGGTTCATCTTCTGGAGGAGCATCATCTGCACCAAGTTCAAGCTCAAGTTCAAGTGGATTTATATATCCAGTACCATCAGTATATTCAAGAGTAACAACAGGTTGGTATTATTCTGATGGAAGAGTACATGGAGCAATCGACTTTGGTTCAGGAGGAATAAATGGACAACCAGTATACTGTGTTGCAGATGGATATGTTGTATTAACAGCAGCACTAACCACAAGTTATGGTAATTATGTTCTTATTGCACATGATAATGGTTTATATACATTATATGCACATGGACAAGCAGGTTCAATATGTGTTTCTCAATTCCAAAGAGTAAAACAAGGACAACAAATAATGAGAGTAGGATCTACTGGTAACTCTTCAGGACCACATTTACATTTTGAAGTTAGAACAGCACCAGGAGAATATGCAAACAGAAAAAATCCATTAAATTATTTATAATAAGTATTGACAAAAGATAAATTACATATGATAATTAGAGGGGCGGAATTAATCCGCCTAATTTAAATGATTAATGGGAGGTATCAAAGTGAACAAAAAATCAGCTTATGCAATATACAGAACAATTATGATAATACTTATAACAGCATTTACAACATTTTTAATTACATATACAGGAATTGATATATATAACAAAAATGGAGGAACATTATTTAAAAAAGGTTTAGCACAAGAGATAATATCTGATATAGAAAACTATCAAACAGTTATAGACAAATATTATATAGGAGATATTGATGAAAACAAATTAAGAGAAGGTGCAATCAGAGGTTATATAGAAGCACTAGGAGACCCATATACAGAATACATTTCAAAAGAAGAAATGGATGAATATCTAGAAGAAACAATGGGAAATTATGTTGGAATAGGAATATATATGATGGCAGATGAAAAAACAGATACAATAAAAGTATTATTACCTATACCAGGATCTCCAGCAGAAGCAGCAGGACTACAAGCAGGAGATATAATAACAGCCGTAGATGGAAAAAAATATTCATCAGATGAATTAACAGATATGTCAAATAATATAAAAGGAGGAGAAGGAACAGAAGTAACACTTGATATTTTAAGAGGAGAAGAAACTTTGCAATTTAAAATAAAAAGAGCAAATGTAAAATTAAACCCAGTGCAAAGTAAAGTATTAGACTCAAATATAGGATATATTAAATTTATTTCATTTGATGAATTAACAGCAGATGATTTCAAACAAAAATATGAAGAATTAAAAGCACAAAACATAAAATCATTAATAATTGATTTAAGAAACAATGGAGGAGGTTTAGTAGACGAAGCAACAAAAATAGCAGACTATATACTAGAAAAAGATGCTGTAATATTATATGAAGTAGATAAAAATGGAAATGAAGTAGCTAAAAAATCAGAAAAAGACCCAATAATAGATGTACCAATAATAATACTTACAAATGAAAATACAGCAAGTTCTTCAGAAATTTTAGCAGGAGCATTAAAAGATTTAGGAAAAGCTAAAATTGTAGGAACAAAAACATTTGGAAAAGGTATTATCCAAGAAATACTATCACTTAAAAATGGTGATGGAATAAAAATAACAACACAAGAATATCTAACACCAAACCATAATAAAATAAATGAAATAGGAATAGAACCAGATGAAAATGTGGAACTTTCATCTGACTTAGAAGACGAAATAGATATACCTGAAGAAAAAGACACACAATTACAAAAAGCAATAGAAATGTTAAAATAAAAGGTAAGAAGGGGATGCAAAAAATGAATTTAGCAAATAAACTAACAATATTTAGAATAATATTGGTACCAATAATGGTAATTATTCCATTTTGTAATATTCAAGTACAATTTGCAGGAATACCACTTACATATATATTAATAGACATAATATTTATTATAGCATCAATTACAGATAAACTAGATGGATATATAGCAAGATCAAAAAATCAAATAACAGTATTTGGAAAATTTTTAGACCCATTAGCAGATAAAATTTTAGTTTTAACAGCAATGATTATGCTAGTAGAAATGTCAAAATTACCAGCATGGATACCAGTAATAGTTTTAACTAGAGAATTTATTGTTTCAGGTTACCGTTTGGTAGCAGTAGAAAAAGGAGGAAAAGTAATACCTGCCTCAAATTGGGGCAAACTAAAAACAGTAACACAAATGATTGCAATAATCCTAGCATTTTTAGATATGAACGAATTTGGCAAATGTTTTTCAGGATTACTAAATGGTTCAGATTTTGTTTTAAATTTAGTAGTTACAATAATGATGATTATACAAACTATTGCAACAATTATATCAGGTATAGACTATGTAAAAAATGGAAAAGATTTATTTAAAGAATAAGTTTATAAAAATAATACTTGACAAATTAAAAAAACTGTCTTAATATATATAAGTATTAAACAAAGGTAAAAACAAAGCTAGCATAAATAATGAATGCAAGCAATATGAAGGAGGTTTTAATTATGGAAGAAAAAGAAGTAATACTTACACAAGAAGGATATGATAATTTAGAAAAAGAACTAAACTATTTAAAAACAGATAAGAGAGCAGAAATAGCAGAAAGGATAAAAATAGCACTAGGTTTTGGTGATTTATCAGAAAATTCAGAATATGATGAAGCAAAAACAGCACAAGCAGAAAACGAAGTAAAAATAGCAGAACTAGAAAATAAATTAAGAAATGCAAAAATAATAGACGAAAAAGAAATTGACACAGAAACAGTTCAAATAGGAAATGTAGTTAAAGTACATGACTTAGACTTTGACGAAAAAATAGAATACACAATAGTAGGTTCAACAGAAGTTAATCTAGTAGAAAATAAAATATCAAATGAATCACCATTAGGAAAAGCACTAATAGGTGCAAAAAAGAACCAAACAATAGAAGTTCAAGCACCAGCAGGAACAATGAAATACAAAATAATATCAATAAAAAAATAACCCCGCAAGCGAGGTTATTTTCAATTTAAACTTATCCCAGCATTCAAAGCTAATTTTATCATATTATTTAATCCAGTTTCACGTTCCTTAGCTGTTGCAACTTTGTCAATATATTTAGAATCAACAACACTCATTAAGCAACTTGCTTTTTTATTTAACATTTTAGCAATATAAAACAAAGCAAAAGCCTCCATTTCAACACCTGCAGGATTAAATCCATCTGGAATTCTATCCATAAATTTAGAAGAATCAGCCATATACAAATCAAAGCAATCAGTACAAATTGTATTACCCTCATAAATTTTAATATTATGCTTATCTGCAACATTTTTTATAACATTATTCAATTCTTCATTAGAATTAACTATATGACAATCTTCATTATTTAAAGTCAAAGCAAAATTACTTTCAGAAAATACACTCTTAGAAAGAATAATATCAAATAATTCAAGTTCAGGTAAATAACCACCACAAGAACCAATCCTTATAATATTTTGAACATCATAAAATTTATATAATTCATAACAATAAATACCAATACTTGGCATACCCATTCCATGAGCCATAACAGAAATTTGTTTACCATTATATAATCCAGTATAACAATACATACCTCTAACAGAATTTACCAATTTAGCATCATCTAAAAAATTTTCAGCAATATATTTGGCACGTAAAGGATCACCAGGCATTATAACAGTTTTAGCAATATCTCCCAAATTTGCTTCATTATGTGCTGTAGACATACAAAAACCTCCTTTTAAATATTATATATTAATCTGTATTATATCATAAAATTTATAAAAAGCAATTGCAAAAAATTAATATTTGTGATATAAAATATGTTATAAAAGTGTAAGCATAAAACAAGCCAAAAAAGAGGTGAAAAAATGATAAAAGCATATGCAAAATCTGATATCGGTAAAGTAAGAGAAATAAATCAAGACAACTTTTATATATCAAATTCATTAGATGAAATACAAATATATATGTTAGCAGATGGAATGGGAGGATATAATGGAGGCGAAATAGCAAGTAATCTAGCAATACAATCAGCTAAAAGTTATATAGAATCAAATTTCAAAGAAATAGAAAAAGACAAAGATAGTATCATACAATTATTAGCAAGTAGTATGGAATATGCAAATATGATAGTCTATGAAAAATCAAAAGAAAACAAAGATCTTGAAGGAATGGGAACTACTCTAGAGATTGTTTTGATACACAACAACAAAGCATATATAGGTCACATTGGAGATAGCAGAATATACAGAGTACGTAAATCTTTTATAAGAAAACTAACACAAGATCATAGTTATGTACAAAAACTTGTAAAAGATGGTCAAATAACTCAAGAACAAGCAGAACATCACCCAAAGAAAAACATGTTAATGAAAGCACTTGGTTGTAATGCTTTTGTCGAACCAGATGTAATGGTAAAAGGATTTTTAAAAGATGATATAATAGTAATGTGTTCAGACGGATTAAGTAATTTAGTAAATCAAGAAGAAATATACAATACAGTAAAAGGAAATATTGAAATAGCCTGCAAAGAATTAGTAAACAAAGCTAATGATAGAGGCGGTTATGATAATGTAACAGTTGTTGTAATAAAAAATATATAGCAGTCTACAAAAATACGTAATTTGAGGGAGAGATTAAAAATGATTTTAGAAGGTAAATTATTAGGAAATCGTTATGAAATATTACAAAAAATAGGAACAGGTCGGAATGGCCATTGTATACAAAGCAAGAGATGTTATCCTAAATAGAAATGTAGCAGTCAAAGTATTAAGAGACGAATTTACAACTGACGAAGAATTCATTAAAAGATTTGAAACCGAAGCACAATCAGCAGCAAGATTAACACATTCTAATATAGTTTCAATATTTGATGTAGGAGTTGATGAAGGAACTTATTACATTGTAATGGAACTAATACAAGGAAAAACACTAAAAGAAATAATCATAGAAGAAAAAGGACCTTTACCATGGAAATGGTCAGTAAATGTAGCTATACAAATAGCATCAGCACTAGATATGGCACACAGAAACAATATAGTTCACAGAGATATAAAACCACACAATATAATTATAACAGAAGATGGTGTTGCAAAAGTAACAGATTTTGGAATAGCAAAAGCAGTTTCAAATTCAACAATAACAGCATTTGGAACAACAATAGGTTCAGTACACTATTTTTCTCCAGAACATGCAAGAGGAGGATTCACAGATGCAAAATCAGATATTTACTCATTAGGAGTTGTAATGTATGAAATGTTAACAGGTAGAGTACCATTTGATGCAGACACACCTGTATCTGTAGCATTAAAACACATGCAAGAAGAACCAATAGAACCAATAGAAGTTAATCCTAATATACCAGAAGCAATAAATAAAATCATAGTAAAAACATTAAAAAAAGACCCTTTACTAAGATATCAAACAAGTATGGAATTATTACAAGACTTAAAACAAGCACTAAAAAATCCTGAAGGAGATTTTGTAGATGTAGATAATTATGATAAAACAGCAAGAACACAAAAAATTGTTACTGATAGATATGGACAAATTCAAGAAGACGAAGATGAAGAAGAAGGCAGATTTTATAAACTTAAACAATTTATACAAGAACACAAAAAATTATCTATATTTATTGGTATAGTTCTATTATTCTTTATAGCATTTGGAGGAACAATGATAGTTTTAAATATTACTAATCCAAAAGAAGTAGATTTACCAAATGTTGTAGGAATATCTAAAGAAGAAGCGGAACAAAAAATAAAAGATGCAAAACTGAAATATGAAGTAGACAAAGAAGAATATAATAAAGATGTTCCAGAAGGACATATAATTAGTCAAGACCCACCATATTCTGACAAATATCATTCAGTAAAACAAGGAAGTACAGTAAAAGTTGTAATCAGTAAAGGAACAGAAACAGCAGTTGTACCAAAAGTTGTAGGAATGAAACAAGATGAAGCAATAGAAGAACTTGAAAAAGCAAAACTAAAAGCAGAAGTCATAGAAGAAACAAGCAAAACAGTAGAAAAAGGCTATGTTATAAGTCAAGAAACTGAAGAAAATGAAGAAGTATCTGCAGGAGATACAGTAAAAATACATGTAAGTTCAGGAACAGGAATAAAACAAGTAACTGTTGGAAGTGTAACAGGTAAAACAGAAGCACAAGCACAATCAGAACTATCTGCATTAGGACTAAAAGTAACAGTAGCATATGAAGAAAACACATCAAAAGCAAATGGAGAAGTTTTAAAACAAAGTATTGAATCAGGAACAACAGTTGACCAAGGAACATCAATAACAATAACAGTAAATAAAATACAAGAACTAAAAACAGCACCAATAACAGTTAATGTAAAATCTTTATTAGGTGGAAAAGTCGAATATGAATCAGAATCATCTGATCCAAATGCAACAGAAGCTAATAAAAAAGTTAAAAAAGTAGAATTAGTAGTAAGAGTAGATGAAGATGTAATATTCACTGACAAAGTTGACCCAACACAAACAAATATAAGTGCTGGTTCAGCAAAAGGAACAGGAGTTGCAAATATTAAAGTATATATAGATGGAGTACTAAAAAATCAAGGTCAAATTAGATTTAGTGAAGCAAACCCATCATATATAGCAGAATAAAAAATAATACGGATTTTGGTAAATTATCCAGAATCCGTATTTATCTAAAGAAAGGTTTAAATAAATGGAATATTTACAAGGTCAAATAATAAAAAATATTTCAAATACATATCAAGTAAAAACAAATAAAGGATATTATGAAGCAATACCAAGAGGAAAATTAAAAAATGATGAAATCACACTTGTTGTAGGAGATATAGTAAAAATTTCAATAGAAGATGAAGAAAAGAAAAAAGCAATAATAGAAGAGCTTTGTGCAAGAAAAGTTTATATAAAAAGGCCAAAACTTTCAAATATTACTCAAATTATATTAGTTGTTTCAAGTAAAGATCCAAAACCAGATTTATTACTATTAGACAAACAACTAGCATTTTCAGAATACTTAAAAATAAAAAGTGTAATAGTTTTAAATAAAATAGATTTAGATAAAAATAAGGAATTTGAAAAGATAAAACAAATATATGAAAACATAGGTTACAAAGTTATACAAACACAAGCTAATAGTAATATAGGTATTGAAGAATTACATCAAGTATTAAAAGGAAATATAAATGCATTTTCAGGTAATTCAGGAGTTGGAAAATCAACATTAATAAATAGTTTATTTAAAGAAACAAAAACCGAAGAAGGAGAAATAAGCAAACGAAATAAAAGAGGTAAAAATACAACAACATCAATACAACTATATGAAATAGATGATAATACATATATAGCAGATACTCCCGGATTTTCAACATTTGAAATTACAGAAATACCATCTAATGAATTAGACAAATATTTTGTTGAATTCAAACAATATATAAACAAATGTGAATTTGTAGGTTGTACACATATAAAAGAGCAAAACTGTGGAATAAAAAAAGCACTAGAAGACAAAAAAATATCACAAGAAAGATATGAAAGATTTTGCAAAATATATGAACAATTAAAAGAAAAGGAGAAAAGAAAATGGTAGAAATATCAACATCAATATTAACAGTACAAAAAGGAGAAGAAGCCAACGTCTTTTTAAATTTAGAAAATGCTAAAACAGACTATTTTCATATAGATGTAATGGACGGCAAATTTGTTGAAAAAGACACATATCAAAAAATGTTAGAATATGCATCATATATAAAAAGAATATCTAATTTACCGTTAGATGTACACTTAATGATACAAGATGTACAAAAAGGAATACAAGATTTTGGTACTTTAGAACCTAATATAATCACATTCCATTATGAAGCATGTGAAAATGATGACCAAATTTTTGATTATATTAAGCAAATAAAGGAATTACATAGCAAAGTAGGCATCAGTATAAAGCCAGAAACAAAAATCGACAAAATATACAAATTTTTGCCATATATCCATAATGTATTAGTAATGACAGTAGAGCCAGGAAAAGGACGGCCAAACAATGCTAAAAGAAATGCTAGAAAAAATAGAGCAACTAAAAAAACATCTACAACAAAATAATCTAGAAATAGATATTGAAGTAGATGGTGGAATAAACTTAAAAACAGCTCCACATGTAAAACAAGCAGGAGCAAATATTTTAGTATCTGGCACAGCAATATTAATGGCAAGAGATTATAGCCAAATAATCCAAGAACTAAAACAAGATTAATATTATTTTGGCTGAGGAATATAATAAGCACATTCAGAACCAGAGTAACTTCCTGACATACAAACAATATTATAAGAGCATTTTCCATCTCTTTGATAAATACAATTTGCAGTACAATT
This sequence comes from uncultured Clostridia bacterium, assembly GCA_947628775.1. Taxonomy (GTDB): domain Bacteria; phylum Bacillota; class Clostridia; order TANB77; family CAG-508; genus CAG-269. The sequence continues at coordinate 19,951 of CANRBI010000009.1, forward strand.
TATATTTGTTGTCAAAAAAATCACTCCAATCTTTTAATATGTATAATTTTAGTATAAACAAAAAACAACAAAATATACAAAAATTATTTATTTTTAAAAGACTTACAAAACTCTTTAACTGTGCAAACATCACATTTTGGATTTCTTGCAACACAAGTATTTCTACCATGCCATACAAAAAGATGATTAACATCTTTTAATAAATCATGAGGTAATATTTTTATTAAATCCTGTTCAATTTTTTCAGGTTCTTTTTGACTAGAAAATCCCATTAAATTAGAAATACGTTTAGCATGAGTATCAACTGCAACACCATTTGCAATTCCATAAACCTCAAGTAAAATAACATTAGCGGATTTTCTTCCAACACCAGCTAAAGTAAGTAAATCACTCATATTATCAGGAACTATACCGATTAAAATTTTCTAAAACCTGTTTTGCACAAAGTTTAATATTTTTAGCTTTATTTTTATAAAACCCACAAGGGTGAATAATATCCTCTAATTCTTTTAAATCAATTTCAGCATAATCTTCAATAGTTTTACACCTTTTAAAAAGAGAAGGTGTTGTTTTATTTACACGTTCATCTGTACACTGAGCAGAAAGCATAACACTAACAACCATTTCAAAAGGTGTTGTAAAATCTAAGCTACAAGTAGCATCAGGATATGTTGAACGTAAAGTTTCTATTATTTTAATTGCATCATTTTTTTTCATAAATATTCATCTCCCAATAAAATTTTATAGTATAAAATTAGTTAGGTCAATACTTTTATACATAAATAGTAACAAATAAAATTAAATAAGAATAAAATATACAAAAAGCAAAGGAAGTGATAATCATGTTTCATCTATTAAAAAAGACCATAGGAGTATGCTTAATAGGATTAGGCATAGGAATTTTACTAGTATTATTACTTCCAATAACAGGATGGCTATTCATGATTGGAGTTGCACTTGCATGTATTGGTATTATGTGGCTTATATGCTAATATATGTAAAATCTATACCACAACTGGAAAAGGAGGTAGTATACATATGACTATTGTTGTAAAAAAAGTGCCAAAATTTTTACGTGGTTTTGTAAAATTCATATTTGGAATAAAAGACTAAAGTATATTTTGGAATTAATAACGAAAAAAAGAGCTTATGCTCTTTTTACTTTTCCATTTTTTAAACATTTAGCACACACGTTAATTTTTTTAACTTGACCATCTACTTCAGCCTTAACTGTTCTTAAATTAGGTTTCCAAGTACGAGATGTTCTTTTGCTTATATGTGAACGTGTAATACTTAATTTATTTCCAACACTTTGTGTTTTGTTGCAAATTTCACATTTTGCCATAATAAATGCACCTCCTAAAATAAAAAATAAAATTGACTGTTAATAAGTTTATCATAAAAAAGATAAAAAAACAAGTATTTTTTAAAAATATTCAAAAATTCCTTGCAAAAAACTAAATATATGATATAATATAAAAGCTATATGTATAAAATGAAAGGATGAAAAATATGAAATGTAAAGTAGAAAAAACAGAAAATGCAAATGAAGTTAAACTAGAATTAACAGTAGAGGCTGAAAAATTTGATGAAGCTATAAAAAAAGTATACTTCAAAACAGCTAAATATTTCAACATACCAGGATTCAGAAAAGGAAAAGCACCAATAAACATAGTAGAAAAATATTATGGTAAAGAAGTTTTTTATGAAGACGCATTTAATGAAGTAGCACCAAATGCAGTAGATGAAGCACTAAAAGAAAACAAAATAGAAGTAGTAAGTAGAGCAGATGTTGATATACAACAAATAGGTAAAGGACAAGACCTAATATTTACAACAATATTCCAAACAAAACCAGAAGCAAAGCTTGGAAAATACAAAGGTATAGAAGTAGAAAAAATTGAGTATACTGTAAAGGATAAAGATGTAAAACATGAATTAGAGCATCTTCAAGAACACAACTCAAGACTTATTTCTATTGAAGACAGACCAGTAGAAGACCAAGACATAACTGTAATTGATTTTGAAGGATTTGTTGATGGTGAACCATTTGATGGTGGAAAAGCTGAAAAATACGAACTACAAATTGGAAGTAAATCATTCATACCAGGATTTGAAGATCAAATTATAGGAATGAAAATAGATGAAGAAAGAGAAATAAAAGTAAAATTCCCAGACGAATATTTTTCAAAAGATTTAGCAGGAAAAGATGCAACATTTAAAGTTAAATTACATGAAATAAAGAAAAAGGAATTACCAAAATTAGATGACGAATTTGCAAAAGATGCTAGTGAATTTGATACACTAAAAGATTTAAAGAAAAGTATCAAAGAAAAACTAGAAAAAGAATTTGCAGAAAAACAAGAATATGAAACAAAAGAAGCAGTTATAAAAGCAGTATGTGAAAATATAAAAGTAGACATTCCATCAGGTATGATAGAAACAGAAGTTGAAAATATGTTAAAAGAAATGGAAAGAAGACTATCATATCAAGGACTACAAATGGAACAATATCTTCAAATAATAGGAAAAACACAAGAAGAGGTTAAAAAAGAATATGAACCTCAAGCAATAGATGCAATAAAAACAAGACTAATGCTAGAAGCAGTTATAAAAGCAGAAAAAATAGATGCAACATCTGAAGAAATAGACGAAAAAATGAAAGAAATGTCTAAAAATTATGGTAATGAAGATAATGAAGAATTCATGAAAAACCAAGGTGTAAGAGAATACATAGAACAAGGAATAAAAAGTGAAAAAGCTATTGATTTATTAGTAGAAAATGCAAAAATGAAATAATAAATTACACCAAAAAGTTAAAAGATTCTAAAGAGGAGGTAAAATTATGTTAGAAAAAAACAGTTTAGTACCATATGTTATTGAACAAACAAGCAAAGGAGAAAGGTCATATGACATATTCTCAAGATTATTAAAAGACAGGATTATCTTTTTAGGAGAAGATGTAAACCCAACAACATCAAGCCTAATAATTGCACAATTATTATTTTTGGAATCAGAAGACCCTGATAAAGATATAAACCTATATATAAATTCACCAGGAGGATCTATCACAGATGGAATGGGAATTATAGATACAATGAACTATATAAAATGTCCAGTATCAACAATCTGTATAGGAATGGCAGCAAGTATGGGAGCAGCACTACTTTCAGCAGGAGAAAAAGGTAAAAGATTTGCAACACCTAATGCTGAAATATTAATACATCAACCACTAATTGGTGGTGGAGGAATATCTGGTCAAGCAACAGAAGTTAAAATTCATGCAGACCACTTAGTAAGAACAAGAGAAAAATTAAATAGATTCCTAAGTGAAAGAACAGGTCAACCAATAGATGTAATTGAAAGAGATACAGAAAGAGACCATTATATGACAGCACAAGAAGCACTAGATTATGGACTAATCGATGGAATTATGGATCACAGAGGTTAAAAAATAAATTAATTAAGGAGTTATAGAATTATGGCAAAAAATGATATACCAAAAAATGTAAGATGTTCTTTTTGTGGAAAATCACAAGAAACTGTTAAAAAATTGGTTGCAGGACCAGGGGTATATATATGTGATGAATGTGTAGATTTATGCACAAGCATCATAGAAGCTGAAATTCTTACAAATGATGAGGTAGGTTACACATTAGCTGAAAAAATACCAAGTCCAAGGGAAATAAAAAAAGAATTAGATGATTATGTTATAGGGCAAGAAGATGCAAAAAGAACGTTATCTGTAGCAGTATATAATCACTATAAAAGAATAGCACATGAAGAAGAATCACACAAAAAAGATGATGAGGTAGAAATTCAAAAAAGTAACATATTACTATTAGGACCAACAGGATGTGGAAAAACATTATTAGCAAGGACACTTGCAAGAATATTAAATGTTCCATTTGCAATAGCAGATGCAACAACTCTAACAGAAGCAGGATATGTAGGAGAAGATGTTGAAAATATACTTCTAAAACTTATCCAAGCAGCTGATGGAGATATTCAACAAGCCGAAAAAGGAATAGTATATATAGACGAAATAGATAAAATTACAAGAAAATCAGAAAATCCATCTATCACAAGAGATGTAAGTGGAGAGGGTGTACAACAAGCACTACTAAAAATAATAGAAGGTACAATAGCATCAGTACCACCACAAGGAGGAAGAAAACATCCAAACCAAGAACTATTACAAATAAACACAGAAAATATATTATTTATTTGTGGGGGAGCATTTGAAGGTCTAGAAAACATCATAAAAGATAGAACAGGAGAAAAAGCAATTGGATTTGGAACAAAAATAGAAAGCAAAAAAGAAATAAATAAATATGAAATTTTCAAAGAACTATTACCACAAGATTTATTAAAATTTGGTCTAATTCCAGAATTTATAGGAAGATTACCAATAATTGCAACACTAAAAGACTTAGATAGAGAAGCACTAATTGCAATCTCAACAGAACCAAAAAATGCTTTAGTAAAACAATATAAAAAATTACTAGAAATAGATGGTGTAGAATTAGACTTCACAAGAGAAGCTCTTGAAGTTATAGTAGACAAAGCAATAGAACGCAAAACAGGAGCAAGAGGCTTACGTTCTATAATAGAAGAAATAATGAGAGATATCATGTATGATATACCATCAAACCCAAAAATTGAAAAATGTACAATTACAAAAGAAACAGTCTTAGAAAAAAGAGAGCCAGAACTAATTATAAATGAAAACCAGATAATTGAACCAAACAAACCTAAGAGAAAAAGGGAATATCCAATAAATACACAAGAAACAGCTTAAAAATAAACTGTTTCCTTAAGTAAAACTATCTTTTAAAAAGATATTAAGGATGTAGATATGGGGGATAAAATTGGAAGAAGGAATGGTACTTTATAAAAAGAAATTAGAAAAAATACAAAAATTCACAATATATTTTTTTATATACTCATTTTTAGGTTGGCTATTAGAAGTTATTTTTGCACTATTTGTTTTAGGAACATTTGTTAAAAGAGGCTTCCTATATGGACCGCTATGTCCAATATATGGCTTTGGAGCAGTCTTACTAATATTTGTATTAGGCAAAACAAATGGCAAAAAAGCACTAGAATTTTTTGTAAGTATGATAGTGTTTTCAATATTTGAATATTTTGTATCATATATATTAGAGATGGCATTTGGTTTAAGATGGTGGGACTATACAAACGACTTTTTAAACTTAAATGGCAGAATAAGTATAGCATATTCAATAGCATGGGGATTTATAGGAGTAATATTTTATGAAAAAATACACCCACGAATTGAAAAATGGTTAAAAAAATTAAATAATAAAATCAATTACAATATAGAAAGTATAATAACAGCAATATTAGTAATTTTAACAATAGTAGACTTTGTTTTTTCTACAATAAAATATTTACACATATAATATCTACTAAAAAACTTATTGTATTTGATCATAAAAAATTTGAGGCAAAAAATAAAAAAACATTGCCTCAATTTTAATATTAAGAATATATTATAAAAGAAAGGGAGGATTACAAAATGAAAGTTTTATTAGTTAATGGAAGTCCACACAAAGAAGGATGTACTTATACTGCACTACAAGAAGTAGCAAAAACATTAGAAAAAGAAGGAATAGATACAGAAATATTTTGGATAGGTAACAAACCATTAGGAGGATGTATAGCATGTATGAAATGTGCTGAACTAAAAAAATGTGTATTTAATGACACAGTAAACGAATTTGTAGAAAAAGCAGAATATGCAGATGCATTTATATTCGGAACACCAGTACACTATGCAGCAGCAGCTGGAAATATAGCCTCATTTATGGATAGAGCATTTTACTCAGCATCACAAGCAGGAAAACCAGATATATATTTATACAAACCAGCTGCAACAGTAATATCAGCAAGAAGAGCAGGAACAACAGCTACATATGACCAATTAAACAAATACTTTGGAATATCACAAATGCCAATAATCTCATCAAGATACTGGAACATGGTACATGGAAGAACACCACAAGATGTAAAAAAAGACGAAGAAGGAATGCAATCAATGAGAATTCTAGCACGAAACATGGCCTATTACTTAAAATGTATCCAAGCAGGAAAAGAAAAAGGAATTAAACTACCAAAACAAGAACAAACAATATTTACCAATTTTATAAATAACTAATAAGAACTTGGGTCCTACTTTGCAATCAAAGATTGCAGAGGATATCCCCATAACCTTGTTGTCTTTGACAATAAAAAAATCCAATTCCCATTGGATTTTTTTTTGACTTTACTTTTTATGTAAAATATGATAATATAAAAAGGCTCAATAACTATTAAATTTCTAAATATCAAGCAACAATGGAAAGACAATAGTTAAATAACATTTAGAAAGGGGAAATAATTATGGGACACGAAAATCAAACATGTAACTGTAAAACTCGGGAGGAAAGAGTAACAGCACAAACCTATGAAACATTGCTTGAAAGCAATATGTGGGAAGCTGTTGCCTTAAGTCCACTAGACGGCAGATATGCACAAATAGCGAGAAAACTATTACCATATTTTTCCGAATATGCTCTTGTCAAAAACAGAGTAAAAGTTGAAGTATGTTGGTTAGAGTTTTTGCTTGAAACTGTTGATGGATGTAAAATTCTGGATGAATTTGACCATCTGAAAATCCACGAAATCTCATCGATTTATGACCAATTTGATATGGACTCTTTTAAAAGAGTAAAAGAAATTGAAAAAGAAATAAATCATGATGTAAAAGCTGTGGAAAAATATGTAGGCGAAAAACTCAAAACAATGGGAATGAACAGCCTCATAAGTTTTGTGCATATTGGGTGTACCTCAGAAGATATCACAAACTGTTCATATGCTTCTATGATTAAAGAAGCTCTGTATGAAGTATGGATACCGACTGCAGAAAAACTGATTGATTCAATACAGCAGATGGCAATAGACTATATAGATACACCAATGCTTGCACATACCCATGGGCAACCTGCAACCCCAACGACTGTTGGGAAAGAACTCTGTGTATATGCATATCGTTTGACAAATGCTATTTGTCACATTAAATCAATCAAACCTTGTGCAAAATTTAATGGAGCAACAGGTAATTATGCAGCAATATCTGTAGCATTTCCAAAAGAAAACTGGCCAGTACTCAGCAAACACTTTGTGGAAGATTACTTAGGGTTAAATTTTAATCCTGTAACAACACAAATTGAAAACCACGACTATATCTGTCATATTCTAGATGGTATACGTCATTTCAATAATGTCTTAAGAGATTTTGATTTAGACATGTGGCTGTATATCAGTATGGAATACTTTAAACAGATTGCTGTCAAAAATGAAGTAGGAAGTAGTACAATGCCTCATAAGGTTAATCCAATTCGCTTTGAAAACAGTGAATCAAATATAAAAATGTCAAACGGCATATGTTATGTACTTTCTGATGAGTTGCCTCGGTCAAGGATGCAAAGAGACTTATCTGACTCTTCACTTCAGAGAAATATTGGTCTTGCATTTGGCTATTCGCTTCAAGCTATTGAGCAAACAACCAGTGGATTAAAGAGAGTGGAAGCTAATAAAGAAAAAATGCTTTCTGACCTTGAAAACAACTGGGAAGTATTAGCAGAGCCAATACAAACAATGCTCCGTAAATATGGAAAACCAGATGCTTATGATCAGCTTAAAGAATTAACAAGAGGAAAACAGGTAACAAGGGAGATTTTATGTGAGTTTATTGCAGATTTAGAAATTCTGTCAAGAGAAGATGAAATGCAGATATTTAAGCTCACACCTTCAAACTATTATGGGTTAGCACCTAAAATAGTTGAAGATCAATTATAATATACCATAAGAGTCATATCTAATACAGGTATGGCTCTTTCCCTTTTTATTATGTAGGAAAAATCGCTAGATTTTTCTGAAGTAACAAGGTTAAGTTTCTTTGACTCGTGCGGTTGCGAAGCAATTTTTCGTATTCACTTAAAATTATAATTTGAATATATATAATAGAGGTGATAAAATGAAATACAAATACTACAATTCAAACAATAACGGTCAAGATGACTATGGCTTAAAATACATAGACAATAATGGATATGGGTTAATATGTAAAGACTACAAACTAGAATTTCCACCACAACATCAAGATACACAACCAGGAATGGAATATCTAATGACACCAAGACCAATATTTAACAATCCATATTATAGACCAGCAGGAAAACTTATGAATAAAGTAGCTATAATAACAGGAGGAGATTCAGGAATAGGCAGAGCAGTAGCAGTAGGATTTGCAAAAGAAGGAGCAATAGTAGTAATAGCATATTACAATGAACATGAAGATGCAAAAGAAACAAAAGAATTTATTGAAAGATTAGGAGGTAAATGCATACTCTTAGCAGGAGATATAAAAGACACAAGCTTTTGTGACCAAATAGTACAAGAAACAATGAAAAATTATGGACGAATAGACATTTTAGTAAATAATGCAGGAGTACAATATCAACAAAAAAGTCTATTAGACATAACAGATGACCAATTTGATTTAACAATGAAAACAAATATATACTCAATGTTTTATTTAACAAAAAGAGCACTAAAAAACATGTTACCAGGAGCAAGTATAATAAATGTAACATCAATAACAACATTCAGAGGAGAACCAGAACTAATAGATTATGTAACAAGTAAAGGAGCAATAGTAGGATTTACACGAGCACTAGCAACAAATCTAGCATCAAAAAATATAAGAGTAAACGCAGTATCACCAGGAGTATTCTGGACACCACTCCAACCAGCATGTTGGCAAGCCGAAAAAATACCAACACTAGGATCAGATGCACCAATGGGCAGAGCAGGACATCCATATGAAATAGCACCTCTATTCATCTACCTAGCAAGTGATGACTCCTCATATGTAACAGGTCAAACAATGCATATAAATGGAGGAGAATATAAAGGTTAGAATAAAAAACTTGTGTATACAAGTTTTTTTATATGGAATAAATGCATAAAAAGTGCAAATGTAAGAAATATGTTTTTATAAATATACAATGCTCTTGGGATTTTTTTATTTTAAAAAAATATATAGACTAATAGCCACATTTATGTTAGAATATAATTAGACAAAAAATGACAAATTTTGATTATAAATATGTTTGAAAGGAAAAGTTTTATGGCATACATGGGTAGAGGAGGTTTTTCCTCTTTTGGTGGTGGAGGTCTAGGTGGCGGACTTGAACCAGATGAAAACAATAATGGACATAATGGAAGAATGTATTATAGAGGTGGATTCTTCAGGATGTATTATTACATTCCATTGGATAATACCTATGTTATTTTACAAATGATTGCAGCAATTATAATTTTTACAATTGCTGGTGTAACATTTTTGATAACATATAAATCATCAGTAGTTGATCCAATAGAAGATACTAAAAGAATAATCATGAATACTTATATCATAATAACTTTGTCATTAGTAGTTCTTACACTACTTGCAAATTATTTTTCAAAAAATAAAAATGCACTTATAAAAAGATTAATAGCAATATTATCACTTTCAATAATAACTATTTTAATATTTTGGGGAATAAAAGCAAATATGGATTCAACTTATACAAAGAGTAAATTTGAACAAATATATACACAGGAATATGGTGAGCAAAAATCTGATACTAAAACTAAATTTGACATAGGTTTGACAGGAATGCAAATGAAAACAGAAAAAGAATACTATGTTGATGAATGTATAAAAGCTTATAATATATTTGGTATAAGAAATTATGGAATAATTGCACTTAATATATTACTCATAATTTTATTAATTTATCAAATATCTAAAGTTTCCAAAATTCAAGAAAAAAGAGATAAATTAAGCAAAGATGATGCAATTTTATATGATGAGGAAGAAAATATAAAATTTTAAAAAAATATGAGGTATTTAACAAATGACTGATAATGAAAAAAATTTTGTAAAAAATGTGAACATTGATAAAGCAAAAAATAAAACAATAATATGTATTGCTTTGACAATTATAAGCTTACTTAGTTATGTAGTGCCATTTATGTTTGGAGATTTTGATTTTGGAATATTTTTTGAATTTTTTACTTTATTTTTTATATTTATGGCAAGAAATAACATGACAAAATACGATGAAGATCGATCCAAAAGGTATACAATTTTTGCGATGATACCAATAGGTTGGTTACTTATATATGATTTAATTACAATACTATCCTATGTTTCAGATATGTTAGATTTTACATTTTTAGGACTAGATTTTGTTTTACAAGAGGGATTTACAATATTAGACTTATTAATATTATTTGCAATCAATAAAGATTTAAGAAAAGCTGATAATCCTGAAAAATATAAAGAAAGTACAGATTGGTTTTATGAAAAATTAGAAAAAGAAGATGATAAAGGAGATAACAATAATGTTTGAAGATAAATATATGTTTAAGTTTGTTTGTGCATTACTTGGATTTGCGTCAATAATAATACCAGGACCAATAGTCCCAATAATAAGTTTTATAATTGCAATTGCTTTGTTTATTTATAAGATAAAAAAAGCAAAAGAAAGCCCAGAAGGATTTGAAGCTCTTATGCTTGATATAGTTGTTATAATAATTATTATAGTTATAGATATTGGATTTTTTGCAATGAGATTATCAATAGAACATGAATATGATAAATATGATTATTCGTCAAGTGATTCTCAGGAAATGACAGCATCTGAATTTGCAGAAACTGCAATTGTTGCATATCAAATAGGTAATCTTTCTCAATTTTCTGATGATGCAAATAATTTAAATGCAATAAAAACTGGATTTAAATCTTATTTAGAAGATGAATTGGGAATTACTGATATCACAGTAAAAAATAATAAAATTACCTGTAATGTTAAATCAGATACAATTATCTTCACAATAAAGAAAAATGATATTAAATATAGTGTAAAATAATAAATATTATAAGTTGTCTTTGACAATAAAAAGCTTGTATGTTAAAAATACAAGTTTTTTTAATGGAATAAATGAATAAAAAATGCAAATAATAAGAAAAATGAAAGGAATGAGAAATATATGAAAGCACTTGTTTATGATGGAATTCAAAAAGTAGATTATAGAGAGGTAAAAGATCCAAAAATAGAAAAAGATGATGATATAATTGTAAAAATCACATCAACAGCTATTTGTGGTTCAGACTTGCATTTAGTACATGGTCTAGTTAAAGGAATGTATGATGGATTTGTATTAGGACATGAAACAATGGGAATTGTAGAAGAAGTCGGAAAAGATGTAAAAAATATAAAAAAGGGAGATAGAGTAATAATACCATTTCCAGTAGCATGTGGACATTGTTTCTTTTGTGAAAATCAAGAGTTTAGTCAATGTGATAACAGCAATGAATATGGTGAAGTTGGAGGATTATTAGGATATAGCAAAACTTATGGAAATTACGCAGGAGGACAAGCCGAATATATAAGAGTACCATATGCAAATGTTGGGCCAAAAGTAATACCAGAAGAGTTAAAAGACGAGCAAGTATTATTCCTAACAGATATATTACCAACATCACTATGGGGAACAGAAAATGCAAATGTAAAAAAAGGAGATACAGTTGTAGTATTAGGATGCGGTCCAGTGGGGTTACTTACTATAAAATGGTGTATATTAAAAGGTGCATCAAGAGTGATAGCAGTAGATAGTGTAGGATATAGATTACAACATGCCAAAAATTATGGAGCAGAGGTACTAAACTTTGAAGAATATGATGAAACAGGAAGTTATATAAAAGAAATAACACATGGAGGAGCAGATTGTGTAATAGACTGTGTAGGAGTAGATGGTAAAATGTCATTAGTGGAAAAAGTAGAAACAGTATTAAAATTACAAGGAGCTTCAAAATCAGCGATAGAAATAGCATCACAAGCAGTAAGAAAATGTGGACATATATCATTAGTTGGAGTATATGGAACTAAATACAACAACTTTCCACTTGGAAATATGTTTGCAAAAAATATAACATTAAAAATGGGACAATGTCCAGCAACAAGATATGTAGAGCCAATACTTGAAATGATAAAAAAAGGAGAATTTGATGCAACAGATATAATCACACACACTTTACCACTAGAAAAAGGAAGACATGCATATGAAATTTTTGATGCCAAAGAAGATAATTGCATAAAAGTAGTCTTAAAGCCATAATAATATAAAGAACTGATAATTATAAAACACTACCCAAAACTAAAATTCCCAAATTATCCTTATAAATACTATCAAATTGTGAAACAGGTAAAGGATTTTCTCCTAAGCCTGCTTCAATAGTATAACCAGGTTTATTAAATTCTTGAATAAACCAATCTTTAAATCCAGCAAAACTTGAATTATAAGGAGTCTTGCTTAAAGAATACCTACTGACTTCAGAAAACTTTTTACCAATTTCAAAACTATTTTCAGGTATAAAATTTTGAAACTGCCAATAAATTTCTTTCCCCTGAGTATGATAAGCTAAAACCAAACTAAAATTATGAGATACAGTAAAATTATAAATAGCCAAAGCTTCAGGCTCAACCAAAGGATTATCCCCAACAAAATCACGGGGAGCAGGTTTTGTAAACCCTTGTGCAAACTTAATTTTCTTAGCATTTTCCCACCCGAGCAGGGAACTGTAAATTTAAATCTATGCCTGTGGATTTTATTAACTTCCATATAGAGAAAATTTATATATTAAAATAAAAATATTTACAGGAACAAGGTGTTTTACAACATCTTGCTTTTTAATTTGATAAAAAATTATATTTTTTTCAAATATTAGTTGAAATTTACATAAAAATGTGATATAAATGTTACAGCCTACATAATTTAAAAGCTTATTTTTAATTATTTATATTTTAATTTTATTTATAGTCTTTTTTATAATTCTATTATGTTTAATTCTTGAAAAATTCCTCATTTTATGATATTAAATATAAGGGTGAAAAAATAAATGAATAAAAATAAATTAGAAAAAATTGGAATAGTAATTTTGTCTATTGTAATTCTTGTAGTAATGATTATAGGAATTAACGAAAGTCAAAGTAATCATGTTTTATATAGAGTGACACCATATTTTGATGATAACAATGAGCTTGCAAATCGGTGTAAATATAGAAGCATATTCTATTGAAGATAATGGAAAATTACAGTTTAATGTATATGTATATA
>CANRBI010000010.1 GCA_947628775.1 uncultured Clostridia bacterium
GGTAAGCCATCTTCTTGTATATTTATGGCTTCAACTTCTTCTCGTGGCATTATTCCTGTTATATGATTTCCAAGATTCACATGTAAATTATATTTATCATCACAATTTTCAACAATACCTTGGCATATTGTGTTACTATCTATATAATTATTTATATTTTCTTCATTAATATTAGAAAGTTGATTATCCCAACCTTCTGGTAAAAAATGAAATGTATTCATTTGTATTCTCCTTTTTCTTATGTTTTTTACTTTTTTATTATATACTTTCAATTTCAAAAAAGCAATCTTTTATGAAAAAAAGTTTAAATATCCAAGTACCTCCATTTTCCTAATGGTAAATCTTTTACACTAATATTCCCTATTTTAGATCTGTGCAGAGCTAATACTTTTCTGCCTAGGCTTTCACACATTTTTCTTACTTGCCTATTTTTTCCTTCATGTATAATAATTTGTACTCTAGATATATTTTTTTCTTCATCTGTTTTTAATATTTTTACTTTGGCAGGTCTTGTTATATAAATTCCTATATCAACACCTTTTTGTAATTTTTCTATTTCCTCTTTTGTAATTATTCCTTTTAATGTTACTACATATGTTTTATCAATTTCATTTTTTGGGTGTGTATATTTATACACAAACTCTCCATCATTTGTTAAAATAAGAGCTCCTGATGTGTACATGTCTAGCCTTCCACAAGGTACAACTCTTTGTTTGACTTTTACTAAATCCATTACTGTATCTCTATTAAATTGGTCTTTTACTGTAGTTACATATCCAATAGGTTTATTTAATAATATATATACTTTTTTTTCATTATTATCCACTTTTTTTCCTTCAAAGTGGACAACATCTTTACCTGGTATAATTTTTACACCAAGTTCTGTAACTACTTTTTTATTTACTTGAACTTTTCCTTCTTTAATATATTGTTCACAAGTCCTTCTAGAAGCAATTCCACAATTTGCTAGATATTTTTGGAGTCTTATTTCTTCTTGCATAAGCACACCCCCTTATTCTTTTGCTTTTTGCAAAATATCTTCAAAATATTTAGGTAATTTTGCCTCAACATACATGTCTTTACCAGTAATTGGATGTTTAAATTTTAAGGATTTTGCATGTAAACATTGTCCATGTATTCCCCATTCATTTTTTCCATTTGAATATACTTCATCTCCAACTACTGGATATCCTATTTGTGCTAAATGTACTCTTATTTGATGTGTTCTGCCTGTTTCTATTTTTACTTCTAATAAAGTTACATTGTGGTTTATATATCTTTCAAGTACTTTAAAATGTGTAAGTGCTTCTTTGCCTTCTCTTTTAACAGACATTTTCTTTCTGTCAGTATTACTCCTTGCTATTGGCATATTTATTGTTGCTTCATTTTCTTTGACTATACCTCTAACTAATGCAATATATGTTTTTTCTATTTCATGATTTTTTAGCATATTACTTAGTTCTATATGTGATTTGTCATTTTTAGCAATTATTATACAACCTGATGTATCTTTATCTAAACGATGTACTATTCCTGGTCTAATTTCACCACCAATTCCTGATAGCGAATCTTTGCAAATAGCCATAATTGCATTTACTAAAGTTCCATCATAATTGCCATTAGCTGGGTGAACTACCATTCCTTTTGGTTTATTTACTATAATAATATCATCATCTTGATATAATACTTCTAAGGGTATTTCTTGTGCTTTTAAAGATATTTCTTTTACCTCTTCTTCTTGAATTTCAATAATATCTCCTTCTTGCACTTTATATGATGGTTTTATATTTTTAGAATTAACTAAAATATTACCTTTGTCAATCCATCTTTTAGCTGTTTCTCTAGAAACTTGTTTTTTGTTTGAAATATAGCTATCAATCCTTATTCCAAATTCATTTTCTACAATTAATTTTTCCACATAATTCTCCTTTATGAATCAGCTTTTACTTGTTCAGTTTCTGGTATTTGTTCAGCTTGCTGAGGTTGTTCTGTTTGCTCAGTTTGCTCTACTTGCTCAGTTTGTTCGGTTTCATTTGTTTGTTCTGTATTTTCTGCGTTTTCTTGGTCTTCTCCTTCTGGTTTTACTCTTTCATAAATTGTAAAATGATTATCTTCATATAGTTGTTTGTATCTACTATCTTTTGTCTTTTTTATAATCATATTCATTTTTGAGTTTTTATAAGTTATTACATGTGTTATACCATATTTTTCAAATGTATCTTCATAAAATGTTGATATTGCTGATGTATTAATAAAGTCCATAAATATATCTTCTTTTCCATTAAACTCAGGTGCATATAAGTCTGCTCTTGCATCTATAAATACTGGTATTCCTCTAAATATCATGTAACTACCATAGTTATATTCATTATAAAATTTTGCATGTTCTAAATCTATATTTTGTGTTATATATGTACATGCTGCAACTGGATATGATGATTCATTAACAAATTTACTGTTTAATTTTGGTTTTACGATTTTATAACTCATAAAACCTACTAATGCAATAACAAATACTTCTGCAAGTGTTGTTACACAGAATTTCTGTATTTTAGTTGTGTCTATATTATATTCTTTTATCATACTTACTATTAGTCTTGATAAAATTATCGCCATTATAATCGTGAAAATTGCTATTTGTCTCTTACTTGATAACATTAAATATGTTAGCCCTCCAAGGAAGAATAAATCTGATAATCGTATTTTGGTTTTTGTAAATGTTATAATTGCTATAAAAATAACTAACATACATAATGCTTCTGTACTTTCAGTAAGAACCATTGGCAAATGTTCATTTATATTTTTTGGTGTATTTCCTTGCATTGTTTTATATAAATATGTATATGGTGTTGTTCCAAGTGGAGTAATTAATCCTGTTAATAAACATATTATAAATACTAATATTAAAAATTTAACACTATCATTTTTTGTGATTTTTATTTTATATGGTTTTCTTCTGCTTTCATCTCTTTTTATTTTTACTTTAGATGCATCAATTTCTTGGTCTTTTAATAATATTTTTAGTTTATTTAGTTTTTCTTCTCTTATATTTTTCTGCTTACTTTTTAGTTTTTCTAACCTTTTTATTCTAAAACGTAATATAGCAATTTTCACTTTATTATATAAAACTGTGTCTATAATAATATTTAATATATATTCTGCTATATATGGTAAGTATAAAATAAAATAAAATGGCCAAACTGCTACATGTAAATTAGCAATTAAAATAGATATTATGACTAAAAATGGTATATAAGTCCATTTTCGTGTTTCTATAAACTTTTCTATAAAATAAAATGTCCATACAAATAAGATAAATGTAACAAGTTGTGCTCTTGCAGTAATATATGTTCTTAATACATACATTGCAGCAATTGTTATAATAAATGATATGATTGAACTTTTAGATGTGTTTTTCATTACGAAAAATAGTGATACTCCTAATACTGCAGATAATATACATGTAGTAATAAATATACCTTTTAATCCGAAAAATGCAAAAATGATAAATGTCCATAAATCATATAACCAGTGTGGATATGTATATGGTAGATTTTCATGCCAAGAAAAGGCATCTTTCATATCTATTCCATTTGTAGATATGTGATCACCTACTTTTATTGAGTAAAAAGTATCGTTTTGTAATGTAACAGGTGTAAGTGCTACTGAAAATATAATAATTAATATAACAGCCATAATTGTAAATCTAGCCGTTTTTGTTAAAATTGGTTTTTTAGTTTTTTCTTTTTTGACTTTGCTGTCTTTTGCCTTCATAATAATTTTCCATCCTTTCTATTTACCATCCTTATTAAAATAAAATTTCATTTTATTTGTAGCATGTACATTATAACAGATAAATTCAAAAAAATCCAGAAAAATTAAGTTTTTCTGGATTTTTTTATATTTTATTTATACAGCTTCCTGATTTTCCTCAATATTTTCATCTACTTTGTCTACATCATTTTCTTCAATTACTTCTAGACTTCCTATAGATACTTCGTAAGCTACTTTCATTTCTACTGAACCATCTTCATGTTTTTTCTCATATGTTCTAGATTGTACTCTACCTACGACTTTTACTTTAGTTCCTACTTCTAGAGTTTGAGAAAATCTTGCATTTCTTCCCCATGCTATACTTGGGATATAATCAGATTTGTTATATGCTCTGTTAACAGCTAATAATAAATCTGCTATTTCTCTACCAAATGGTGTTTGACGATAAATTGGCTTTTTGCATATATATCCTACTAGTACTACTTCGTTTGTAACCATGTCTTTTTTTGCAATTTCGTTTTCTTCTTGTTCTTCTTCAAGTTCTATAATGTCTTTTGCAAATACTGTTAATATTAATTTGTTTCGTTCATTTTCATAGCTGTTATAAGAACGGAATTGTCCTTTTACTAGTAATTTTTTACCTTCTTGTAACATTTCATCATTTATTAGTCTTTCTGAAACTGTAATAGGAATCATATCTGCATTTCCACTTAAACGTTCAATACTTAGTGTAAATGTATAAAAACTCTCCCCATATATTTCGTGACTAAATTTTTTTTCTCCTGTAACTTTTCCAACTAATGTTAAATAGTTGCTTTCTAAATAATTCGTATCCAATTTTTTTTCCTCCCTATTTTTTTTATTTTTCAATTGTATAATTAATCTCGTATGTAAGTTTACATTTTATATTATACAACATTTTTTTGGTTTTGTCTACATAAAAAGTTAAATTTGTGAAATTTTTGTAATTTTTTCCTAAATAATTGTATTTTTTTATAAGGAATTATATTTTACATATTTGTATAATTTATATTTTTGTATCTTTGTTATACATAAGTTTTGCAGTAAATATCGCCATATTTCCATATACATCTAGATTTTTTATTT
Organism: uncultured Clostridia bacterium; assembly: GCA_947628775.1. Lineage (GTDB taxonomy): Bacteria > Bacillota > Clostridia > TANB77 > CAG-508 > CAG-269. The sequence goes on from CANRBI010000010.1 coordinate 4,882, forward strand.
TATTAATTTTAATTTCTCCCATTTCCATTAAATTACCATATTTATCTAAAAAATCTCTTTGTAAAGCTATAATAATGTTATCTTCACTAATGCTTGAAGCTGTGAGAGTACATTTATGATTAAGTCCATATGTTATAACATGCAAAAAATTACCATTAAATTTATTAATATATTTATTTTTATCTGAATTGATTATAAAGTATTTTAAGTTTTTACATAGATTTTCTAAGCTTTGAATAAATTGACTGTTTTTAGATATTTCATCATTTATAATAAGTGCTTCAAATCTTACATTTTGAAGATTATTAATATTTTTTTTATTAATTAGTATGACTTCAACATTTTGTATAGATTTTAGTATTTCTGATTTAATTAATTCAAAATCTTTTTGTGTAGAAATAATACCAAGAAATGTCATAAACAAAAACCCCTTATTCAAGTATTTGCATTTTTGGAAAATTTATACACTTATATTTTTTTATAAATCTTTTGTGTTATTTACATTATTGGTAATGCTATTCATTTTGCTTACATTGTTATTTGTTGTATTTGTGGAATTTGTTATATTTGTTGTATTCGTTGTATTAGTTGAGTTTGTTGTATTTGTAGCATTTGTTATATTTGTTGAGTTTGTCATATTTGTTACATTGGTTGCATTCGTTGCATTGGTGGAGTTAGTTGCATTTACGGCATTGGTTATATTGGTAGAGTTAATTGCATTTGTTGTCACAGATGTTATAAGTGATTCATCTTCTTCTGTTAACATCATATTTGCAACACAAAATAGTAATATTACAGTTATAATTGATATACCATATGTATATATTTTGTCTTTGTTAAATACTAAAAACATATTAAAAACCTCCCCATTATCTAATCACATAAACTTTTCAATTATTAAAATATTCTATAATTCCATTGTATATTCCCCAAGCTAATTTATCTTGATAGGTATCATCTAGTAAATCTTTTTCTTCTTGTGGATTTGATAAAAAACCGCATTCTACTATTGATAATGGTATTTCAACATTTTTTACTATATATACATTATCTAGTTTCATTGCTACTCTTTTGTTTTCTTTTTGAATAGCTGTGTTTAGATTTTTTTGTAAGCTTTTTGCAAGTTTTTGGCTATCTTCACTTTTGCTTTGGTAAAAACATTGCCACCCTGAATATTGAGTTTGTGGTATTTTATTTAGATGTATTGATACAAATATATCTGCTGAGGAGCTATTACCTATTTGTACTCTGTTATGAATGTCTGAGATCTTTTTTTCTCTTAGTGTATTTGAATCTAAACTGTAAATTGCATTTTCATCAGATCTTGTTAATATTACTGTACATCCACTTTGCTCTAATAATTTTTGTATCTTTAAAGTAATTTTTAAATTAGTTTCCGCTTCTGTTATTCCATTTGAACTTTCTGCTCCTTCATCTGGTTTTCCGATGACCTGCATCTAAAATCACTGTTTTATTAGATACAGGTGTTGCAGTAACTGGTTCATCTCTTTCTATTTCTCTTTCTGTTGTACGATATGAAAATGTAAATATTCCTATAAAAATAACTAAAATCATTATACTTAATCTTTTTCTATTCATGACAAACATAAAAAACACCTCATATTAAATATTTTATTATATAATATGAGATGTTTTTTATTTTATGATTTTATTTGAGTTTTATAAACAATTATTTATATTCATTATTTTATCTATCATGCCAATATCTTCGGTCTATTGTGTAGCTGCTTCCTATTACTGATTTTGCGGCGTGTTTTACTTGGGCTCCGACTTCGCCTATTTCTAGCATGTTGTAGAATCTGTTGGCTTCAGCTGTAACTACTCCTATTGATATTGCGGTTAGTGGAAATTGTTCTATTATTCCTTTTCGGTTTGCTACTTCTATATATCCTTTTTCTATGTCTGCTGGTGTGAAAAATTTTTGGACTCTTGAATCAAAATTTGCTATTATATTTTGACATAGTTTGTCACAACTTAATGTAGGTACTATTGCTACAAAGTCGTCTCCTCCTATATGTCCTACAAAACTTTCTTCTGGCATATATTCATGTACACAATTTAGGATTATTTCTGCTGTGAATTTTATTATTTCATCTCCTTTTAAAAATCCATATACATCATTATATGCTTTGAAATTATCTAGGTCTAAATATAATACTGAAAATGATTCTTTATTTGCTAGACGCTTTTTTAATTCTGCATGAATTTGTACATTTCCTGGTAATCCTGTAAGTGGACTAATACGCCTATTTATAGTTAATAGTCTGATCAAATTCTTAACTGTATGATATAAATATTTCTCATTAACTGGCTTTTTTATATAATATTCTATTGCTGTACTTAAAATTTCAACTCTATGTTTTGCATCAGCATTTGATGATACTACAATAACTGGTGTTATACTATTATCATCATCACTTCTTATTTTTTTACATAAATCAATTGTATCTACCTCTATTGCATCTTCATTAATTACAATAAGAGATGGTATGTTTTTTAAAGCTACATCTATCATATGTGACTTAACACTTATAAATTTATAATCTTTGTCATTTTTAAATAATTCATTAAAAACAAGTATTGATGAATCATCATCATCAATTATATAGATTTCCTGTACCATAACCCCCTATTCCCCTTTTCTTCATTATTAATTTTTATCTTTTTTTATTGTTTCAATTTTCTTATTTAATATTTCTGTTATTTCCTTAGTATTAATTGCTGGGAAAGCCTTTTTTAAACGATATACGTCTTTATATATTTTTCGTAAAATGCGCATTTTCTTAGCATCTAGTTTGTCAATAACATTTTGAATATTATCTGTAATTTCATTTCTTGCTTTTTCTTTACCTATTGTTTTGATTTCTTCTAGTTTGTCTTTAATTTGTAAATTCAATTTTTCTATTTTTTCTAGTGTTTTTTGTAAAGATTTAATGTTTATAATTGTTGTGATTGCATCTATAAGCATTATAACTAATATAAAATAAATAACAATAGTTAAATATATACTGTCTATCGCTTGGATTTTTTCTGATACAAATGGGCATATGAAGTGAATAAAGATAACTGCTAATATTCCCCAATAAAGGCTATTTAATAGACATATTCTGCCTTTTATATTAAATTTGTGGTCTGAATAGTCCCAATATTTTGTATGAAATGCTTTTTCTAAAATAAATCCAACTATATATTCCCATATACTTAATATAATACATGACATTACAAAAAGGAGCAATATATTTCCTTTAAATCTACTTAAGAATACATAAATAATAATTGCTCCAATTCCGTAAATAGGACAATATGGTCCTTTAAGAAAGCCTGTATTTATTAACTTTTTTTCACTTACACTTCTATAAATAGATTCCATAATCCATCCTGCACAAGAATAAATAACAAAATATGTTAATAAATCAAATAATTTATATTCCAAAATTTTTCCTACCTTTTACTGTTTTGTAAATGCAATATCTCTTTTTACTGATTGACCATCTGAGTTTATTACTTCTACTTGCATAGTATTATCTCCTTGTGCTAGTGGTATTTCAAAAGAGAATTCCTTTCCTGTTAATTTTTGACCAAATTTTTGATTTTGATAATTAGCATTGTTTATAGTTATAATAACTTCTTGTAATTCTATATCATCTGTAAGTGATATTACAAATGCAGTTTGTTCATCATTTACTGATATTTCTGCTTTTGGTATTGATACTCCATTAGTTTTTTGTGTGTATGTTTCAGTATTATTTTCATTATCAACTACAACAACTGTTAATGTATGTCTTCCTCCTATAGCATCTATTTCATAAATTACATGTGATTCTTCATTTTGTTGGTTATTGTTTGATGATTCTTCATTTGAGGAATTTTCATCTGTTTCTTGATTATCTGTATTTTGCATTTCTTCATTTTGAAGATTTTGCTCTGCTTCTATTAATTGTTCTTGTGTGATAGTTTGTTCAGTTTCATCGTCCCAACGATATGTTATATATGATATTTCATCAATATTTCCTTTGTATAATATTTGTATTTTTCCATTATCTGCTGCTTGTAAAGAAGTTTTTCCTTCTAATATATATTGCTGAGTATAAGTATTTTCGTTTCCTTGTATATCAGTAGCTGTAATTGTTAAATTATTTGTTCCTGTTGGTATTTGAATCTTTTGTTGTATATATTTTCCACCATTTCCATTTAAAGTTACTTGTTCTTGGTTATCCCATTGATATACTACTTCTTCCATTCCTATTTCACTAGTAGCATTTAATAATAACATTTTATTATTACCTTCTACTTTTTTTACAGAAATAACAGGTTTTTCCTGAACATTTACTGTTGTAACTTGTTGATTCATAGAATTGTATAAACCATAAGATGCTCCTCCTATCATACATATTCCAAAAACAATAAGCAATATTCCAAATACACGTATAACAGATGAAATATTACCTGAATTACCTGTATATTGGTAATTAATAGATTTATAGTTTGATTTTTGCTTTTGACTTTTTTCGTTTTTCTTTTTTGAATTATCTCCAGTAGATAATATTTGATTCATACTCACACCTCATTTACTAATCTTCAAGAAAATTATATCATAGTAGACCTTAATTGTAAACATTTTTAATTTAAAAAATTTAAAAGCCTTAATGCAAATATACATTAAGGCTTAGCTATTTTTTACATTACATATCTTTTAATTAAGAATATTCCTCCTGCCATTGATGATAATATAATTGTTCCTAAAATTACATATATTTTTGGTTGTCCAAATATACCTGTTTTTATTGAAAGCATTATTGGTGCATCATCTATGTCATCTTCTCCTGGTGTTTTATTTCCTGGTGTTGAATCTCTATCTGGTGCTCCTTTGTCATTATAGTCTTTTGAAATCTCTGCTGTGTTTGTTTTTAGTCCAAAGTTATCACTTCCATTAATCCATGTAAGTAGTATTTCTACATCTGCACTTTGTCCTGGTTCTAGTAATGTATCTGCTAATAGTGTTGTTGTAACAACATTTTCTCCTGCTTGTGTCCATCCTGGATTATCTTCTGGTACAAATTTAAGTCCTTGTGGTATATAATCTGTAATCTCTTTAGCATATCCTGCAATATCTCCTTGGTTTGTTACTCTTATTGAATATCTAAATTTAACTGTTACAGAATTTAAGTTTTTACGGTTTAAATCTACTTTTACTATTGGTTCTGTGTCTTGATCTGCTGTATATCCTGTTTGTGTTACTGTTTGTTTTCCATTTTCTATTACTATTGCTTGTGTTACTTGTTTTTTTAGTGCTAAGTCAAAGTAGTTTATTTTTACATATTCTTTATCTTGATCGTCATCTCCGTCATTCCATTCATCTGGTGTAGAGTCATCATCTTCTACTTCATCACCATTTTTATCAGTTTCTTTTGATATTTTTGCATTATTTACTATGACATTATCAGATGAACCTGGTTCTACAACTTCAAATGCAACTTCTACATCTCTGTTATCTGGATTTGTTTCAGATATTTCTTCATCTTCATTAAATGCTTTTAATAAGTTTGGATTTTCATCCTCTTCATCTTCTTTTCTTTCTTCACCTTGTTCTAATGATAGATAATCTGTTTTTATATAAGCTGCGTCATCAACATTTGTTGTTTCTTTTCCACTTTCATCATACATTACCCATCTGTATTCTTGATTTATTTCATTATCTGGTAAGAATTTTAATCCTGATGGTATGTCATCTTTTACTTCAGCTGCATATCCATCTCTTGCTCCTTCATTAAATACTCTTATTGTATATACAACTGTATTTCCTGTTACAACATCTACTGGATCTTTTGAATGTTCATATGTAAATTTCTTTTCTGTATTTGGATCATATTTTACTTGTGGTATACGTGTATCAACTTTTTCATTTTCTACTTGTGTAATAAATTTTCTAAGTGCTAAATCAAATGGTCTAATTACTACTTTTTCAAAATTGTCATCATCTTCTTTGTTTGTAGGGTCATCTTCTTCTTGAGGATTTACATTGTCTTCTGTAGAATCTCTGTCTGGAATATTTTCGTCATTTTTTGATTCAGAAATTTCAGCTATGTTTGTTTGTATTTGGTTAGTTTTTACACTACTGCTTAGTTTACACATAATTTGTATATCTTTATAATTTAATACATATGGTCCTACTCCCTCTGTATCAGTTTCTGTTCTTGCTTTTTTACCTTCTATTAATGTATTATTTAAGAATGTTGATTTAATAGTTCTTGTAGCCTCATCATAAACCCATTCATAATCTTGGTTAAATTCTCCATCTACAAATTCTAGTCCTTCTGGCAAGTAGTCTGTAATTTCTGAAGCATATCCTGCAATATCTCCTTCATTATATACTCTTATTGTATATATAATATAACTATCTGGATCTATCACTAGTGGCTCTTTTGTATGATTATATTCTGCTGTTGTGATTAAATTTCCATCATCTCCTATTGTATCTAGTTTAGTTGTATCATATTTTGGTGCTCTTGATGGCACTAATGTATCACTTTCTGCAAATACTTCTGTATCATTTACTGCATATACAAATTTTCTAAGTGCTAAGTCAAATCCTTGTAGTATAACATTATCATAGTCTTCATCATCTTCATATTCGCGATCTGGTTCTTCTTCTGGTTTACTTTCTGGTTGAGAATCTCTATCTGTTACATCTCCTCCATTTGCATCTGTGTCATTTGAAATTGATGCTATATTTTTTATTGGAGCTGTATTAACATCTGTAGATATAACTCTCATATATACATATATATCTCTATAGTCAGGGTTCTTTTCAGTTGGTGTGTCTAAATATCCTTTTTCACTATTAAATGCTTTTATTAGGTTAGCTGTTGGATTTGCTTGTTCTAGCTCTAACCCTTTTCCTTTAGCTAAATATGTTGATTTAACCACATTTATTTTTCCTGTTGTTGATTTTTCTTGTTGATCCCATACTAATCTATTATATAAAATTGCTTCTTTTTCTTTAGCTGTTAATACTTCAGAACTATTAATTTCATCTTCATTTATTATTGATGAAGTTATAAATTCTAGCCCTTCTGGTATATTTTCTGAAATTTCAGCTGCATATCCGTCTTCTTCACCTTCATTATATACACGGATTCTGTATTTTACTATATCTCCTGTTTTTATTGGTACAGTACTTTTATCCATATCATAATCTGCTGTTGTAACTTTTTTACCATCTACAACTGTATTTAATTTAGAAACATCTACACCTTTTAGTCTTTCATATTCTTTATCATTTACTTCTGCTACTGATTTGATTAATCTTAAATCAAAATCTCCTACCTCTATTATTAATTTTTCAAAGTCATCATCATCTTGCTCACCTGGATAATATTTTTTAACTGATAAATCTGTATCTGTTGCTGATCCTTTATATGATGGTAATTCTTGTTGTGTTTTATTTGGTGCATTTGATGGTTCAGAGTCTCTATCTGCTCCTTCTTGTGTTGTTATTGTTATACCTGCTTCTGTATCTATTTCTTCTGCTATCCATGCTATATTTGTTAAAACTATTCCAGCTGTAGCTTCGTTTGTTACTTCACATACTATTTCAATTACTTCAGAAGCTGGTTGACCTGAAGTATATGCTGCAAGGTCTTTTGTTGTATCTGTTTTGTCAGTTCTTGTTATTGTTACTACATTATTAGAATCTGATTGTGCTGTAAATCCTTCTGTATTAATTGTTTTGTATTTTAAACCTGTTGGTAATTGATCTTTTATAATTGTTGCTCTACCTGGTTTTTCTCCTTCATTATATATTCTTATTTGATATACTACTTCATCACCTATTTTTACTGGTACAGGATCTTTTCTGTGTTTATATGTTGCTGTTTCTGTTGTTGCTATTGTACTTGGGTCAATTTCTGGTATTCTTAATTCATCTCCTGATAGTGTTTTTTCACCAACTTTTATTATACTTTTTCTTAATGCTAAGTCAAATGTTTTTTGTTTTGTAATTTCTATAACTGGTTGTTCATTTTCTTTTGGGTCAGCTGAATTACTTGGATTTGATTTTAAGTATAATGAAATTTCTGTGTTTGATACTATACTACCATCTTTATATTTACTAGCATTTGCTTTTGCTGTATCTATTAAATATTTATACCATTTTTTTGCTTGTTCATTTCTTTGTTCTGCTGGTTTATTACTATATGCATCACTACCAACTATTGATGAAGGTTCATTATCCAAATCTGTAAATGCTTTATAGTCACTATATGCATTTGCTTGATCATTATTTAATCTATAATATAGCCAGTCTTTTACTGGATTTTGTGCATCCCCATCATCTAATTGATTGAAAACTTCTTGATCAGAGTTTGTAAAATACCAAATTGCTGCTTGCTGAACAGCATCTATATCATCATCTGTTAAATCTTCTTCAAATTCACCAATTGGATTAACAACTTGTTTTATATTTTGTTTATAACTTTCTGGTGATACACCTGGTATATATAATAAATCTGCTAATGCTAAAATATTATAATATGCTCCAGTTTCTTTATTGACAAGTGATTTTATATAATCTTTATTTCGGCTGTTTAGTAAAACTAAATCTTGTTCATTTTTTAAATTAAATTTTACATCATATGTTTCTTTTAATTTTGTATCTGAGAAACCAACACCTGCTCTTACACAATAAAATGTTTTACCCGGAACAATTTCTACACTTGATGCATCATCATATTGTACAAGCTTCCATATTTTAGCTCCTACAATATTATGTTCGTCTCCGTTCTTCAGTGGATTATTAATTCCATATGCCATATCAGCTGGAGTTGTATTTTTTCTAAACTCATTAATTCCAAGATACAACTCAGTTGGAGTAGATGCTTTAGCATATTTTGGAATAAATAATAATGTAACCATAATTACAAAAAATGCTACAAATAATTTTAATTTTTTCGTTTTCATTTCTTTCTCTCCTTTAATAATTCGTTATTTATATTTTACAACTTTTTTTTATTAAGTCAATAGCTAAAATTACCAATTTTTTTTCAGATTTTTTATCATGTTTTTTTCTTTTAGGGAAGGTTATCTTAGCAATCATATTTTATTTTTTTCTCCCATATTACAATTATATTACATTTTTGTAACAAAATCAAGATTTTATGTGAATTTTCTACATTTTTTATGGATTTCCGTAGATTATTTTAAATAATCATTAGTTAATTTTTTTTAATGTCATATTTAATAATTTTTTTCTATATGATATAAAAGAGGGTTAATTATGATAAAAAAATTTTTTAAAAAAGTTCTTTTAATTTTGTTATTTACTAATTTGGTTTTCTTTCAGATAAGTTATGCAGATGATATTGATAATTCTGAAGAATATAACTTTAAAAGTGAAAGTATTGAAACAAGTGCATCTTCCAAATCTATAGATAGTCTTTCTATAAATTCTAGAGCATATGTTGTTTTAGATAGAAAAACCAATAATATTTTAATTGGCAAAAATGAAAATCAGATAAGAAAAATGGCTTCTACTACTAAAATTATGACTGCTATTGTTATTATTGAAAATTGTAATTTATCTGATACCATAGAAGTTTCAAAAGCTGCAGCAAGTGTTGGTGGTTCTAGGTTAGGTTTAAAAACAGGTGATAAAATAACTATACATGATTTACTTTATGGTTTGATGCTTAAATCAGGTAATGATTGTGCTGTTCTTCTTGCTGAATATGCCGGCGGTAGTATAAAGGGATTTTCTGAATTAATGAATCAAAAAGCTGCTGATTTAGGTTTGAAAAATACTCATTTTGAAACACCTCATGGTTTAGATAATGAAAATCACTATACTACTGCTTTTGAGCTTGCTTTACTTTCTAATTATGCATTAAATAATAAAACTTTTGCGAGTATTGTTGCTACAAAGTCATATACTGTTACTATTAATGGAAAGAATCAAAATATTTCAAATACAAATGAATTATTGGGTAATGTAAATGGTGTTTATGGTATAAAAACTGGATTTACTAATGGTGCTAATCGTTGTCTAGTTAGTTGTTGTAAAAGAAATGATATTGATATAATTTGTGTTGTTTTAGGTGCAGATACTAAAAGTTTTAGAACTAAAGATAGTATTAAATTAATAGAATATACTTTTCAAAATTTCAAGCCTGTTAATATTGAAGATTTGATTATTAAGAATTTTGAAGAATGGAAGCAATCTAATTTAGATAATTTTTTCATTGAAAAAGGTTGTTCAAATAATGTTAATATTAAAATTAATGATTTAAAAGATAAAATTATACTCACTCACAGTGATAATATTTCAAAAATAAATATAGATATTAACTGTAGTCAATATCTAACTGCTCCTATATATAAAAATTCTTCTATTGGGCAAATAAACACAAAAATAGACGATAATATTATTGCTACATGTGATATATTAGTAGAAAATGATATATTACATAAATCTACTCTAGATTATTTATCAGAATTTTTTATTAATTACAAAAATTATTTTTATAATTTATTATAAGAAAAGTGGCTTCGTAACCGCATAAATCAAAGAAACTTTACCTTGTTACTTCAGAAAAATCTAGCGATTTTTCCTACGTAATAAAAAAAACCAGCCTTAATTAATTATTAAAGCTGGAATTTTTTTATTGTACATTTTCTTTTATGTAATCTACTACATCTCCTACTGTTACAACTTTTTCTGCATCACTATCAGGAATTTCTATGTCAAATTCCTCTTCAATAGCCATAACTAATTCAACTATGTCTAGTGAATCTGCTCCAAGGTCATCTATAAAAGATGCCTCTGTAGTAACAGCTGTATCTGTTACACCTAATTGTTCGATAATAATTCCTTTTACTTTTTCTAAAATTTCTTCTGAACTCATCCTCGAGTTCACCTCCTCTCAAGTTTGCAAATGATATATTCATTTGATTATTTCATTATTACACTACCTTTATATTATATGTTTATAAATTTGTCAAGTATATTTTTAAAATATTTTTATTTTTATACTTCCTAGTCAGATATCACTGGTTTTTCAAATTCATGTATCATCTTTTCTACTGCTTTATTTTCTACAAATTGCTCGGCTTGTATTATAGTATATTTGAATAATAATTCATCACTACTTCCATGTGCTTTTACTACAGGTTTTTTTACTCCTAGAAATAGTGCTCCTCCATATGATTTATAGTCTAACATTTTGCTGAATCTATTTATTGCAGGAAGTGTAGGTACAGCACATATTTTTGATAAGATATTCTTTTTTAAACTTTCTGTTAATGAGGCTTTAACTAATTTTCCTAAACCTTCTGTTGTTTTTAAAAATACATTTCCTGTAAAACCATCTGTAACAATAGCATCTACTTTACCTGAGAATGCATCTCTTCCTTCTACATTTCCTATAAAATTGATACCTAATTCTTTTGATTTTTCTTTTAATAGATTATAGCTCTCTCGTACTAGTTCATTTCCTTTTGTTTCTTCTGTTCCTATATTTAATAATCCAATTGCCGGATTTTCAACATTAAATGTATTTCGTATATATATTGATGACATTTGTGCAAATTGTAATAGATTGATTGGTTTACAATTTGTATTAGAACCTGCATCTATTAGGACTAATCTACTGTGATATGCTGGTAAAATTCCTGCAAGAGCTGGTCTATCTATACCTTTTATTCTACCAACAATTAATGTTGCTCCTGTTAATAAAGCTCCTGAATTACCAGCTGATATGAAAACATCACCTTCATCTTCTTTTAGCATTTTGAACCCAACAACCATTGAAGAATCTTTTTTATGTTTAATTGCTTGTGTTGGTATATCTTCCATTTCTATTGTTTCTGTTGCATTTTTTATTTTAAGCCTATCAGAAATCTCTTCCATCTCTTTACCATAAAATTCTTTTATTTTGTTTCTTATAACTTCTTCTTTTCCTATTAAAACCACTTCTGCTTTTATTTTTTCGATTGCACTTACTGCTCCTTTTATATTTGCATCTGGTGCATTATCTCCGCCCATTGCATCTAACATTATTTTCATTAAATTTCCTCCTAAGCTTTGTCTATTCTATTATATTTTCAATATATATATTTTATTATGGTTTATAGAAAAAAGCAAGTAATTTTTAAAACTTCTTATAAAAATATATAAAAACAATTTGGATATCATTTATTTAGATATTTTATTATTTATACCATAAAAAAACAAGGTCTATTTTTTTAAACCTTGCTTTTTATATTTTCTATGCTAATATTTCAGCAACTACACCTGAGCCAACGGTTCTACCACCTTCACGAATAGCGAATCTTAGTCCTTTTTCGATAGCGATTGGTGTAATTAATTCGATTGTCATTGAAACATTATCACCTGGCATAACCATTTCTGTTCCAGCAGCTAATTCAATAACACCTGTAACGTCAGTTGTTCTGAAATAGAATTGTGGTCTGTATCCGTTAAAGAATGGAGTATGTCTTCCACCTTCATCCTTTGTTAATACATAAACTTCTGAAGTGAATTTTGTATGTGGATTGATTGTTCCTGGTTTACATAGAACTTGACCTCTTTCGATGTCTTTTCTATCAATACCTCTTAATAGAACACCAATGTTGTCTCCTGCTTCTGCTTGGTCTAATAATTTTCTGAACATTTCAACACCTGTAACAACTGTTTTCCTTCTTTCTGTTGTAAGACCGATAATTTCAACTTCGTCTTGTAATTTTACTTGACCTCTTTCTACTCTACCTGTTGCAACTGTTCCACGTCCTGTAATTGTGAATACGTCTTCAACTGGCATTAAGAATGGTTGATCAATTGGTCTTTCTGGTGTTGGGATATAACTATCAACTGCATCCATTAATTCTTTCATTGGTTTGTATACTTCATCATCTGGATTTGTAGATGAACTTTCTAGTACTTGTAGTGATGAACCTTTAACGATTGGAATATCATCTCCTGGGAAACCATATTCACTTAATAGATCTCTAACTTCCATTTCTACTAGTTCTAATAGTTCTGGATCATCTACCATATCACATTTGTTTAGGTAAACAACTATATATTGAACACCAACTTGTCTAGCAAGTAGGATATGTTCTCTTGTTTGTGGCATTGGACCATCTGCTGCAGATACAACTAAGATAGCTCCATCCATTTGAGCTGCACCTGTAATCATGTTTTTAACATAGTCAGCATGTCCTGGGCAGTCAACGTGTGCATAGTGTCTTTTATCTGTTTCATATTCTACGTGTGCTGTGTTGATTGTGATTCCTCTTGCTTTTTCTTCTGGAGCACTATCAATTGAGTCATAAGCTTCATATTGAGCTTTTCCTAATAATCCTAAATATTTTGTGATTGCTGCTGTTGTTGTTGTTTTTCCATGGTCAACGTGTCCGATTGTACCAATGTTAACGTGTGGCTTTGTTCTTTCAAACTTTGCTTTTGCCATTTTAAATTCCTCCTTATTAATTTTGCCTTTGAATGCTTAACATTCTGGCTTTATATTTTTAAATTTAATAACAATATTTTGTATATGCATTTTATAACATTTATACTAAAAAATCAAGCTTTTTGTTAAATATTTTTTAGTTTTCCTTTTTTGCTCTTGATGCAACTATTTGGTCAAGAACTGATTTTGGAACTTCTTCATAATGAGAAGGTTCCATAGAGTATGTTCCTCTACCTTGTGTTTTTGAACGTAAATCTGTTGCATATCCAAACATTTCTGAAAGTGGTACAAATGTATGAATTTCTTGCATTCCATCATCACTGTCCATTCCTTCCATTCTTCCACGTCTTGAATTAATATCTCCAATAACGTCTCCCATGTATTCTTCTGGAACAGTAATTTCAACTTTCATGATTGGTTCAAGGATAACTGATTTTGCTTGTTTACATCCTTCTTTAAATGCCATTGATGCTGCAATTTTGAATGCCATTTCTGAAGAATCGACTTCATGGTATGAACCATCAACTAAAGAAACTTTGAAATCTATAACAGGATATCCTGCTAATACACCACTTTCTGCGGCTTCTCTCATTCCTTGTTCAATTGGTTTTATATATTCTTTAGGAACAGCTCCACCAACGATTTTACTTTCAAATTCAATTCCTTTACCTGGTTCTAATGGTTCCATTTCAAACCAAACATCACCATATTGTCCTTTACCACCTGATTGACGTATGAATTTTCCTTGAACTTTTACTTTATTTCTAATTGTTTCTTTGTATGCAACTTGTGGTTTACCTACATTACATTCAACTTTAAATTCTCTTTTTAATCTATCAACAATGATATCTAGGTGTAATTCACCCATACCTGCTATAATTGTTTGTCCTGTTTCTTGATTTGTATATGCTCTAAATGTTGGATCTTCTTCAGCAAGTTTTGCAAGTGCAATTCCCATTTTTTCTTGAGCTGCTTTGTCTTTTGGTTCAATAGCAATATCAATAACTGGTTCTGGGAATTCCATAGATTCAAGTATAATTGGGTGATTTGGATCACAAAGAGTATTACCAGTTGTAACATCTTTTAGTCCAACAGCTGCAGCTATATCTCCAGCATATACTTTATCTATATCTTCTCTATGATTTGAGTGCATTTGAAGAATTCTTCCAACTCTTTCTTTTTTGTCTTTACTAGAATTTAGAACTGTTGAACCAGATTCTAAAGTTCCAGAATATACTCTAAAGAAACATAATTTTCCAACAAATGGGTCTGTTGCAATTTTAAATGCTAATGCTGCAAATGGTTCTGAATCAGAAGTTTTAGCTTCTGTTTCTGTTCCATCTAGTAATTCACCTTTAATATGTGGTATATCTAATGGTGAAGGCATAAAATCAACTATTGCATTTAATAATTCTTGAACACCTTTATTTTTATATGAAGAACCACATGTAACTGGAACAATTTTATTAGCTATTGTACCAACTCTTAAACCTTTTTTGATTTCTTCCTCTGTAAGTTCTTCACCATCTAGGTATTTCATCATTAATTCTTCATCTTGATCTGCAACTGCTTCAATCATTTGATTTCTAAATTTTTCTGCATCTGCTTTTAAATCATCTGGTATTTCTGTTTCCTCAATTTCTTTACCTAAATCATCTTTATGAACAAAAGCTTTCATTTTAATTAAGTCAACAATACCTTTGAATTGATCTTCTGAACCAATAGGTAATTGGATTGGAACCGCATTAGCTTTTAATCTATTTCTCAATTGATCAACACAAAGCATAAAATTAGCTCCAGTAATATCCATTTTATTAACATATACCATTCTTGGAACTTGATATTTATCAGCTTGTCTCCAAACTGTTTCTGTTTGTGGTTGTACACCACCTTTTGCAGCTAAAACTGTAACAGCTCCATCAAGAACTCTAAGAGATCTTTGAACTTCAACAGTAAAGTCAACGTGACCTGGAGTATCAATAATATTAATTCTATTATCATTCCAGAAACAAGTTGTTGCAGCAGAAGTAATAGTAATACCTCTTTCTTGTTCTTGTTCCATCCAATCCATAGTTGCGGCACCTTCATGAACCTCTCCTATTTTATGTGTTTTACCTGTATAAAATAAAATTCTTTCAGTAGTTGTTGTTTTACCTGCATCTATATGAGCCATTATTCCTATATTTCTTGTTCTCTCTAACGGATAAGCTCTTCCTGCCATTTTTATTTTTCCTCCCTTCATTTTCCTATGCTTTTAATCTACATCTCTTTAATTTTGATTAAAAGTAGTGAGATGTGCATTTTTGTTGGTCGCCACAAGACGAAACTATACTCATTGTATGTTGAGGTTTGCGGCGGCCGGCGAAAATGTGCAGATTGCTGCTTTTAATCCACTCCTTTTTAATTTTGATTAAAAGTAGTGAGATGTGCATTTTTGTTGGTCGCCGCAAGACGAAACTATACTCACTGTATGTTGAGGTTTGCGGTGGCCGACGAAAATGTGCAGATTGCTGCTTTTAATTAAAATTCTACCATTTGTAATGTGCAAAAGCCTTGTTCGCTTCTGCCATTTTATGTGTATCTTCTTTTTTCTTAAATGCTCCACCATTTCCTGCTACGGCATCCATGATTTCATTTGCTAATTTTTCAGCCATTGTTTTTTCATGTCTGTTTCTAGCATAAGTAACAAGCCATCTTAGACCTAGAGTTTGTCTTCTTTCTGGTCTAATTTCAAGTGGAACTTGATATGTTGCTCCACCAACTCTTCTAGCTTTTACTTCAAGAACTGGCATTACATTTTCAAGAGCTGCTTCAAAAACTTCTAGAGGGTTTTTACCTTCTTTTTCTTTTATGATATCAAAAGCATCATAAACTATTTTTTGAGCAACTGATTTTTTACCATCAATCATAATATTATTTACTAATTTAGTAACAACTTTACTATTATAAATTGGATCTGGTAATACATCTCTTTTTGCTATAAATCCTCTTCTTGGCACTATTCTTCACTCCTTTTCCATAAAATAGGTATTTATCTAAAATACCAAAGTTACTCTGGAAAGCAAAACTTTCCCGCATAGTGCTTATATAATCTATTCTAAATTTAAGTACCTTAAGTTTAGTAAGAATTAAAAAGCACTCTATCTTGTATGTTGAGGTTTGCGATGAGCAGCGAAAATGTGCAGATTGCTGCTTTTAGACGCCTCCCCCTATTTAGGTTTTTTGGCACCATATTTGGAACGAGCCTGCATTCTATCCTTAACTCCTGCTGTATCTAATGTTCCTCTGATAATATGGTATCTAACACCTGGAAGGTCTTTTACCCTACCACCTCTTATTAGAACAACACTGTGTTCTTGTAGGTTATGTCCTATACCTGGGATATAAGATGTAACTTCATAACCATTTGAAAGTCTTACTCTGGCTACTTTTCTTAAAGCTGAGTTTGGCTTTTTAGGTGTAACTGTTTTTACAACTGTACATACTCCTCTTTTTTGTGGAGCTCTGTTATTTGTTAACCTTTTATTTTTTGAGTTATATCCATGTTGTAAAGCTGGTGCAGTTGATTTTGTTACTCCTGTTTTTCTTCCTTTTCTTACTAATTGATTAATTGTTGGCACTTAAATTTCACCTCCTGTTTTTTATTTTTTGTATTGCTTTTATTCCTAAGATTTTATTTGTTCTGTAATATAACAGAAATATTTGTAGTTAAAAGCAATAAATCGCTAGGGATTTACAGTTTTTGAAATTTTTTCAAAATCCTCATAGCGTTTTATATTGTATCATGTTTATGCCCTAAAGTCAATAAAAACTTGGATATTTTTCCAAGTTTTTATCTTTATTTAAATTTATAATTTTATCTACCTTCATTATCTGTAGTTTGTTCTGGTTGTTCAGGAATTTGTTCTGGTTCGTTTTCATGCTCTTGTTCGTCTTCTACATCTCCTCTAGCATCTATGTCATCCATGAAACGTTGTCTTTCATCGTCTCCTGATACTGGTGGCTCTTGTTCATCTGCTCTATCCTCTTCTTTTTCCTCTGGTGATGGTCCTATAGCTAATTTTCCTGTAAAGAATGAAGTTACACGTCTTACTGTTCCATTCCAGAATTTTGCAAATCCTCTTGGTTCATATTCACCATGAGTAGTAGCTATTCCTAAGTCTTTTGCTTTATCTGCATTTTCTATAAATTTATCTATTTGAGCTTTATCTAATCTTATTGATTTTGATAAATCATCTTTGTCATATACAATATTGCATTTATTTTCAGCTAAATCATTTTGTGCTTTTAAACAATCTCTCATATATTCATTTAGTATATTTACTTTTGTTTGTAATCCTATACCTCTTACTGAACATATACTTCTAAGAACAACTGTATCAAGATTGTTAGAATTAAACATTTTTGTTAGTAATTCGTCGTCTTTTACTTTTAGTCCTGCATCAATAAACATTTCTTTCATGTCATCTAAGCTCATTTCTTCTTTTAATGCTTTTTCTATTACCCTTTTAGGTATTTTGCATTTATGTATTGACTCACTAACACCTAAATCACTTTTATATTCTAACATTCCACTTCTTCCAATTGTAATTTTTAAATCTTTTGGGAGTTCTGTATTTTCATCACCTGGAATACGCATAGATGGATTTAGAACATCTTGCATATCTATTCCTCTGGCTGCTTCCCTATCTCTTCTTTCATTTTCTTTAATAGCTTCATCCCATGCTCTATTGTATTCTTGTCTTTGTTTTTCAATTTCTGCTTGTTGTTCTGGAGTTATAGATTTTTGAATTGGTTCTCCTCCAATTCTAGCACATTTTTTTACAAATTCTGTGTATTGTTTATCTAATGGATTCAATTCCTTTTTATAAAAGGTTTCAATTTCTTGCACAAGTTTATCAATTTTTTTAGTCAAATATTCCTTATATTTTGAATCTGTTGGTCTTGTTAGCTCTAGTGGTCCTTTTGGAATTGTCAATTCAGCATTTCGTATTTTTAGATATTCTTGCTTTAGTCTGTATAATTCTTCTTTTTTAGGTTGTATTTCTTTCTTTTTTTCAATAAGAGCATTATTTTTAAATTCTTTTGCACTTTCTCTTATATTTTTTTTCGCTTGTTTTAATTCTTCAATTTTATTTAATTTTTCAGGGTCAGCCTTTAATTGTTCTTGTTGTTCTTCATATTCTCTAATTTCTTTTTCATTATCTCTAATTTTTTCCATAAAAGGTTTTGATTTTTCTTCAAACTCTTTTTGACTTAATTGTTTACCATCTTCTCCTGTAATTTTATTAATTTCTTCTTCTGCTTTCTTTATCTCTTTTTTTAATTGATCCATTCTAGAAGCTTTGTCTATACCTCCTAATTCTTCAAGTTGTTTGTGAACATTTATGTAACTATCTAAAAATGAATCCAATGTAATATTATTATTTTCCATGTTTTTCATATGTTAGTTTATTACTAACATACTTCCCCCTTTCTTATTTATAAACATGTTTTATGAATATTTAATTATGTTCTCTTTTACCATTCACTTATAATTATACCAAAAATTGACACAAAACGCAATAGTTTTATGTCAATTTTTGTATTTTATGGTTTTTATTTGTTTTTAAATTCCAATAAACTCCTTTCAGCTAATTTCATATATCTTTCTTTTTTATCTTTAATTTTCTTTCCTTCAAGCTCTGGTAATATTCCAAAATTTGCATTCATTGGTTGGAATTTATCATTTTTAGTTGATATATATTTTGCTAGTGCTCCTATTATGGTATTTTCAGAAAATGTTATTTTTTTGCATTGTTCTTCATTTTTTAATTGTTCTACTGCATTTAATGCTGCAACTAATCCTGATGATATTGATTCTACATATCCTTCTACTCCTGTAATTTGTCCACCAAAATATATATTTTTATTTGATTTTAGTCTATATGTTTCCTCTAATAAATTTGGAGAATTAATATATGTATTTCTGTGCATAACACCATATTTTATAAATTCTGCATTTTGCAATCCTGGTATCATAGAAAATACTCTTTGCTGTTCTCCAAATTTCAAATTAGTTTGGAATCCTACTAAATTATATAGACTTGCTTGTTTATCATCTTGCCTTAATTGTACAACAGCATATGGTCTTTTAGCTGTTCTTGGGTCATCAAAGCCAACTGGTTTTAATGGTCCAAAACGTAAAGTATCAATCCCTCTTTTAGCCATAATTTCTATTGGCATACAGCCTTCAAATATCTCATTTTTTTCAAATTCATGTAGAGTTACAATCTCTGCATTTACAAGTTCATTATAAAAATCTTCATATTGTTCTTTGGTAAAAGGTAAATTTATATAGCTATTTTCCACAAGTTCTCCACTTGTGTTTAATTCTATACGTTTATGCCATTCTTCTATTGTCTCAGTTTTTTTCTTTTCTTGAACATACCTATCTCCATAAAAAGCGATATTAAAATCAATAGTGTCTTTTAAAACTATTGGCGCTGCTGCATCATAAAAATATAATTTGTCATAACCTGTTAGCTCTTGAATTTCTTTAGCTAAAGGTTCTGATGTAAGTGGACCTGTACAAATAATTGTTATTGCATTTTCTGATATCTTTTTTATTGATATATCTTTTCCAACTTCACATTCTATTATTTGAATTAAATCATTTTTACTAAGTTCTTGTGTGACCTTTTTTGCAAATTGCTCTCTATCCACTGCTAAAGCTTGTCCTGCAGGTACTTTTGTGTTATCTGCTATATTTATTAGCAAAGAATCTAATCTTCTTAGTTCTTCTTTTAATAGTCCACATGCATTTGTTAATAAATTAGATTTAAAAGAATTACTACATACAATTTCTGCTAAATCTGGATTGCTGTGAGCAGGAGAAAATTTTTTAGGTTTCATTTCATAAAGTTTAACATTTATTCCTCTTTTTGCAATTTGATATGCCGCTTCTGCACCTGCCAAACCTCCACCTACAACATTAATATAATTTTCCATGATACCTCACTTTCTAACTAAATAATCTCATAATCTCATCTTTAGATAACTTATTTACAAAAGTAACATTTGTGTCAAGCATATTATCAACAAGTTCAGCCTTTTTCATCTGTAATTCATAAATTTTTTCCTCTATTGAATTTTTCGTAATCATTTTATATACTTGTACATTATTTTTTTGTCCAATCCTATATGCCCTGTCAGTAGCTTGATTTTCACTAGAAACATTCCACCATGGATCATAATGGATTACCATATCTGCTCCTGTAAGATTTAAACCTGTTCCTCCTGCTTTTAATGATATTAAAAATACTTTTATATTTTCATTTTCATTAAATTCATCTACTAGTTTTATCCTTTCATCAACTTTTGTACTACCTGTTAATTTAAAATATGATATATTTTTCTCTTTTAATTCTTGTTCGATTAATTCAAACATAGATGTATATGTAGAAAAAAGTAATATCTTATGTCCTGATTCTACAGCATCTTCTACAATTTCTATACATTGTTCTAGTTTACTACTTTTACCATTATAGTTTTCTATAAATAATTTTGGATGACAGCAAATTTGTCTTAATCTAGTTAGAGCTGCTAATATTTTTATCTGACTTCGTTCAAACCCATTAAGTTTTATCTCATCAGCAACTTCATCTTTTACCTGTGCTAGATAATTTAGATAAAGATTTTGTTGTTCTTCATCCATTTCATTATTTAAAACTGTAACTGTTTTTTCTGGAAGTTCTGTTAAAACTTCTTTTTTTGTTCTTCTTAATATAAATGGTTCTATTAGCATTTTTAGTTTTTGCATAATATTATTGTCATTTTCTTTAACTATAGGTCCTTCATATATAGATTTGAATTTTTTATAATTAAATAAATATCCTGGCATTATAAAATCAAAAATAGACCATAATTCTGATAGTGAATTTTCAATTGGTGTACCTGTTAGTGCAAACCTTGTTTCAGCTTTTATTTGTTTAATTGCTTTTGCATTTTGTGTATTACTATTTTTTAAATATTGAGCTTCATCTGCTATTGCAAATCTAAAATTATAGTCTTTATCTTTATATAGCTCAATATCTCTTTTTAATAAGTCATATGATGTAATAACTAAATCATAATCATCTATTTGTTCAATTTGTCTTTTTCTTTCAAATAATGGTCCTCTAATTACCTGAACTTTTAAAGTTGGAACAAATTTTAAAGTTTCATTTAGCCAATTTAGAGTAAGAGAACTTGGCGAAATTACAATACTTGCATTTGCTTTTTGTTTTTCTTTAGAAACATAGTCTAATATAACTGCTAAAATTTGTACTGTTTTTCCAAGACCCATGTCATCTGCTAAAATCCCTCCAAATTTATATGTATCTAGTACTTTTAACCAATTAAATCCTGTTTTTTGATAATATCTAAGTTGTGCTTTTAGCTCTTTTGGTATAATAAATTCATCTTCAAGTATTTCTTTGTTTAAGTTATTAACAACATTTTTGTATTCTTGATTTTTTATTACTTCTGTTCCTTTTATACCTTTTAATAATTGATTTAAGTATAAACTTCTATTAACAGGTAGTTTTACTGTACCTTGTTTTAAATCTTTATAGTCTATATCCATACCTGTAATTAATTTGTCAAAAAAGTCAATTTCTTTATTATCTTCTAAGTCCAAGAATACACCATTTTTCAAACGATGGTATTTCTTTTTTAATTTATATTTAGACATTATATTTTGAAGCTCATTTATATTAAATTCTATTTTACTAAAATCTATTTCTAATAAATTATTTTCAATTTTCACTCCAAGTGAGCCTATCTTAGGTTTGATAATTTGTTTTGTTTTAAAATTATCTGTTACCATTACTTCAAATCTTTGCATGTAATAATATATATCATTTGATAAAAATTCATATATTTTATCATTATTTGGTAAAATAAATCTTAAATTATGTATATCAAACATAAATCCTGTTTTATGAAATACATTTAGAGCTTTTGCTTCTTCTACCATATTTCTTGAGATAGATATTTTTTGTTTTTCATCTAAAGGATTAAATTCAATATCATCATAACAGAATTTTACTTCTGCTATTACATAGTCATTTGTATCAAAATCTAAAAACACTTTAACACCTAATTCTTTAGGTTTATATTTTTCTAATTCTGCTAAGTCTACATTTCCCATTTTGATAGCATTTTTTACTTTTGGCATAACTATTGAAAAAAGTTGTGTTAAATCTTCTCTTTTTAAGTGTAGCTCAGTAATGTAGTTTTGTCTAAATGTTTGAAATAGTTTTAAATTAGTTTTTTCAAATTCTTTTGTTAGTCTATAAAAACTATTATCTTGTAAGACATATTGATATTTTTTGCCTTGTATAATATTTATTTTAAAAATATCTATATTTGGTGTTATTGTATATTCATTATCTATTTTATTTAAAATAAATTCTATATATGGATTATCATCAATAAATTCTACTAGTTCTTCTTTATTATCTCTTTGTAATATACATTGTTTACCATTCATAATTTCAAATAGGTCATCTACTCCTGAATTGCCTAGCATAACTGTTGTATCACTTAATGCATTTCCGTAGTATCTGTAATTTGAATTAGAGTTTGAATTTGCATATTTAATAATCTCCGCATATTTTAAAATAAAATCTAATAATTGGTGATATTCTTCTTTAAACATTTCTTTTGTATGTATAAATTCAAGATTGCTACCATAACGATAAAATTTTTTATTAATCATTCTATCATAAAATTCTGATAAATCTTTTAATTTATATAATCTTTTATTACCAATTTTAAATTCCATTTTTATATCATTGGAGAAACGATCATAAATAATTTTAGGTTCGATAATAATTGTGCCTTTATTTTTTATAGTATCATCTTCATCAACTTCTATACTTTCTATTTCTTCATTATAGAAATTTGTAACTATTTGCCTGAAGCTTTTATATTTTGCTTCATTTTTTGTTGGTTGATTATACTCTTTTTGTCTATATTCATTTTCTTGAACATCATTTTGCATAATTTTATCTCCTTTTCTGGCTAAATATTATACTACAAAAAATATGTTTTTGCAATAATTATAAACAATAAATTTAGAGTTTTTACTTATATAGCAAAAAATACAATGATTCTGTGTAAAATCATTGTATTTTTTTAGGATATTATATTTAAAATCTACTCAATTATCTTGCAATTTCTTCTGGTTTTTTATTATTTTCATTAGAATAAAATTGTGCTATTAATTCATCTAATTCGACACTAAGTTTGTATATTACTTCATAGTCTTCATTATCTTCTATGCTTTTATTTAATTTATCTCTTAATTTACATATTTCATCATTTAACATATATCTCTCTCCTTTTATTTGCCGTTTTTCTACTGTATATTTATAAATTACCATATTTTTCCTTTTTAGTCAAGTAGATTTTTCCTTTTTTCACAATTTTCGTATGACGTAGCACGACAAAATTCGACAAGGCTATTCTGTTGCTTTAACAATTGACAAAACCATCTTTTTTTCGTCAAATATTTCTTTTAAAATTTGCTCTGTATATGCTAAATTTACACTTCCTATTTGTTCAATATATTCAAAACTATTTATTCCTTTAAAATAATCTGCTAAAAACATTCTTGCTATATCTGTTATGTCATTATATTCTTTTATATATTCACCATAAATAGTTTTACGTATTCTTTTAAAGTTTTCTTCGTTTATTCCATTTTCTTTCATTTCTGATATTGTTCTTTTAAATTCATTATATAATTCTTCTGGATCATTTGCTTGACCTGATAACAAAATGTGGGCATATCCTTTTGAAAATTCATATTCCATACTTGGTGCTGCTGATATATTACCTTTATCATATAGCTTTTTATATAGTTCTGAACTATCTCCTAATATTAAATTTAATATAATTTCAATAGCTATATGTTTCCTTACTATTTCATTTTTGTCTCCATCATTAGCTATATTCATTGGCTTATCTTTTATTCCTATTGCATATAATGGTCTACTTACCTCCATTTTTTGCATTACATAATCTTTTACAATTTCTTCTGGTTCTTCAGGATAAATCCTTTTTATTTCTCCATTTGCTTTTGTGTCTAATAATCTTTTTTTGATTTCTTCTAATAATTTTTCTGGTTCAAAATCACCACATACAACCATAACCATATTAGATGGATTGTAAAATGTATTATAACATTTATATAAAATATCTTTATCTATTTTACTAATTGTTTCTATAGTTCCAACTATATCTGTTCTTACAGGATAATTATGATACATTGCTTGAAGATTATTAAGATATACTTTCCAATCTGGATAATCATCATACATCATGATTTCTTGACCTATTATTCCCTTTTCCTTTTCTACATTTTCATCTGTAAAATATGGATGTTGTACATAATCCATAAATTCATCTAATGCTTCATAAAAATTTTCTGTACATCCATATAAATATGCTGTATGGTCATTTGTTGTATAAGCATTTGCTTCAACTCCTATTTGTGTTAGTACATCTAAACTGTTTGTTCCATTTTCTTGTTCAAACATTTTGTGCTCTAAAAAATGTGCTACACCATCTGGAACTTTTGTTATTTCTGTTTCTCCTGGTACTATAAATGTACTCTCATTTGATCCATAATTTGTACCCCATATAATATACTTTTTTTGTACTCCTTTTTTAGGAATTATCATAACTGTTAATCCATTATCTAATTTTTCTATATATAATTTTTCTTTTACTTTCAAATTATCAATAATTTGCATTAAATTTGCTCCTTTCTAATTTTTTAAAAAATATATTGTATCAATATTAACATTTTGTGCTATTTTAAGTACATCTTGTTTATTAACTTTTGATACTCTATTTATATATTCCTCTATATTTAATGGATTTTTGCTAAACTCTTGCCCAAAGAAATATAGAACTTCTGTATCTTGCTCATCATCTATTGTTTTTATTGCATCTATTAGTCCTTTTTTTATAATTTCTACATCTTCATCTGTAAAATCTCCATTTTTCATTTGGTCTAATTGTTCTTTTACTATTTTTAATGCTTTGTCATAGTTTTGTATTTCTATTCCACAGTTTATAAAGATATTATTTTTTGCCTTTAAATAACTTGAACTTGCTACATATGCTAAGCTTGCCTTTTCTCTTACATTTTGGAATAGTTTTGAGTTTGCACTTCCTCCTAATAATCCATTATATACTAAAACATCATATTGCATATCTTCACTATCTAGTTTTACATTTAGCCCTAATATTAGTTTTCCTTGTGTTACATCCATAGATTCTTGTATAATATTTTCTTGATTTAATGTTTCATTTTCTAGTGATGGCATAACATATTGTGGAGTTCTTGATTTTAGATTTTTTATTGATCCAAGTTGTTCTATATTTTGTACTAAATTTTTATCTATGTTTCCTGATATGAAAATATCTATTTTAGCATTTTCTAT
>CANRBI010000011.1 GCA_947628775.1 uncultured Clostridia bacterium
TTAAGTTTTTGTTACAAAAGCATTACAACAAACTGATGTCTAAGTATTTTTTTATTAAAAACCATTATCTAGTAACATCTTTTATTTTGTATACATTTTTTGAACTTATTGCTTTTTGTATAGCTTGCTTTTCTTCTTCTGATATTGTATATTTTGATTCTCCCTTTTCTACTGGTTTTGCATATATATTAGACATTTCTCTTGAATATATACCATTTAATACTACTCCATTGTCATTTTCATCTAACATTGCCAATGCAAAACTTAAATCACTTCCTGTATCTTTAAATGCATTATATCTTATAATTCCTATTTTTTGTATACATTGACTAACATCACTTTCTAAATCTTTACAAAATGTTTGTATTTGTGCATTTTGTTTTTCTACTTTTTCTACTCTATACATATAATTTTCTAAATCTTCTTCTATGTTTTTACCATTTCCTAATTTTTTCATAAAATTTTGATATTTTTTATTGAGATTAGATATTCTAATTGATAATACTAAAATAATTATTAATAATATTATTCCCATACATCCCATTATTAGTAAAAAAATATCACTTCTCAAAAATTCCATAATATTATCCATATTTATCCTTTTATAGTTTTATCCTATAAATTTCCCCTTACCTTATATTTAGGTTTTTAAGTAACCCATAAACTTTATTTCATTAAATTTAATATACGCTCTAAATCATCATTACTTGTATATTCTATTATAATTTTTCCTTTTTTCTTGCCTGCATCTAATCTTACTTTTGTGCCAAAAAAGCCCTGGAAAGTATCTTCTATATCTTTATATAATATATGATTTCTTCTCATTTCTTCTTTTGATATTTCTTTATGTCTTGCTGTTTTTTCTACTTGTCTTACTGTTGCTCCTCTTTCTAGCATTTGTATTGCCATTTGATATTGCTTTTCAGGGTCTGTTACAGATAATAGTGCTCTAAAATGTCCTTCTGTTAGTTTTCCCTCTTTTGCCATTTCTAATACTCGTGGTTCTAAATTTAATATTCTTAGTGTATTTGCTATTGTACTTCTATTTTTTCCTAGTTGTTTTGCAACTTCTTCTTGTGTTAAATGAAATGTATCTATTAAATTTCTAATTCCTATTGCTTTTTCATATGGTGTTAAATCTTCTCTTTGTAAGTTTTCTATTAAAGATATTTGGGTATTTTTCTTTTCATCATCCTCACGAATAATAGCTGGTATTTCGTCAATTCCTGCGATTTTACATGCACGCCATCTTCTTTCTCCAGCAACTATACTGTAATATCCATCTTTTTTTGTAACAACTATTGGTTGTATTAGTCCATATTCTTTAATAGATTCTGCTAATTCTTCTAGTGCTTCTTGGTCAAATTTTTTCCTTGCTTGTTCTCTATTTGGTTCAATTTCATTTATTTTTAATTTTTTAAGTGTATCTTCCTCTCTCATTTGTTCCTCTTTTGGTGCTGGTCCAAATAGTGCATCTAATCCTTTTCCTAATCCTGTTTTTTTGGCCATTTTAATCACTTCCCTTTCGTTTTTTTACATCATATGTTTTGCTTTCTTTTCTTCTTCGTTCTTTTTTAAGAATTCTTTTGTAAATTTCTCATAGCTTCTTGCTCCTTTTGATCTTGCATCATATTCTGTTATTGGTACTCCATAACTTGGTGCTTCACTTAATCTTACATTCCTTGGTATTACTGTTTTATATACTTTATCTTCAAAGTATTTTTTTACTTCTTTTACTACTTGATTAGATAAGTTTGTACGAATATCATACATTGTTAATAAAGCACCTTCAATTTGTAATTCTTTATTCAAATGTTTTTTTACTAAATTTACAGTATTTAATAGCTGTCCTAATCCTTCTAATGCGTAATATTCGCATTGTACTGGTATTAATACACTATTTGATGCTGTAAATGCATTTAATGTTATTAATCCAAGTGATGGTGGGCAATCTATTAATATATAATCAAATTGTTCTTTTATTATGTCAATCTTTTCTTTTAATCTTTGTTCTCTTGACATCATTGAAACTAGTTCTACTTCTGCTCCTGCAAGATTGATATTTGATGGACATATGAATAAATTTTTTATTATTGTTTTTTCTATTGTTTCTTTTAATTCTGTTTCACCAACAAGTATGTCATATGTAGAGTATTCTACTTCTTTTTCTGCTCCTAATCCACTTGTTGCATTACCTTGTGGGTCTGCATCTATTAATAATACTTTTTTTCCTTTTTTGGCTAAAAATGTACCTAAGTTTATTGTTGTTGTGGTTTTACCTACTCCACCTTTTTGATTTGCTATTGATACTACTTTTCCCATTTTTTGCCTCCGTTCTTTTTAGTTTAATTTTATCTATTAGTTCCTATTCTCTTTTCATATATATGATATAAAATTTTTTCTTAAAAGTCAATCGATTTTCAATTTTTCTTTTATTTTTTTCTCAATAGTACATATTTTAATGGTTTTATAACTAAAAAAATATACTATTATATGTTCTAATAGTATATTTTTTTATATTATATAATTGGCTCTTTTGCTGGTGTTCCCGGTTTTCTAGGATATTTTTCTGGTGTGTTTTTTATTTTCTTTATTATGATGATATTTCTTTTTATTTCTGTATCTGCTAAAAGAAATTCATTTATTTTTTCTATTTTTCCTCCCAGAATAGTAATTGCTTTATTAGCTATTTTCTTTTCTTCTTCAATATCTGATCCTTTCATACAAATACATGTACCTTCAATCTTTACCATTGGCAACATATATTCAGAAAGGACTGCCAAGTTTGCAACTGCTCTTGAAGTAGCATAATCATATTTTTCTCTATATTTTTTATTTCTTCCAAATTCTTCTATTCTTCCATGAACTGCTTCTATTTTTTCTAGTTTTAGTGTATTAATAATATGTTCTAAAAATTTTACCCTTTTATTTAATGAATCTAATAATGTAATACTAATATCAGATCTTATTATTTTTAATGGTATTCCTGGAAATCCAGCCCCAGTACCTATATCAATTAAACTTTTATTTTTTTCGATTTCTTTTGCAATAGTCATACTATCAATAAAATGTTTTAATATAATATCTTTAGGGTCTGTAATTGCTGTTAAATTCATGTATTCATTCCATTCTAATAATACTTCCATATAATTATAAAATTTTTGTATTTGTTCTTCTGTTATAGTAATATTTATTAAATTAGATTTTTCTATTAACACATTTTTAAAAATTTCGAATGTCATTGTTATTCCTTTCTCCTTTTAAAATAAGATGAGTTTTCCACAATTAATTAACTGTTGTGAATTTTTCCTGTTTGCAAACAAATCAATAAAACTGATATATCAGCTGGTGAAACCCCTGATATTCTTGAGGCTTGGCCTACTGAATGTGGTTTAAATTTTTGTAACTTTTGTCTTGCTTCTAAACTTATACCATCTATTTTTTCATAATCAATATCTTCTGGCAAAACTTTTTCCTCTAATTTTTTGAATTTTTCCACTTGCTGTTCCTGCATTTTTATATAACCTTCATATTTAATTTGAATTTCAACTTCTTCTGTCTCTTGCTTTGTTAAAATAGGTCTATTTTTATCAATTATACTCATTTTTTCATATGTAACTTCTGTTCTTTTTAATAATTCTGACAATTTAGTTCCTGTTGTAAGCTCACTTGTGCCTAATTCTTTTAAAAAGTTATTAACTTCCTGTGTTGGCTTTACAACAGTATTTTTTAGTCTTTTAATTTCTTTTTCAATATTATTTTTCTTAACTAAAAATCTCTCATATCTTTCATCTGATATAAGACCTACTTTATGACCAATTTCTGTTAGTCTTAAATCTGCATTATCTTGTCTTAAAAGTAGCCTATATTCTGCTCTTGATGTCATCATTCTATATGGTTCATTAGTACCTTTTGTAACAATATCATCAATTAAAACACCTATATATCCTTGAGTTCTATCTAGTATAACAGGATCATTACCTTTTATTTTCTGCGTTGCATTAATTCCAGCAATTAATCCTTGACATGCTGCCTCTTCATATCCTGAAGTACCATTTATTTGTCCAGCCATAAATAAACCATCTATTCCCTTATATTCTAAAGATAGTTTTAATTCAGATGGATCAATACAATCATATTCTATTGCATATGCAGGTCTTGTAAATTCTGCATTTTCTAGGCCAGGAATTGTACGATATAGTGCAATTTGAACATCTTCTGGCAAACTTGAACTCATGCCTTGTATATACATTTCTTCTGTATCTATTCCAACAGGTTCAACAAAAACTTGGTGTCTTGGCTTATCACTAAATCTTACAACTTTATCTTCAATAGATGGACAATATCTTGGTCCTGTACCTTCTATTTTACCAGCATATAATGGTGATCTATGCAAATTTTTCCTTATAATTTCATGTGTTTTTTCATTTGTATATGTTAAGTAACAATCAACTTGATTAAACTCTTTTGTTTGATCTTCAAAAGAAAATGGAACAATATTTGAATCACCTTTTTGAATTTCCATCTTTGAAAAGTCTATACTTCTACGATTTACTCTAGCTGGAGTTCCTGTCTTAAATCTAATTAAATTAATCCCTATTCTATTCAATGCTTCAGAAAGCTTATTTGCAGCTGCAACTCCATCTGGCCCACTTTCTTCAGAAAATTCTCCTATAAAAATTTTTCCTTTTAAATATGTACCTGTTGCTAAAATCAATGCTTTTACTTTATAAATTGCTCCTACACTAGTTTTAATTGCTTCAATCTTGTTATTTTTAACAATAATATCCACAATTTCTCCCTGTTTTACTTCTAGATTTTTTTGCAATTCTAATGTATGTTTCATTTCCATTTGATATTTCTTTCTATCAGCCTGTGCTCGTAAAGAATGTACAGCAGGTCCTTTAGAAGTGTTAAGCATTTTTATTTGAATCATTGTTTTATCAATATTTTTCCCCATTTCTCCACCAAGTGCATCAATTTCTCGTACTAGATGACCTTTAGAACTTCCTCCTATATGTGGATTACATGGCATATTAGCAATATTTTCTAAACTAATCGAAAATATTAATGTTTTCATTCCTAATCTGGCTGCAGCTAATGCTGCTTCACATCCTGCATGTCCTGCTCCAACAACTGCTACATCATATTCTCCTGCTTCATAACTCATGTTTTTTCCTTCTTTCTTTTATATGTTTTTGCTTCATTTTTCCCTTGCATGTGAAACTGGAAACCGTGTTTTATTTATCCAAATATATTATTTTACGCAAGCGTTCTTGTTATATTATGTAAATTTAATAATATTAATGCTATTAAATAAACTTTTATTTTGTTTTAGTAAAATTTTATACATCTATTGTTTTGTTAATATTATTTATTTTTATTTTATGTTACTCTGCTTTTTTGTTGTTCACTTTATGTTTCACAAAACTATTGATTTTCCACAGTTTGTCAACAATTTAGGCGAACACTTTTTGCAACTTTTGTTCTGTTTCTCGACTTTTTTCGACATTTGCCTCATATAATATAATTTTATCCACTTTTTTAAATAAAAAATAATACATGTTTATAAAAGTATATTATTTTTTATTTATTGTGGAAAATTTATATTAATTTTTTTCATCTAAAAAAATATTATTTTGTCCACCTCACAAATATCAAAATTCTTGTTCAAAATCGTCATATTTGTTTTTTGTGTTTTTTTCTATGTAATTTATATTGTTTTATTTAATTTTTCTTATTTTTGATTTTCACGTCTTTTTTATTTGCTACTTTCCTAAACAAAATTTTGAAAAAATTTCATTTATTATATCATCTGTTACAAAATCTCCTGTTATACAATCTAAATTTTCTAAAATTTCTCTTAAAAAAATTGCAATTATATCTAATGGCATTTTATTTTCCATAGCTTTTTTTCCTTCATAACAACTATTTATTGCTTTAGAAATTAAATTTTTATGTCTTATATTTGTTATAATATTGTCATTATCTAAGTTAATTTCTTCTAATCCGAACATTTCTGATATTTTTTCATATAATTCTCTTAATCCCTGTTGTTTAAGTGTTGACATTTTTATTATGCTTTTACATGCTTCTTTTATTTCTCTCGTATTTTCATCTATTTTTGTTTCTAAATCTATTTTATTTAATATAATAATTGATTTTTTTTCTTTTATAATATCTAAAATTTGCTTATCTTCATCTGTCAAATCTTTACTTGAATCAAAAATAGCTAAAATAAAATCTGCATTTTTCGCAATTTCTATTGATTTTTCTATACCTATTTTTTCTACTTTATCACTAGAATCCCTAATACCAGCTGTATCTATTAGTTTTAAAGGTATCCCCTCTACTGTTACAAATTCTTCTATAGTATCTCTTGTTGTACCTTCTATTTCTGTAACTATTGCTCTTTCTTCATCTAAAATAAGATTTAATAATGATGATTTTCCAGCATTTGGTTTACCTATAATAGCTGTTTTTATACCTTCTTTTAAAATTTTTCCATTATCAAAGCTTTTTTCTAATATCTTCATTTCTTCAATAACTTCATCCAACATTTGATTTATTTCAACTAATGTTACCTCTTCTAAATCATATTCTGGATAATCTATATCTGCTTCAACAGAAACCATAACTTCCATTATTTTTTTCTTTATTTCTTTTATTTCCTTTGATAATCTACCTTCTAATTGATTTATTCCTGCTTTTAGTTCTTTTTCAGATTTTGCATTAATAACATCTATAACTGATTCTGCTTGTAATAAATCAATTCTTCCATTTAAAAATGCTCTTTTAGTAAATTCACCAGGTTCTGCTAATTCTGCACCATTTTTTAAGCAAATTTCTAATATTTTTCTAACTATTAAATTTCCTCCATGTGTATTTATCTCACACATATTTTCTCTTGTATAACTTTTAGGACTTTTAAAATATGAAACTAAAACTTCATCTATTTTTTTACCATTTTCAACTATATATCCATATTTAATTGTATATCCCTTAATTTCATTTTGATTATTTTGTGTTTTTGGAATAAATATTTTTTCCAATATTTTGAAGCATTCCTCTCCACTCATTCTAACAATACCTATTCCTCCAATTCCGAGGAGCCGTAGATATTGACGCTATTACATCCATATAAAATCCTCCTATTTTTTTACCAAATATTAATCAAAAAAAGTCAAAGATAGATATTACATTAATGTAAAATCTGACCTTTGACCTCCGATTTTAACTATTTATTTTTTTAAAGAAATAACTATTCTTCTATGTGGTTCCTCTCCAATACTTACTGTTTCAACATTTGGATAATCTTGCAATTTACTATGAATAATCTTTCTCTCATATGGTTGCATAGGCTCCAAAGTAACAGATTTTTTTGTTCTTAGTACTGTTTTTGCCATTTTTTCAGCCAATTCCTGTAATGTTTTTTCTCTTTTTTCCTTATATCCTTCTATATCTAGTATAACTCTTACTTTTTGATTCACACCTTTTGCTGCTACAGATGTAAGTATATTTTGAAGTGCATATAAAGTTTCTCCCCTATATCCAATCAAATAACCTAATTTACTATTGTGAATATTTACATTTATGCCTATATCTATATTTTCTATTTGATATGTTGTACCTTCAGGAAGTTTTTTTACAAATTCCTCTAAAAATCTTTCTACATTTTCTCTTGCTTTTTGCATATTTTCAGAAGATATAACAATTTCTCTTTTCATTTTAGTATCTTTTTTTATTCCTTCATCCTTAAGTGTTAACTCAACTTTAACAACCCTTGGTGCCAAAATACTAAAAAAACTTCTTTTATCATCACTATCTAAAACTTTAATATTTACACGATCTTTTGAAACATTTAATTCCTTTAATCCATTTTCAATAGCTTCATTTGTTGTTCTTCCTTCTGTAACAATTGTTTTTGGCATATTAGTCATCCCTTTCTATGGTTTAATCAGCTTTTATAACTTTATCTAAAATAAATCTTTCCAAAATCATAACAATATTATTAACAAGCCAATATAAGGCCAATCCTAGAGGTGCTACCAAAGATATAGAAACTGACATAATCGGCATCATCCAAGACATCATTTTATTAGTTTGATCCATTGGATCATATTCATCCTCTTTTTTTACTAAATCTGTAGTTGTTTCATCTCTTTCTGTTACATCTATAACTTCTTTTTTCTCATTATTTTTTTGAGAAACATTCATTAATTTCATAGATAAAAATGTAGATAAAATATACAAAATTGGTATAATATATACTGTCCAATCATTTAAATTTTGCTGTGGTATTTTACTTAAATCTAATCCTAAAAAATTCATATTCATAGATATTTTCTTTACATTTTCGTCTTCAGGATTTTTTTCTTTTAAAAACTGTTCCTCTCTAATTAAATCAATTTCAGAATATGCTGGACTCACTTCCTTTTGAGCTTCTTGTAGCTGTTTTGTATAATTATTTATACTTTCTGTATCAACTTTTTTCATATATGTCAATGGAAATCTAACCATATAAAAAATTGAAATTAATAATATAAACTGTAAAATAGTCCCTAAACATCCACTAAATGGACTTATTTTTTCTTCTTTGTACAAATTCATCATTTCTTGACTTAATTTTTCTTGGTCATTTTTATACTTAAACTGCAATACCTTTATTTTATCCTGTATTTTTAAGTTTTTCTTCATTGTTTTTTGCTGTTTTATTGATAATGGTAACATTACCAATTTAATCAATATTGTAAATAAAATCATAGCTAAACCATAATTATTAACAAATTGATAAATAAAATTTAAAACATAACCAAATATGTTTGCAAAAAAACCAAACATTTCTATATCCTCCTGGTTATTTTAATGGGTCATATCCTCCTTTTGAAAAAGGATTACAACGAATAAATCGCCAAATTCCTAATAAAGAACCTTTAAAAGCTCCATACTTTTCTAATGCTTGTTTTGTATATTCTGAACATGTTGGATAATATTTGCAATTAATATTTTTGCTAGAAATCCATGCAGAAATATATTTTTGATACCAAGTTATACCTTTTATTAAAAAATTTTTCATTTTTTTACCTATCTCAAATCCATTTTATTACAAAATTTGAGCCTTTTTTAAAACATTTTCGACATCTTCCTTTATATCAAAGAAATATATTTTATTAACATTTGCATGTTTATTCCATAAAAAAACTATAGAATTTCCTTTTTTCATATGTTCTTCAAAAAAATAATAACTCTCTTTTATTAATCTTTTAATCCTATTTCTTCTTACGGCTTTCGCAATTTTAGAGCTTATAGCTAAACCTAAAAAATTAATATCTTGATTATTATTTTTTAATACAAAAACTGTTATAAATTTCCCAGAAAAACCTTTCCCTTTAGACAATACATTTCTAAATTCATAGTTTTTCTTCAACATTATAGTTTTTTTCATTTCTTCTTTCCTCTTTTGGTAAAACTTGAATGAAAAAATCAAATTTGAGAATAAAAAGCTAATACAATGTTTATCTTTTAATCTCAATATAACTTTTTTTACATTAAGCTGTTAATTTTTTTCTACCTTTTTCTCTTCTTGCTTTTAATACTTTCCTTCCAGCTCTAGTTTTCATTCTTTTCATAAAACCATGTTCTCTTTTTTCTTGTCTGTTTTTTGGTTGGTATGTTCTTTTCATTTATAGCACCTCCTACTGCTTTTATATTATAAAACTCTATTTCTAGAATTTTTTTTCAAAATATCAAGTATATCGATTATACAGCACATTTAATAGAATTGTCAAGTAAATTTTGAAATTTTATGAAAAATTTTTTTCGTAATATTTCTGTAATATAAGTGGAGTTATCCACAATTTTTTTTCTTTTTTTCCACAACAAAAAATTTTTTTCCACATTTTTATTGACTTCTCTATAAAAATTTTGTTATTATATGGGATATAAAAAAGTTCTATTTTTATTTGCCCATCATTTTAAAATTTTTGTTCGTAAAAAAATAGGATATTTTACTGAAATATTACAAAATTATCAACAGTTGTGGATAATTCTGTGGATAATTTTATAGAAAGGGATGATAACTAGATGGATATTGACAAAGATGAACTTCTGATAAAAATAAAAGATACCTTAAAAAGTGAAGTTACACCAATATCTTTTAACACTTGGATTAGTACTCTTGGAATTCAAAAAATCGAAAATGATAACATAGTTTTTACAGCTTTATCAGATTATCAAAAAGATTTTATAGAAAATAGATTCCGTGATTTACTATTCAATACTTTAAAATATATAACTAACAAAGACTATACTTTTTCAGTTATAGATTTATCAGACAAAAAAAATACAAAAAGTACAAGTGAAATAATAAAAGATAATTCATCAAATGTATCTGACACAGAAATAGAATATAATCATCAAACATTAAACCCAAAATACACATTTGAAACTTTTGTCGTAGGAAACAACAATAGATTTGCACATGCTGCAGCACTAGCAGTTGGGAACGAACCCCGGAAAATCGTATAATCCACTATTTTTATATGGTGGAGTTGGACTTGGAAAAACTCACTTAATGCAAGCTATTGGTAATAGAATAATCGAAGAAAATACAAAATCTAATGTACTATATGTTACATCCGAAAAATTTACCAATCAATTAATCAACTCTATAAAAGACAATAAAACAGAATTTTTTAGAAATAAATATAGAAATATAGATGTTTTACTAATTGATGATATTCAATTCATAGCAGGAAAAGATAGGGTACAAGAGGAATTTTTCCACACTTTTAACACTTTAAGAGAAGATGGAAAACAAATTATTATCTCAAGTGACAAACCTCCAAGAGATATTCAATTTTTAGAAGACAGACTAAAATCAAGATTTGAATGGGGATTACTTGCTGATATTTCATGTCCAGATTATGAAACACGTCTAGCAATACTAAGAAAAAAAGCACAAGATGAAAAAATAATAATAGATGATTCTATACTTTCAAACATAGCTAACAAAATAGATTCAAACATAAGAGAACTAGAAGGAGTTTTTAATAAAATAGTAGCCAGAGCATCATTAACTCACAGTCCAATAACAATCGAACATGCTGAAATAATAATAAATGAATTTAAGCTAAAAAATGAAAAAGTGATATCAAGTGATTTCATAAAAGAAACTGTTTCTAAATATTTCAGTATAAACAAAGATGATTTAGCTGGAGAAAAAAGATCAAATGACATTGCTTTTCCAAGACAAATAGCAATGTTCCTATGTAGAGATGTAGCAAATATGTCTTTTCCACAAATAGGTAAAGATTTTGGAAATCGAGATCATTCAACAGTAATGCATGCCTATAATAAAATAAAAAAAGAAATAAAAGACAAAAATAATACAAAGCTTATTGTGGAAAGTGTGAAAAACATAATAACAAGTACTCCAGAATAAGAGCTTGTAATAACATCTTTATTTTTTAAAATTTATGTTTGTAAAAATAATTGTTTGAAAAAAATAAATCAATACACTCTTACGGAACAAGTGCATTGATTATCCACATACTTTTGTGGATTGGCTGTGTAAAAACTGTGAATATGTCAAATTTCCACATAAGAAAATTTTTTCTGTGAATAATTTTTATATTTATCCACTAATTTATTCACAACCATTTTATTAGGGATTTCAACTTTCAACATAGTTTTCCACAGTTTCCACAATACCTAATACTACTACTACTAAAAATATTTATTATTTTATTATATAATATAAAGGAGGAAGGAAAATGAAAATAACATGTTATAAAGATAAAATACTAAAAGCCATTAATTCCGTAGTAAAAGGAGTTGCATCTAAAACAACAATGCCTATACTAGAAGGAATATTAATTCAAACAAATGATAATGAAGTAAAATTAACAACCTATGATTTAGAATTAGGAATAGAATATATAATCGAAAGTGAAGTAAAAGAACAAGGAAGTACAGTTGTAAATGCAATAATGTTTAGTGAAATCATAAGAAAACTACCTGATACAGAAATTAGTATAACATTAAATGAAAATAATTTACTTGAAATTGAATGTGAAGGTTCTTTATACAAATTAGCAACAATGAATCCTGAAGAATTTCCAGAATTACCAAAAATAGAAGTTCAAAATTCAGTAGAATTAGAGCAAAATACTTTAAAAAATATGATAAGAAAAACAATTTTTGCTGTCAGTACAGAAGAAAGTAGACCAATATTTACAGGATGTTTAGTAGAAACAGAAAATAATAAGTTAAATATTGTAGCAGTTGATGGATTTAGACTAGCACTTAGAAGTGTTTATTTAAATAAAAAAACAAACGATTTTAGTGTAGTAATACCAGGAAAAACTCTAAATGAAGTTAATAAAATATTATTAGATTCATTTGAAACAGTAAAAATAGGAACATCAAAAAATCAAGCATTATTTGAAATGGATAATTGTAAAATTGTAACAAGAATACTAGATGGAGAATTTTTAAATTACAAAAATGTAATTCCAAGTAACTGGGAAACAAGGATAAAAGTAAATAAAAGTAATTTACAAGATTGTTTTGAAAGAGTAAGTTTGATATCATCATCAAGCATAGAAAAAGAAAAAAAATATCCAGTAAAAGTAAAAGTTGATATAGGAAAAGTAACAATATCTTGCACAAATCAAACAGGAGATGCAAAAGAAGAATTATTTATATCAACAGAAGGGAAAAATTTAGAAGCAGGATTTAATCCAAAATATTTCTTAGATAGTTTAAAAGTTATAGAAGATGAGGAAGTATACATAGAATTTGGTACAAATATATCTCCATGTCTAATAAAATCAATAGAAAATAATGACTATGTATATATGATTTTACCAATACGATTAAAAGAAGAATAATAAAAAGCTAAATTAGGTAAAATGCAAATAAGAATTTTAGAATAATTATTTTTTAACAAAAAATCTATCTCTAAAATAAGAGTTAGATTTTTTTAATAAAAGAAAAAAATAGAATAAAATCGAAAAAAAAAGATAAAAAAAGAAAACAAGCGAAAATCGAAAATAAACAAAAAACAATTTTTAATAATATACAAATATAAAAAAATAAAAAATAAAAATAAAAGAAAAATAAAGAAAAAAATTAAAAAAAATAGAATAAATTAGAAAAAAATAGATAAAAAAACAAAAAACTGTGGAAAACAAAAAAATAAATTAACAACAAAAAGAAAAATTAATAAAAAATAATGAAAAAAATAGAATAAAATCGAAAAAAAAAGATAAAAAAAGAAAACAAAAGAAAAATAAAATTTAATAATTTACAAATAAAAAGGTAGTGAATAAAATGTGGATAAAAAAAATAAAATTAAAAAATTTTAGAAATTACAAAGAAGAAGAAATAGAATTTGGAAAAAATATAAATGTATTTTATGGAGAAAATGCACAAGGAAAAACAAATATAATAGAAGCAATTTTTATATGCAGTATGGGAAAATCTTTTAGAACAAATAAAGAAAAAGAAATGATAAAAATAAATGAAAATAATTTTTTAATAGAAGCAGAATATGAAAAAAAAGATAGAGAAGGAAAAATAAAAATTCAATTATCAGATAAAAAATTAATTTTTGTAAATGATATAAAAATAAAAAAATTAAGTGAAATTTTAGGCAATATTAATATAGTAATTTTCACACCAGATGATATTGAAATAATAAAAGGAGGTCCACAAAACAGAAGAAA
Organism: uncultured Clostridia bacterium; assembly: GCA_947628775.1. Classification (GTDB taxonomy): domain Bacteria; phylum Bacillota; class Clostridia; order TANB77; family CAG-508; genus CAG-269. Next base: position 13,731 of record CANRBI010000011.1, read on the forward strand.
ATTTTTAGATATAATGATAAGTCAACTAAGGCCAAATTATATGCATATTTTATCACTATATATAAAAACAATAAATCAAAGAAATAATTATTTAAAACAAATAAAAGAAGAAAATAAGGATGAAAAATTATTAGAAATTTGGGATGAAAAATTAGCAGAATATGGAATAAAAATATATGAATATAGAAAAGAATTTATAGAAAAATTAATAAATAAAATAGAAAAAATACATACTAATATTACAAAAGGAAAAGAAATTCTAAAAATAGAATATATATCAAACTGTAAAAATAAAAAAGAATATTTAGAATTATTAAAAGAAAGAAGAAAACTAGATATAATAAAAGGATATACAACAAAAGGTATACACAGAGATGATTTTATATTATATATAAATGGAAAAGAAGCAAATATATATGGATCACAAGGGCAGCAAAGAACAACAGTATTATCACTAAAATTAGCAGAGCTAAATATCATATATGATGAAACAGGAGAATATCCAATATTATTATTAGATGATTTTATGTCAGAATTAGATAAAAACAGAAGACAAAATTTAATAGAACATATAAAAGAAACACAAGTAATAATTACATGTACAGATAAAATAGCACTTGAAAATTTAAATTATTTAGAATATAATGTAAAAGAAGGAAAAATAATAAACAAAAGAAAAGAACAAAATTAAACAAAAAGAAAATAGGAGGATAAACAAAATGGAAAAATATGAACACAAGTATGGAGCCGAACAAATTCAAGTATTAGAAGGTTTGGAAGCTGTAAGAAAAAGACCAGGAATGTACATAGGAAGTACATCAGTAAGAGGATTACATCATATGGTATATGAAATAGTAGACAATGGAGTAGATGAAGGATTAGCAGGATATTGTACAGAAATAAATGTAATAATAGAAAAAGGAAATATAATAACAGTAATAGATAATGGAAGAGGAATACCAGTAGAAATACATCCTAAAACAAAAATTTCAACAGCAGAAACAGTATATACAGTGCTTCATGCTGGAGGAAAATTCGGAGGAGATAGTGGATACAAAGTTTCTGGAGGATTACATGGAGTTGGTGCATCAGTCGTTAATGCTCTATCAGAATGGACAGAAGTTACAATAGAAAGAGATGGCGGAATTTATGAAATGAGATTCGAAAAAGGTAAAACCGTTAAAAAACTTGAAAAAATAGGAGAATCTCAAAAAACAGGAACAAAAGTTAGATTTTTAGCAGATAACACAATATTTGAAAGTTTAGATTATGAATACGAAGTTTTAGAAAAAAGATTTAGAGAAATAGCATTTTTAACTAAAGGTCTAAAAATAACAATAGAAGATCAAAGAGAAGAAACACCAAAAAAAGCTGAATTTTGCTATGAAGGAGGATTAAATTCTTTTGTAGAATATTTAAATAAAAATAAAGAAAAAATACATCCTCTACCAATATATATTGAAAAACAAGGAGAAGTTCCAGTAGAAATAGCAATACAATACACAACAAGTTATTCAGAAAATATATATACATTTGTAAATAATATAAATACAATAGAAGGTGGAACACACCTTGAAGGGTTCAAAAGAGCATTAACAAAAGTATTTAATGAATATGCAAGAAGTCACAATATATTAAAAGAAAAAGATACAAACCTACAAGGTGAAGACATTAGGGAAGGAATAACAGCAGTAATATCAGTAAAAGTAAAAGAACCACAATTTGAAGGACAAACCAAAACTAAACTTGGAAATAGTGAAGTAACAGGAATTGTTTTAAGTATGGTTAATGAATCATTATCAACATTTTTAGAAGAAAATCCACAAGTTGCCAAAGCAATATTAGAAAAATGTGTAAGTGCAGCAAGAGCAAGAGAAGCAGCAAGAAAAGCAAGAGAATTAGTTAGAAAGAAAAGTAATTTAGAAACATCAACTCTACCAGGAAAACTAGCAGATTGTAGTAGTAAAGTTGCAGAAGAATGTGAAGTATATATAGTAGAGGGAGACTCAGCAGGAGGAAGTGCAAAACAGGGAAGAGATAGAAAATTTCAAGCTATTTTACCTCTATGGGGAAAAATGTTAAATGTTGAAAAAGCAAGGGCAGACAAAATATATGGAAATGATAAATTAAACCCAGTTATTGTAGCAGTAGGAGCAGGAATAGGAGCAGATTTTGATATTACTAAAATAAGATACGGAAAAGTAATAATCATGGCAGATGCAGATGTAGATGGAGCACATATAAGAACATTACTATTAACATTTTTCTTCAGATATATGAGACCATTAATAGAGAACGGAAACGTATATTTAGCACAACCACCATTATATAAGCTTTATAAAAAAGGAATGGAAGATATATACTGCTATACAGACGAAGATTTAGAATTAACATTAGCAAGACTTGAAAAAGAAGGAATAGATAGAAGTTCTCTAGGAATGCAAAGATACAAAGGTTTAGGAGAAATGAATCCAGAACAACTATGGGAAACAACAATGAATCCAGAAACAAGAATATTAGTAAAAGTAACATTAGAAGATGCAATAAAAGCAGATGAAATATTTACTCTATTAATGGGTGATGAAGTAGAACCAAGAAGAGAATTTATAGAACAAAATGCAAAATATGTAAAAAATCTAGATATATAAAAATTTAAAGGATAAGAATTAAAATTCTTATCCTTTAATCTATAAAGCCAATAATAATCTCAACTAAAACTAATATACATAATATTTCAACCTAATATATATTACTATATAAATAAGCTTAATACCACATATATTAATCCTTCGCTCGACTATTAATACACCAAAAATAACCACATTCATCCATCAAAAAGGACTAATAGCAACCATTGAAATAGATATAAAAATAATCTTAGCTCGAATATATTACATATAATTTAACCATACAGATTATAAAAATTACATTTTAAATATAGCTTACATACAAATAATATATTCTTCTCGCCGACATATTATAATATATAAAAATACACCATAATACATCTTTGTCCGAATAATAATGAACTAAAAAAAATCCACTATTACTCTTGGCTCAACTATTATCAACCTTATAATAATATTATTATCAAAAATAAAAAAATTATTCAAAAAATAAAAAACAATTAAATTCAAAAATAAGGAAATAAAAAAATTAAAACAATAAATTATACTAAAAATAAAAAAAATAAAATAAAAGGAAAATAAAAGAAAAATAAAAAAATAAATAAAAAAACATACAAAAAAAGGATAAAAAAATCAAAAAAATGTGGAAAAACAAAACTAAAACAAACAAAAAAACTCAAAATCAATAAAAAATTATATAAAAAAATTAAAAAAAGTCGAATTTTGTCAAAAAGTTTTTCTTGACAATAATAAAATAATAGTATAAAATAAAAAACCAACAGGAGGTGAAAAAAATAAAAGAAAAAACAATACAAGAATGGATTCCTATACAAACAATAACAAAAGATGGAATAATAAAATTAAAAAATAATAAATATATAAAAATAATAAAAATCATACCAATAAATTATAATTTAAAATCTGATTTAGAAAAAATGTCTATTTTAAATTCATATAAAATATTTTTAAAAACATGTAATTTTAATATTCAAATTTTAATTCAAAGTAAAAAAGAAAATTTAGAAAATCATATTTCGCTTATCCAAGAAAATATAAAAAAAGAAAAAAATAAATATTTAAAAAATATATCTGAAGAATATATTGAATATATAAAAAATTTAAATTCTACTAAAAAATCATCAACAAAAGAATTTTATATTATTATTGAAAATGAAAAAAATAATAAAAAAGATTATATTGAATCAGAAGAAATAATAAAAAATGAACTAAAAGAAAATTATTTCAAAATAAAAGAATGTTTAGCAAGATGTGGAAATTCAACAGAAGAAATTTCAAATCAAAAACAAGCTATAGAAATTTTATATTCTTTTTTAAATACCAGAAAAAATATATATAATGAAGAAAATTAAAATAAAAAGAAAGGAGAAATTTATTGAAAAAAAATAATGAAAAATTAAAAATATATTCAGGAGGAATAAAAAAATTTGATAAAATATATCCTTCATATGTAAATATTCAAAATCCCAAATATATAGAAGTAGATAATCTTTTTTATAGTGGTCTAATAGCAGTAGATTATTATAGAGAACAAACAGATTTATTATTAAAAAATTTAATAGAAACAAATATAAATATGAATATTTCAATGTTTTATGAAAAACAAGATTCATATAAAATGATAAAAGAACTAACATATCACATAGGGAACGTTGGATTAGAAATAAAAGAAACAAACGAAAATAGACAAGATATGGATATTGCATCATACACATATAATGATGCAAAATATATAAGAAAAGAAATGCAAGTAAATAACGAAGATTTATATTTTTTATATTTATACATAATTTTATATGATAAAGATCCCAAAAATTTAGAATATTATTTAAATAAAATTGAAGGGATATCTCAAAGTAAAGGAATACAAACAAGAAGAGCAAATTTTAGACAAGAAGAAATTTTTTTATCAACATTACCACTTATGGAAAATAAAGATATTTTAAAAGAAGCATCAAGAAGAAATATATTAACATCAGGATTACTCGCAACATATCCATTTATTTCATCAACAATTTTTGATTCTAATGGAATTTTCATAGGAACAAATATATATAATAATTCTTTAGTTTTTATAGATAGATATAATACTGAAAAATATAAAAATGCAAATATATGCATATTTGGAACAAGTGGAGCTGGAAAATCATTTTATACAAAATTATTAATATTAAGATATAAATTATTAGGAATAAAACAATATATAATTGACCCTGATAGAGAATATAACAAATTAAGTGATGAACTTAAAGGAACTTTAATAAAATTAGGACCAACTTCAAAAACATATATAAATATTTTAGAAATAAGAAAAGAAAGTATAGAAGAAGGAGAAAATGGATATTTAGCAACAAAAATATCGAAATTAATAGGATTTTTTAATTTAATTTTTGGAGAAATGGATGAAGAAGAAAAAGCAATATTAGAAGAAAAATTAATAGAAACTTATAATAAAAAAGGAATTAATTTTAATGATGATAGCTTATATAAAAAAGATAAAGAAAAAATAATAAAAGAATTTAAAGGTCCAAAAGATATGCCTATACTAGGAGATTTATATAATATTTTAGGAGAAGATGAAAAAACAAAAAAATTCAAAACAAAATTAATACCATTTGTAGAAGGTTCAATGAAATTTTTTAATAATTATACAAATATTAAATTTAATAATGATTTAATAATTGCAGATGTATATGATTTAGGAGAAGAAAATTTACAATATGGAATGTATCTTTTTACTGATATATTTTGGGATAAAATAAAAGAAAATAGAAATGAAAAAAAGGCAATATATCTAGATGAAATATGGAGATTAATAGGAGTTACATCAAATAAAAATGTAGCAAGTTTTATATATAAAATATTTAAAACAATAAGAAAATATGGAGGAAGTAGTGTTGCAATAACACAAGATATATCAGATATATTTAGCTTAGATGAAGGTATATATGGTAAAAGCATTTTAAATAATTCTAGTATAAAAACATTTTTTTCACTTGAAGAAGAAAACATAAAAATATTAAGTGAATTTGCTAATTTATCAGAAAAAGAAAAAGTAGAAATAAAATCATTAAAAAGAGGCGAATGTTTAATGTTTGTAGGAGATGATCATATATTAACTAAAATTGAATCAGCAGAAATTGAAAAAAAAATTATAGAAAATAAAAAATAAAAAGAAAGGAAAAAAATGAAAAATATAATTACAGCATTAAATAATCCTGAATTAAATATTGAATTAAAAAAAGAAAAAAATATAAATATTATAAATAAAGATATAATCTATAAAGAAGGAATATTAGAAATATTAGAAGAAAAAAAAGAAATTAATTTAATAATAATAAATTATGATTTACCAGGAAAAATAGAAATAGAAAAATTAATAGAAAAAATAAAAGAAAAAAATAAAAAAATAGAATTAATATTTATTTTAGAAAAAGAAGATATAGAAAAAGAAAAAAAATTAAAAAAATATAATATAAATAATATATATTATAATAATAAAATAAATAAAAAAGAATTAATAAATATTATAAATAAAAAAAATAAGAAAAGTACACAAGAATTAGAAAAAGAAATAAAAAAATTAAAAGAAATAATAAAAGAAAAAGAAATAAAAAATAATAATTATAATATAAAAAAAGAAAATAAAATAAAAAAGCAAAAATATAAAAATTTACAACACAATAAAGAAGGAAAAAAACATAAAAAAATTAAATTAGCAAAAATGGTTTTAATTCATGAAAAACAAGAAATAGATAGAAACAAGGTATCCCTTACGATTGCAGAAAATCTAAAAAATAAAAATAATAAAATATTAATAATTGATTTTAAACTCGGAGAAGAAGATTTACATAAGATATTAAACAAAAATAATGCATTATATTTAATTAATAAAAAAATAAAAAATAAAAATTATTATAAAAAAAATATAGAAAAAAATTTATATATAAAAATAAATAAAAATATAACATTACTAACAGGAATAAAAAATATATTAAAAAATAATTCAGAAATAAATAATAAAAAAATAATTAATTTAATTGAAAAAAATAAAAAAATATATAATTATATAATAATAGAAATTTCAGAAAATAATAATTTAGAAATAAATAAAAAATTAATTGAATTAATAAAAAATAATATAATTATTTTTTCAAATAAAATAGAAGATATAAAAAATACAAAACAAAAAATAAAATTAATAAAAAATTATAAAAATAAAAAAATATATTTATTTTTAAAAAAAGAAAAAAATAACAAAAAAATAAATGAAATTAATATAAAAATATTAGAAGAAATTTATAAAAAAACAAAAATAATAAAAAAATTAAATAAAAAAATTATTAAATAAAGGAGAAAAAAATGGAAATAAAAAATAATGAATTAAATATAGAAAATAATATTTTAAAAAATGATGAACAAAAATCATTTTTAGAAACAACACTTGGAAAAACAATTAATTCAGCAATAGACATTGGAATAAGAGCTTTGTTACCAGATTTTATAGAAGATCAAATTATAAATCTAAAAAATAATTTAATAAATAATGGACTAAAAGAAGGAATAAAAAGAACAATAGATGATACAATAGATATCGGTAAAAGTGCAGTTGGAATAGTAACAGGAAATTTTGAAAACATAAATCAAATGCAAGCAGCTATACAAACAGGAGGAATAATAGATGGAATGTCATCATTATTAGACACAGTAGTAAACAAAGTAAATAAAAAAGGAATAATAGATCTAAATACAGCAAACACGTTAAAACAAGGAAAAAACATTATATTAAATAACATAGAAAGAAATATAGAAAATACATTTACAAATCAACTAAAAGCGGCAGAATACACAAATAAATATATAAACAATTGGAAAGAATATTATAACAATAAAGATTTTGAAGGAATGGAAAAAGAATTCAAAAAAATAAAAAATGAAATGAAAAATTTAGTACCAATAGAAGAAACAATAAAAGAAGCAAGAAAAATAGAAAATCTACATACATTAATAAAAAATAATGGACAAAACTTTGACATATCAAATGAAGAAATAGAATTAGCAGAAAAGCTATAGAAAAATTCAAGAAAATAATTTTCAATTAAATCCTTGCAAAATCCCACTTGTTTTAGTATAATAGCAATATAGTAAAACAATAGAAAAGAGGGAAAAAAGATGGAAGAAAGGCCAGAAAGAAAAGACGGAAAAATAATAGAAAGAGACATTGAAAAAGAGATGAGGACAGCCTATATTGACTATGCCATGAGTGTAATAGTATCTCGTGCATTACCAGATGTAAGAGATGGTCTAAAACCAGTACACAGAAGAATTTTATACTCAATGCATGAAGATGGAATTACATCAGATAAAGCATATCGTAAATGTGCAAACACAGTAGGATCAGTATTAGGAAGATATCACCCACATGGAGACAGTTCTGTATATGATGCAATGGTAAGATTAGCACAAGATTTTACAATGAGATATCCATTAATTGACGGACATGGAAACTTTGGATCAGTAGATGGAGATAGTCCAGCAGCTATGAGGTACACAGAAGCAAGAATGGCAAAAATATCAGAATATATGTTAACAGATATAGAAAAAAATACAGTTGACTTTATGCCAAACTATGATGAAAGATTGCAAGAACCAACAGTATTACCAGCAAAAATACCTGCATTACTAATAAATGGTTCATCAGGAATAGCTGTAGGTATGGCAACAAACATACCACCACATAATTTAAAAGAAGTAATTGATGGAATAATAAAAATAATAGATGAAGATGAAGTAACAGACGAAGATTTATTTAAAATAATAAAAGGACCAGATTTCCCAACAGGAGCAACAATACTAGGAATGGAAGGAATAAAAAAAGCTTATTCAACAGGAAGAGGAAAAATAACAATGAGAGGTGAAGCAGAAATAGAAGAAATGAGTGGAAATAAGCAAAGAATTGTAATTACATCACTTCCATATCAAGTAAATAAAGCTAAACTAGTAAAAAATATATCAGATTTAACAAAAGAAAAGAAAATAGAAGGAATATCAGAAGTAAGAGATGAATCAGACAGAAAAGAAAAAACAAGAGTAGTAATAGAATTAAAAAGAGATACAAATGCACAAGTAGTATTAAATCAATTATATAAACATACTCAACTTCAAGACACATTTGGTATAATCATGTTAGCACTAGTAAAAGGAGAACCAAAAATCCTAACACTAAGACAAATATTAGATTGTTACATAGAACATAGAAAAGATGTTATATTAAGAAGAACACAATTCGAACTAGACAAAGCCCTAGCAAGAGCACATATTCTAGAAGGATTAAAAATAGCCCTAGACAACATAGATGAAGTTATAGAAATAATAAGATCATCATATGATGATGCAAAAGAAAGATTAATGGACAGATTTGGATTATCAGACATACAAGCACAATCAATATTAGACATGAGATTAAAAACATTATCAGGATTGCAAAGAGAAAAAATAGAAAATGAATATGAAGAATTAATGCAATTAATAGCACATTTAAGAAATGTATTAGCAAGTGAGAGACTAGTATTTGATATCATCAAAGAAGAACTAATAGAAATAAAAACAAAATTTGGAGATGATAGACAAACAAAAATAGTACCAGCAGAAGGAGAAATAGTAATAGAAGACCTAATAAAAGAAGAGCAAACAGTTATAGCCCTAACACATTTTGGATATATAAAAAGAATGCCAATAGACACATATAAGAGTCAAAAACGTGGAGGTAAAGGTATAACAGGAATTGCAACAAGAGAAGAAGACTTTGTTAAACAAATATTTACAGCATCTACACATGATACAATATTATTCTTCTCAAATAAAGGAAAACTATATAAACTTAAAGGATATGAAGTACCAGAAGCAGGAAGAACAGCAAGAGGAACAGCAATAGTAAACTTATTAAGTTTAGATGCAGGAGAAAAAATATCAGCAGTAATTCCAATACAAAACTTTGCAGAAGGAAAATATCTACTTATGGGAACAAAAAACGGATTAATAAAAAAGACAGCGTTGCAAGAATATCAATCTAATAAAAGAACAGGTTTACAAGGAATTACATTAAAAGACGATGATGAATTAATAGCAGTAAGATTAACAGATGGCGAAGATAATGTAGTATTAGTAACCAAAAATGGACTATGTATTACATTTGATGAAAAAGATGTAAGACCAATAGGTAGAACTGCACAAGGAGTAATAGGAATTAGAATTGATGAAAAAGATGAAGTAATAGGAATGGAATCTGTAATAAGAGGAGGAAAAGCAACATTACTTGCAATTACAGAAAATGGATTTGGAAAAAGAACAGAGTTAGATGAATACAGAGTACAATTAAGAGGAGGAAAAGGAGTAGTTACATATAAAATAACACCAAAAACAGGAAAAATAGTAGGAGTAAGAATTGCAAATGATGAAGACGATGTAATGTTAATTACAGATAAAGGAACAATTATAAGAATTAAAGTAAAAGACATAAGTATATTAGGAAGATCAACACAAGGAGTAACATTAATGAGAACATCAGATGGAGGCAAAGTTGTAAGCGTAGAAACACTTACACCTGAAATAGAAGAAGAACAATAAACAATAAAAACGAGTAAGTTAAGCTTACTCGTTTTTATTGTCAAAGACAACAAGGTTCTAAAGATACCCACTACAATCTTTAATTGCCTAGTGGGTCAGATTCTTATTTTTAATCATAGATAAACGTAAATCAGTACCAAAAAAAGAATAAATATCATAATAAGCTGCAATTCTAGAGCCAATTCTTTCTTGATATATTTTAAAAATTTCATTAATATTCAAATTAGTAGAAATAATAGTTTTAGTAATTTTATTATTATAATTTAAAATTCTTGTATTAATTATAGTAAATAATTCACTTAATTTCATATGATTTAAAAGTTCTGTACCTAAATCATCAATAATAAGCAAATCAGATTCTAAAACAGATTTTAAAATACTATCATCATAATCATCTTTTTTATTAAGCTTAAAATCAATCACATTTTCAAGTAAAACAGGTGCAGTTTGATAAAGGACAGTTTTTCCTTTTTTTAATAATTCAGCAGCAATACAATTAGACATAAAAGTTTTACCGTAAACCAGTACTACCTGTAAAAAATAAATTTTTATAATTAGGATTATCAAAATTATTAACAAAATCCATACATTTTTGTTTAATATCCAAAATATTTTCTCTAGGAGATTTATTTGATTTATATTTTTTCACATCAGCTTTATCAGAAAAAATTAATTCATTAAAAGAATCAAAATTTTCCTTTTTCAAACCATACATATTAGATTTATTAAAAGAAATGTCTAAAAGTTTTTGTTTAAGGCAAGAACACATATAAGTATTAGAATTTGAATCAGAACAATAACCAGTATCATTACAAAATTTACATTCATAATCAGGAGTAAAATAATCTAACGAATAATTATTTTTTTTCAAGATAGATTCTTTTGCATCCTTCAAACTTTCAATTTTTTTATTTAAATTAGCCAATAAATCAGACTTATTTTCAGGATTACTTAAAATATTTTTTGTAATTTGAATACAAATAGAATTTAATTCATCATCAATATCCTTTAATATAGGTAAAAGAGAATATATTTTATTTTTTCTATCCTCTAAATCTAATTCAGCCTTTAATTTCTTTTGTTCATACTCTCTAAGAAGAGAATTCAAAACAGTATTAGACATTAGCTTCTCCATTTCCATTATTTAAATTAGCATATAAAAAATCTAAATCAGAATATTCACGTTGTTGATAATTTGCAGATAAAACTTTAGATTTTAGTTCTTTGACATTTTTTGATTGTTGTTTACGTTGTTGAATATAAGCCTCGATTTCAGCAGGACTTTTTAAATTTCTATCATGCCAATCAGAAATAATATTATTAATATATTCGAAAGTAGGATTTTGTTTAAAAAGAGTTCTCTTTAAAGCTATTTCAATTATACTCATATCATAACCATAATCCATAACCCACTGTTCAATATAAGCCTCTTCATATTGATTTAAGCCTGAACGTTTACCAAGTTTTTTAGCAACATCTTTTTTTATAATAGACAACTTTTGACGTTTTTGATCATAAGCATCTAAATCATTCCAAGTATGAATATTATTTGACCCCCAAGCCTCAGCAACAGTCATAACATAATTTTTATGAAGAGCAGAACGATTATAACAATAATCAAAAAGAGCAATCATTACTTGTTCATCAAAATTATACTTTTTAAACCATAAATCAATATCATTATACCAAGAAGGACCCATAATACCATGAAAATACATATTATTAATATGTTCAATAGCCTTAGCTCTAGATTTATTTTTTGTATTAAGTTCAATAGTATCTTTAGAAGGAGTTAAATTAGGTTTATACAAATTATTAAGGGTAAATTCCTGTAAATCGACAATAATAAAACCAGTTGATTTTTTAACAATTAACTGATTATCTTCCAAGAATTTAACACCATCATTAATAGTTTTAACAGGTAAATTCAATTTTTTAGATAAGTCATTTATTTTAATATCCTTGTTATACTTAGATAAAAAAAGCATATAAAGATAAAGTTTTAAATAATCACCAGGCATTTGACAAAGATGTTCTGAAAAGAATATATCTGGTATAATAGTTTCAGAAAACAACAAAGATTTATCCTTTTGTTCTAATTTCATAAAGAACCCCTTCTTTCAAAATGATGTGACTAAATTATATCTTTTTATGAAAAAAAATTCAACACTATTACAAAAAAAATTAAAATTAAAATTAATTATTCAAAAAAGGAATTCTTTATTCAAGAATTCCTTTTTGAATATAAAAACAATTTTTGTTTTATATAAAAATTAAAAATATATCTAAAAGCATATAAAAAATTTTCACCATTAAAACCAGAAATACTTATTAATAAAAAAGGCAAACATAATAAAATAAATAAAAAAATTTTAATATTAAAATTATGAAAAAATAAATTAATAAAAATATAAACTAAAACACACCAAATAAAATTAACAAAAATAGTACTATAATCAAAAATACCCAATAATTTATTTTTAAAATTATAATTTTTAGGGAAAATAAAATTCATTTAAATAACTTCCTTTCAAAAATAAATAAATATAAAAAATAAATAAAATAAAATAAATAAATAAAATAATTAAAATAAATAATCATTTTTTAAAACCAATAAATCCATTAACAGATTGTGAAATACTTGTGGAAACACCACCAATAAATTCACGCACAAAAGAATTAGATTTAATTAAAACATAAATTCCACCAATATATACAAATTTATTAAATAAATCTGCATCTCCATAATCCATAGAAAATAAAATTAATAAAACAAGAGAAACAATAATTTGAATAAATAATAATGAAAATAAATTTTTAGCCCAAGACTTAAAAAAATAAATTAAATTAGAAGAAGACGCAGATAAAATAGCAAAAGGAGAAATTAAAATAAAAACTTTTAAAAGCACATAACGAAAAGAATAAGAAAAAAGCAAACTTAAAAGTGACATAGAAACAACAGCTTTTAATAAACCATCTAAAGAAAAAATATTAAGAGTATTTCCCTCAACAGAAATTTTAGAATTAATAATAGAAATTAATTCTGAAAAACAAATCGGTTTATTAAATAAACTATTACCTAAATCCTGAATTGCTGATGTAAAATAATAATTAATATCTAAAATTTGTTCTAAAATAAAATATGAAAAATTCATAGCAATACCATAAAAAATAAGTTTAAAAATAAAAGAATAAGGACGTTCAACTTCTGCATAAGTAAAATGTGAAAGAAAATATCTAGCAGCAAAATATAAAATAACTGCAAGAAGTAAAGAATTAGCAATTAATAAAATACCATTAGTAGTTGAAGTACCAAAAATATTTTCAAAATATTTATCATGTAAAATATCAGAATTAATAAAAGTTAATTTATCCAAAACATTATATAAATTATTATCAATAGAACTTAATAAAGTTTCAAAAATAGAATTAATTGTATTAATAATTGTTTCAGTAATATTAGATTGTTCCAAAATTACCTCCTTTCTAAAAATAAAAATTAACCAACTAAAGTTTCTATAGCAGATAAAATTAAATCAATTGCCAATAAAAAAGCATATGAAAAAAGAGAGCCTTTAATTAATTTTTTGCCAGTTCGAATTCTATCTTCATCACCAAAACTAAATTTTTTCATAAATACACCTGTACCTACAGCAACAGCTGCAGCAGGAGTTGCAATTTTAAGCAACCAATCTTTAATCGTTTCAAAAGCAGAATTAATTTTTCCTACTAATTTAGGATCTCCTAAAGCAGCATATATTTCATTAAAATTAAAAATAAAAATAATAGTTAATAAAAAAGTAAAAATAAAAAAGAATAATATTTTTTTAGAAATATTTTTTTTAAAATTCATAAAATTAACCTCCTTAAAATAAATAAAAAAATAATAAATAAACAATAAATAATTAAAAAATAAAAAATAAATAAATAATAAATAATTAAAAAATAAAAAATAATAAAAAATAAATAATAAATAAATAATAAATAATAATTAAAAAAATAAGTAATAAAAATAAATTAAAATTATTTTTTAAAATAAGGAATCATTTTCAATTTTTTTGGTTCAAAAACTTTAATACCATCTGATAAAAAAGTCAAAGCAGAAAAAGTTTCCAAATTTCTAGTAAAAAAATTAGTATCATAAATAAAATCATTTTGTATAACAGAACTAAAAGTCTCCGAAATATTTGAATTTTCAGAATTCAAAGAATTAGTAATATAACTATACTTAGTTTCCTTAGCACTTTCAGAAAAACTTCTAGAAAATTTTTCTTTATCCTCCTTACCTAATTGTTTTTGAGCCTCTTCAATAGTAAAAATATCATCAGTCCTAAACCAAATTTTATTAACTAAATTCTGAATAATAACCTTAACAGCAGACTCATCATTCAAAGCATTTTTTAAAGAAGAATAACTTTGAGTAGAAACAATATTAATACATTTAGCCTCTCTACTCATAGAAAAAAAATCAGCATCAGTTTTTGTACAAAACTTATCATATTCATCACAAATAAAAACAGAATTTTTTGGAATACCATTAGACAAAAAAGACATAACCTCAGTTTGAAAATCCAACTTTAAATAAGCAGCAATCATTTTAGAAAGCAAAGAATATTCAGAAACATTAATATCTAAAACAACAATTTTACCATTTTGTATAACATCAGTAAAACCAGAAAAATTCAAAGAATTTTTTGAAGGGCAAAAAGTACGAGAAACATCATAATCAGAAATAAAAGTATTAGTAATACGAGTAATTTCCGAAATTAAAATATTTTTAGTACGAGAATCCAACTGTAAAAATTCCTTATCAAAAAAATTCAAACTACTATTTAAATCATAAATATCATTTTTTGAAAACTTAGCAGAAATAAACATATCATGTAAAATTTTAATTTTATCAATATAATAATCAGGAATAGTAATTAATTTATGAAGCTCAGTAAAAGTAACATAACCATCATTATATAATCTACACAACTTTATACATTCTGCTAAAATCTGCTCAGCCTTATCTAACCAATAACTTTCAGAATTATTTTCAGAAAATAAAGTCAAAATTGTTTTTAAACGATTAGCAAGAACTATAGGTTTCAAATTAGGCTTATGTAAAGGATTATAAAAAATATTATTTTTTAAAGAAATAACAATAACATCATCAGATAAGCTATATTTTTTAGCAATATCAATAACATATTTATGAAAATTACCTTTAACATCCAAAATAAGCATACCAATTTTTTTATAAGGATTATGATAATTAAAATTAAAAAATTGTTCAATAAAAGGATAAACAGCAGAAGAAGTTTTTCCAGAACCAATCGTACCAGTAATCAAAAAATTTTGATATAAACCAGAGGAAGGAACAGAAACAATAGAATTATCAATATAATCTCTACCAATAACCAAACTTAAATCAAATAAATTATTAATTTTAGAAGATGCATGAGTTTTATTTTTTTTAAATAAAAAAATATTTTTAATATGAAATTTCGTCAAAAAACGTAAATAAATAAATTTACAAAAAATAAAATCAGAAAAAATAAAAGAAAAAATATAAAATTTTTTAATAAAATCCCACAATTGAGGCTGAGAAGTACAAATATCAAAAGGATGTAAACCATAATTAATAATAATTTCCTCAGACTGATAAATAGGATAAAACTTAATTAAAGAAATTAAACATAAAAATAAAAACAAAAAGCAAGAAATCAAAAGAGCAAATTTATTTTTAAAAATAATAGCACCTCCAAAAAATTAAGAATAAAATTTCTTTTTAATTTCTAACTTAGAACCTTGCTTATTATGAAAAATTCGAATATAAAAAAACATATAAAATGAATATAAGGTAATAAAAAGATTAATAATAAAAGAAAGAAAAAAAAGATTAATTAATTTTTGAATAAAATCACCACCTTAACAAAAGCAATGGACAAAACTAATATACAACATTTTTAAGAATTTGTCTATACTTTTTTAAAAAAATATGATAAAATAAATCAAAAGTTAATTATTTCAAAAAAAAAATAAAAACAATTAACTAATTATAGCAAAACAAAATATAATAAGAAAGGGGGAAAATAAAAATGAATTTTGATAAAAATACAACAATAGGAGAAATACTAGAAAAAGCTCCAGAAAAAGCAGAAATACTAACAGAAATAGGAATGCATTGTTTAGGATGCCCAGCATCACAATCAGAAACATTAGAAGAAGCATGTGAAGTACATGGAATAGATGTAGAAGAAATTATAGAAAAATTAAATGCATAAATAAAAACACTAAAAAAGCAAAAAAACAACGAAAAAAACAAAAATTTTTAAAAAAACTATTGACAAGTGCTCAAAAATATAGTAAGATAAAGAAGCGTTGTAAGTAAAACATAAATGGGCTATTAGCTCAGGTGGTAGAGCACTTGACTTTTAATCAAGTTGTCCCGCGTTCGAGTCGCGGATAGCTCACC
>CANRBI010000012.1 GCA_947628775.1 uncultured Clostridia bacterium
TAATCCTCTAAATTGAATAATGATATTATGCATAACATTTCTTTTTCGTTTGGCATATTTCCATCTCCCTTCTTTTAACTTCTTCATACAATTCAGCTTTCTATGATTATGTTGTAAATTTTTATAATGATATTTATAAAAAACTTGATTTAACGCAAGTTATGGACGTATAAAATTTTTATTGCATTTGCTATCTGACACATAGCATTTACATTACTTACTAACTGTTCAGGCTCGTTTTTTACTATTTCTTCTTTTAAGATTTTTTTCTCCAATAGGTCGTTTATTCGATTTAATCTTTTTAGTTCATCTTTTAAATAATCTATTGTTTTCATTTTTCCTCCTATCTATAAACTGTTATACAGTTATTTAATATGTAACTTAGCGTATTGTATACTACACATGTATTTAATGCTAATAATGCTAATCCTGTTGTAGCTCGTCCTATTAGTTCATATAGTTTTGTTTTACTAAACTTCTTTTTCATTTATTTCACCTTCCTTCTTTATTATTTGTTCTTTTATATTTTTAAGTTCTAGCAAAATCATATATTCCATTGAATTTTTAAAGTTTCCTTTTATCTTAAATCCTTGTATATATAATCTTGCAGCTTCCTTATCAGCTTTTAAGGAATTTCCGATGCCATCTATTTTAGGGAATTCTTTGTTATTAAAGATATTGCTTGCATAATTTTTTCCTATTCCTAATATTTGCATCAATTCTTCTACTCCAATCGTATCTGGTGCATCTTCCCATGTCATTGTAGAAATTTTTTTTGTTTTCATTTATTTTTTTCTCCTTTCTATGTGTGGTTGTCGCGTTTATTTTTTATTTCTTCCATCTCTTCCTCCTCTCTCTTGATTTTTTATTCTTTTTCAATTATTGAATTTTATTCATTGCGTACTCTTTCTTATTTAATTTGTCTATTTTTCCTGAATAATTTTTTATATAACCCATAACTTGGACATTTTTCTTTTCCACAGTTATAGAGTTCTTTTTTTATCCAGCAATTGCATATTTCTTTCAATTTTGCTCCACATTTAACACAAAAATTGCCATCTTTATTATTTTTAAAATTACATTTTTTACATTTTACCATTGCTATTCTCCTAACTTTTGGTTGGTTGTTTTTTGTCATTTTTGTTTCATGATTTACTTCAAAATGATAATTTTCATAAAAGTAAATTATCTAAGTTTAGTGATTTGATTGCGAAACATTCTTGGTTACCTCTTGGAATTGCTCAAGTTCTCGCTGGCTATTTGCAATCACACTAACTTCTGGTGCTTTTGCACCTTCTTTTTTAACTCAAAATTTCCTTCTATAAAAATATTAATATCATTTGTTTTTATATTTGTTGCATTTTCAAGTATTACTATCTCAACCATTCCTTTCACCTCCTTAATTAGTTTTTACATCGTTTTGGCGTATTTTGAGGTATAAAAATATCAGGTGCTAGTTTTTCAATACTTTCATTAAAAACTGTTTCAAATAATTTGAAATATTTAGGATTAATTCCTCTCTTACCATTTTCTATATTCGAATACTGCTGCTGAGACATTTGTAGTATTTTTGCCATTTGTGCTTGACTTCTTTTACCTCTAATTTCTACCATTCTTTTTCTTATCATTTTTGTACCTCCTACGTCGTTTTGTTGTATATATATTATCACAACATTTTGACGTTGTCAATCCTTTTTTTAATTTTTTTCTTCTTTTTGTTGAAACCCATTGATATTCTAGCAAAAGAAGATTTACTTTTTTAAAAAACACGTCTTTTTGGCGTTTTATGTTTACTTACTACGTTTTGTTGTGTTATAATGAATATTGGAGGTAGAAATGTTAAGATTAGAAGAATTAAGAAAAAATAGGCGGATTAAGCCAAGAAGCTTTCGCTAAAAAAATTAATATGACACAGCAACGAATTAGCTCTTATGAAAAAGGAAAACGTGAACCAGATATAGAAACTTTAAAACAGTTTGCTAACTTTTTTGGTTGTACAATTGACTTTCTCCTTGGCGTTTCTAACACTTGCAATCCAGAAAAAGTGTCTCATACTGCTCCTTCTGAAATTCAATCATATTACGATGAATTAAATGAAATAGGTAAACAAAAAGCAATAGAGAATGTAAGCGACTTAACTAAAATATCTGAATATACAAATAAAAATGAAAATAAAAAAACAGAATCACAGGATGCATAGATAATATAATATATGTGGATTTTAGATAAAATTCAAATACTAATATTTTAATGAGGAGGATTTATGGAATTTTTAACAATTGATTTTGAAACGGCTTCAAGGTATGAATACAGCCCTTGTTCAGTATCTATATATAGTTTTAACAATAGAATCGAAAAACAATTGTTATCAACTTTAATAAACCCTGGAGATGTATATTTTGATCCAAAATTGGTAAAACTTCATGGAATAACACAAGAAAATGTTCAAAATGCCCCTAAAATAAAAGATGTATTAAATGACATCTGTAACATGATTTCCGATAAATTTATTTTTGCTCATAATGCTGGATTTGATATTTCTAAAATAATACAAGGTTGCAACATTTATAATATTAAAATTCCCAATTTTAAATATGCTGATTCTTTAATGATTGCAAAAAGAACTTGGAATGGATTAATTAATTATAAATTAGATACAATATGCGAATATCTCAATATATCATTAAATCATCACAATGCTGACTCTGATGCGTTAGCTTGCGGTAAAATTGTATTAAATGCAGTAGATTTTTACAAAACTGCTTCCATTAATAATCTACTAGATATTATTAAATATAAGTATGGATATTATGAAAATAATGAATTTTACCCTGCACACTCTCAAAGAATATATAAAAACACGAAAACAAAGAAAACAAAATCTGATTACGATAGAGTAAAGGAAGTTCAAATAGTTCCGAATATTGATAATTTGTTAAATGGAAAAATCATTGTTTTTACTGGTGCACTTTCTATTCCACGTCAAAAAGCTATGCAATTAGCTGCATCTTCTGGAGCTATTCCAGCACCATCAGTAACAAAGGAAACTAATTATTTAGTTGTTGGAAATGATGATTATGGTAATTTTAAATTAGGAAATAAAAGTAATAAAATGATTAAAGCAGAAAAATTAATTGCCGAAGGGCAAGAATTAGAAATGATTGATGAGGATACTTTTTTTGAACTTATCAATAATATATAAGGAGTAAAGATGGAAAAAGAAGAAATATTTAAAATAATAGAAAATGCAATAAAAACAACAACTATTAATGGTTTTAACATTTACGACAAATGTTCTAATCTTGAAAAATTAACATATATAGAAAATAAAAACAACAGTATATCTTATAAAATATTAAAAAATTACATTATTCTAAAATATTATCCAATGAAAAAAATTAACGATATAATTGAAATTCGCAATTTTGATGATATTCTTCCTGCTTTAAACAGTAAATTCACAAATATAAGATATACTACGGATAATAATTATTTTCGTATGAATATAAATAATATTGAAGATATAAAAAATATATCTGAAATTATTTCTATTATTTTTAGTAAATTATTTTTGCAATATATAAATAGTGAAGAAAGTTTTGGTTGTTGTTCAAAGTATTTAGATTGTTCTAATGCTTTACATTGTACAAATAACAATATTCGTTTACGTTTAGCTTGTTTATATAAGCATAATTTAGATGAAAATAAAATATTTTATGGAAAAAATAAAAACATATAGAAAATCATTTAATACAATAAACAATCTATTTAAATAAAAAATGAAGGAATCATATTTGTTTAATATTATTTTATGCAAAAAAATTAAAAGGTATCAATTATCAAAAAATATATAATATATTTTTAAAGTAGTAATTAATGTTTTCAAATACATAAAAACAAAAGAGGATAAAAGGAATAATTTTTTAGGTGAAATACTTAATATTCCTAAATATCTCAATATTTAAACATAAACTAAAACCTAGCCAAAAAATTAAATTTGACATATTGCAAAATATGTGTTATTATAATTATAGCAATTACTTATTAGGTCAAGTAATGCATGTACAAAAAAAGACTAGGAAGTCCGAACAAATTCCTAGTCTTTTGCCTTACTAATCACTCAAATGTTTTACAATTAAGTAAATCACATAGAGCTTTAGTAGTCTTAATAGGTCTTTCATGTATGTACCTCCTTTCTACCTTTTTTGGAGAAAGGCATATTTAATATAACATTATTTGTCTTATATTGTCAAGCGGTAAAACTGTATCATACTTTATTAAATATTTCTAAATAATACAAAAGAGGATAATGTGTTGAATTTGTTTCGCGACAACCACACATTATCCAGAGTATAAAAACACTCGAAAGTGATTTTATATTTATATTATACATATAAATAATTCCATTTTCAAGTGTTTTATGAAAAAATATTTTTGAAAATGGAGGTTTTTTATTATGAATAAAAAAGGAACTAGAAAAACTAATGGCGAGGGTTCTATTTATATTACACTCGCAAAACAAAAAAGAAAAAAATTTTTACCTAAAGAATGTGCAATATGTAAAAATTGTACTGATAGAACAGCTTGTAATAATCGAGTTGGTTATGATAAGTGTAAAAAATGTGAGGAGTGTAAAATAGAGTGTCTAAATTATTGCGATAGATTTTATTGTTATGAAAGAAATCAAGTTCAAATAACAATAAATGGCAAACAGACTACTGTTGCTAATGAAAAGAAAAGGAAAGATGCTGTTTTAAAAAAAATGGAAGTTGAGGCAAAAGTTCAAACTAAAAATTATATAAAAAAATATGGCATTACTCTAACTCAAAAAATACAAAATATATTAGATCAGAAGCTATCTTCAAAAGCTATAGGAGAAAATACATATCAAAGAGAATTGTGTGATTTGTCGCATATAAAAAATAGTGCAATTGGAGATATTCCAATGCAAAAAATCACTTATAATATGATACAGGAATTTATAAACTCAAGGACATATCTTAGTCAAAGTAGCATTCAGAAAATATTGTTTTTAATTAATACTGCATTTTCTCAGTCTGTAATTGACAAAGAAATATCTTTTGCTGACAATCCTATGATGAAAGTTACTGTACCTGTTAGTGATAAAGAAATTCAAGAGATTGTACCTTTTGAAATATATGAACAAATTGCTTTGATGGAATATATAACTACACATAATTTAATTTCTTCCAAAAACAATAATTACGACACAAAAACAATAAAAAATATAATTATTATTGGCTTATTAACAGGTATGCGAATAGGAGAAATTGGTGCTTTGAATATAGACAATCATATAGATATGGATTTAAAACAAATAAAAATTGAGAGAACTTTGACAAAAAATAAAGATGGACAGATTATTATGGGAACACTTACAAAAACAGGAAAGAAAAAAATAAAACAGAATAAACATGATTTTCGTATCGTCCCTTTTGGAGTTTTTGAAGAAGAAATTGTTGAATCAGTTTTGAAAGAGCAAATAGAACTTTCCCAAAGTAACCCTAATAACAAAGAAAACTTATTGTTTTGTAAAAAAGATGGAAGTTATATACATCATTCTCAAATAACAAATATCTTTAAAAGGATATGTAGAGATGCAAAAATAAAACTTGATTTACCAAAAGGTTGCCATATACATATGACAAGACATACTTTTACAACAAGATGTATTGAAAGTGGAATGGATTTAATGACTATCGCTAATTTACTTGGACATACGACAACTATTCAAATAGAACGTGCATATGGCCATATATTAGATAGATACAGAAATCAAAATTTGGATAATTTAAGAGATTATTACAGAGAAAATAAATTGTTGTCTGAAAATATGAAAAAATTACTTTTATCTGCTTAATTTTGAAGTTGAGGCTTTTAATTTTAATGTAATTACTCAGATGTTTTAATGTAATTTTAATGTGATTTTTTTAATTTTATATATACGCATATAATTTTTTATAATCTTTTAAATTTCAAAACTCCATTTATATTGCTATTTTAGAGATTTTATAATTTTGTATAACTACCTATAAAATAATATAAAATTGTATTTAATGGAGCCAATAAGCAGAATCGAACTGCTGACCTACGGGTTACGAATCCGTCGCTCTACCAACTGAGCTATATTGGCATTCCTTTTATATTATAGTATATGGTTGAGAGTAAAGTCAAGTTATTAAATTACTTTATATTTTATTTGTCAGTAGTTTTATGCTTTTTTGTTGTTTGATTGTGTTTTTTGTTTTCTTTGTATTATTTTTCTTTTGTTAGTATATCTCAATATTTGATTCGTTATAGTTTGTTCTTCCGTCAGCTTCGATTGAGAATTCTATATCTATATTTAATTCGTCTCCTGATAATGTGATTTTGTATTCACCGTAATTCTAGTTTACCATATTGATTTTCCCAATTAATAATTAGCTTTGTTTGTTCTGCTGTATCATTGACTATTTGGATATTTCCTTCATTTAATTTATTCATTTCTTCATAAATATATTCTGCTCCTGTTCCGCGTATATGATGAAAGCTCTGTTTCAGTATCTTGTCCAATTTTTTCATTTTTACCTGTATAGTTTTCATTTTTTGTTTTCTTTTGTATTTTATAACTATTTGGATAATTATATTGTTGTTCATTTGTATCTGTTATGTTAATGGCAAGCTCTGTATTAGTAATTTCATCAACTGATATTTTTATGTTATTTTTGGAACTTATGTATTTTGTTGGTATTTCTATGTCACTGTATTCATTTATAATTTCAATCTTGCTTATGTTATTTATGGGAACTGGATATGTAAGGTCTATATAATCATCATTATAATAAACCATTATCTCTTGTTTTTCTTTAAAATTTTTATTTTCTTCTTCTGAAAAATTTAGAATTGTTAATGTTTTTTCTTCATCCTCTTGCATTACCATTAAATTGTTTTTATTAACTTTAATGATTACAGCTTTCATTGATTTTTGGTTTTTTTCTTCTTTATTTGTATTTGTTGTTTCTGTTTCATTGTTATTTAATAAATTTGCTTTTTTGTTTTGCTTTAGGTTTATTGTAATTAATCCAACTGTTATGACTAAAAGTAAGCATGATATAAATATAATTGTAAATATTAGTGCTTTTTTCATTATAAAAATCACCTCTTTTGTTCTTTTACTTATATTATCATAAAAGTAGATAATTATCAATGAAATTGTGCTAACTAGTTTTATTTTCTACTGCATAATTAGATATATCTGGAATTTTTACATCTTCATCTGTAACTTTATTAAATTCATACTTATATTCTTCTACTACATCATTTATGGATTTAACTACATTTGTATCTTGATAAAATATTTTTTCTCCTCCTCTAGTAATTTGTTTTATTGGTAATCCTGTTTCTTTATCTATCCTTATTTCCCATTTGTCTTTTTCTGCTCTATTATGTAACACATAGCATTTTTTTCCATTAGCATACGTATCTGTATCTATTGAATATACAAATGTTGTTCCTATATTTGCAAATAAATTATTTCTACCTATAACAAAAGGAACATTTTTTATGCTATTAGTTTTATTTTTCATTTTTGAAATATTATTTTTTTCTATTTCTACTCTTTTTTCTGTTTCGTATATATATGTTCTTTCATCTGAGTCAATATTTGCGTATTCAATCTTTTTTATTTCTACGCCTTCATCTGTATATATTTCCCATACGTATTTATATTTGCCATCTTTATAATATTCTTTTGTAACTGATGTGCTATTATCATATAATATTTGGGTTGTTTCTTTGTAAAAGTTGTTAGATTGTAATGTTTTTTCTGCTCTACTCATAATGCTTGTTACTTTTGCAAATTTATTTAAAAATATAATAGTAGCAATTAAAAGTATTATTGCTAATGCTATTAATATAGATTTTATTCTAGATTTTATTCTGATTTTTTTTAAATAATCTAGTTCTATTTGTTCTCTATTATCTTTTCTTTTTGTATCTTCTTGAATAAGTTTTAATGACTCTCTACATTCTTCACATTCAGATAAATGTTTTTCAACTAATTTTTTTGATTCTGGATTTAATAATCCATCAACATAATTTAATAATAAATCTTGAACAATTTCACATTCTTTTTTATTTGCCATCTTTATTCTCCTCCCTTATTTTTTGTTTTGCTCTATAAAATGTAACTCTTGACCAGTTAGATGTTTTTCCTAATATTTCGCCTATTTCTTCATAAGTTAAATTTCCAATCATTCTTAAATACACTACTTCTCTAGATTTTTCGTCAAGTTTTTGCATACTTTTAAATAATTTTAATTTTTTCTCTTTTTCACAAAGGTTTTCTTCAAGAGTTTCATCATATAAAACATCTTCTTTTATTTCTTCAAAAGACATATTTGCAATTTTTTTCTTTTTATTTAGCTCTTTATACCATATATGTTTTGCTATTTGACATAACCAAACAGATAATTTACATTCGCCTCTAAAATTTTTTATATCTTTAACTGCTATAGCAAATGTTTCTTGTGTTAGGTCTTCTGAAAGTTCCTTATCATGCGTTAAGCAGAATAAGTATTTATAAACAGTAGTAGAATATTCTTTGTATATTTTTTCTATATTCTGCATAACTAATTTACCTCCTTCTATATAATAAGGGATGAAATTTTTATATTTGTTACATATTTTTTTAATTTTATCATTTTTTCAAAAAAAATAAAGATTAGATTTTATCTTCTCTTTATTTTTATTGTATTATTATCTTTCTTCTTCGATATCTTTATCGGGTTGTTATTTTGTTGCTATGTGGATGTTTTCTATTTTGGCGTTTAGTTCGCGTGATATGATGTTTTGGAGTTGTGATATTTGTTCTTGGGTTAGTTCTTGGGCTCCTATTATTACACTTATGCTTTCGCCGTTTACAAAGATGACGTTGTTTTCGAATCCTTTTGTTGTTATTAGGTTTTCACATATCATTATGCTGTTTTTGGTGTCATTTATTTTTTTTATTTCTTCTGATGCTGCTTGCTTTTGGGTTTCTTGTGAGTTTATTCCGTTTAGGACTTTTTCGTATGTTTCTAGCATTTGTGAGTACATTGTTTCTCTTTCTAGTTTTGATTTGCTGAAATAGTTGTTTTCTTCTGTTGCGTTTGTTTGTATGCTTGTTTCGTTTTGTTCTGTATTTTGTGTTTCTTTTGATGGATCTTCTATTTCTTCTGCTGTTAGTTGTGTTTGTATTATATTTTCTGTGCTGTTGTTTATTTCACTGTTTACTAATTGGGCATCTCCTATATTTGCTGTTTCTGATTGTTGTTCTGTTTCTGTTGATGTTTGAAGTATGCTGTTTAAATCATGTTCTTTGCTTGTGTAGTTTAGATATCCTGCTGTTACTAGCATTAATGCTAGTACATAGATTAATATTTGATTCTTTTTTAAAAAATTCATTTTAATTATATTCTCCTTTCCCTTTATGTATCCATTTCAAATACTTGGATTTTATGTGTTGCAAGTCCTGTGGCTGCTTCTACTGCTTGTATTATGTTTGTTTTTACTTCTATGTTGTTTGCTCCTTTTGCTGTTATTATTGCTCCTTCTATTTTTGGTTGTATAACTTTTTTGGTCATTGGTGTTTTTTGTCCGTTATTTTCTTGATATATTATGTCTTTTTGTGTGTCTGTTTCTTGTATTTTTCGTATTCCTCCTGTTGTGTCTGTTTCTTCTGTTGTACTGCTTTTGGAGTTTTCGTTGTACATTGCTATTGTTTCACTTGATTCAGAGTAGTATATAAATACTTTTATGTCTTCTACTCCTTGTATTTTAGATAATATGTCTTCTAAGTTTTGGGAGAGATTGTCTGTTGTTTTTAGTGTTTGATTTTCGTCTTGGTTTTGCGTTGTTTTTGCTAGTACTTTACTGCTGTCTGTTTCGTTTGTTTTTATTTTGTATGTTTGTTCTGTTCCATTCCAGATGAAGTTTATTGCTATTATTGTTATTATTAGTACTACTATAAAAAAGACTGTGTTTTCAATTTTCTTTTTGTCATTTCCACTTTCTTTTTCTCCTTCTTTATTTGTTAGTTTTTTTAATTTATATTTAAACATTTTTCATTCACCCCATATTCTTCACATAACATTTTTTTGATGTTTTGTATTTCTTGTGGTTTTATGTTGTTTGTTTCTGTTTCTTTTTTGGGTTCTGTTATTTGTACTTTTTTTATTTTTTGGATTTCTTCTACTAGTGTATTTTCGATGTTTTTTTCTGTTGTTTCTTGATTATTTTTTTCTATTTTTAGTTCTATGTTTTTTATTTCTTTTATTTCTTGAATCCCTTGGTTTGTTGATATTTCTATTTGTACTTTGCAGTAGTTTGCTGTATATCCTTTTTCTTGTAATTTATTTTGTATGTCTTCTTCTAGTTCTTTTTCACATATTTCTTTTATGCTTTTATTTATATCTACATTTTCTGTGTTTGTTGATGTTTCTTGTGTATTTGCTTGGTTTAGTATGTTGTCAATGTTTAGTTTTATGTCTTGATTTATAAATGGTGTTATTATGTTCCATAATATGTATATTCCCATTATTGTTTTTATGTATTTTTTTGTTTTGTTATTTGGCAATAGCATTTCTATTATTGATACTATTATTACTGATAATGTAATGTTTTTTGCCCATGTACTAAAATTTTCTATCATTTTTTACCTACCTATACATCATTCCACTGTTTGATATTTTTATTACTAGTGTTGTTCCTATTATTACCATTACTGATATTGAACAGAGTATTGCTAGTAATACTTTGAATATGTCTCCTATTTGATCTAATAGTTTTGTGATTTTTTCGTCGGCTATTGGTTCACTTATACTTGATATTAGTTTGTAACTTACTGTGAGTGTTGTGAGTTTGATTATTGGTGTTATACATATTCCTATTATTAGTAGTACTCCTATAAATCCTACTGCGTTTTTTAATATAATTCCACAGCCTAGTACTGTGTCTACTGCATCTCCTAAGATTTTTCCTACTACTGGTATTGCTGTGCTTACTACTGTTTTTGTGGTTTTTGATGTTATTCCATCTACTGAACTTGATAGTGTCCCTTCTAATGAGATTACTCCTACAAATATTGTTAGTACTATTCCTAGTATATAGATTATGCTGTTGTTTAAAAATTTGGATAGTTTTTCTATTTGGATTTTGTCTCCTATTTTAGATACTATGCTTAGTGTTGCTACTATTAGTGTTGATGGTATTAGTATTGTGTTTATGAAATTTCCTATGAAGTTTATCATAAATAGTATTATTGGTTCTAGTATACTGCTTGTTGTTATACTTCCTGTGTATAACATTAGTGATACTAGGATTGGTACTAGTGAATTCATGAATCCTATTAAATTTGTTGCTGCATCTTGTACTATATTTATGATTTCTGAAAAATTACTCATTATTACTGTTACTATTGCTATGTATTGTACATAATATATGATTTTGGATAGGTTTTCGTTTTCTAGGTTTTCACTTATTGATTTTAATATGCTGTGTATTATTATTATTACTAGTATGCTTATGAGATTTTTTATTGCTGTTTGTACTTCTTTTCCTAGTAGTTTTAGTATTTTTTCGTAGATGTTGTTGTTGTTTATTTTTCCTTTTACTGCTTCTTGAAATATATCTTTTATGTTTGTGTCTTGATAAAATTCTCCTGTGTAGTTTTGTGCATTTTCTATGAAACTGCTTATTCCGAAGTTGTTTTGCTGGTCTTCTATTATGTTGTCTGTGTTTTCATATGCTTTTACTTTTGTGTGTTGAATACACATTATTATTAATACTATTATTGTTATTAGTTTGTGACTTTTCACATTTTGTTTACCTCCTGTTTATGGTAATATTTTGAGTATTATTTCTAATAAGCTTGATATTATTGGAATTGACATTGATATTATTATTATTTTTGTTCCTAGTTCTATTTTGCTGGCTATTGCCGCTTCTCCGTGAGTCTTTACATATGCTTACTGCAAATTCTGATAAAAATGATATTCCTGTCATTTTTAATAATATTGCTATAAATTGGTTATTAATGTTTGCTTTGTTTGTTATTGATTGTATTAGTTCGATTATTCCTGTTAACTTGTCCATTATTAGGATTAGAATTAATACTCCTGTTAATAAACTTATGTATATTGCAAATTCTGGACGATATTGTTTTAGTAGTATTATTATTACTGTTGCTATTATTCCTATTGCTATGATTTTTACAATTTCCATATTGGTTTATTTCACCTCCGGTTATAGGTTAAATAGTGTTCTTACTGTATCAAATAGTCCACTGATTTCTTTTATTACCATTGTTAGTACTATTACAAGTCCTGCAAGTGTTGTCATCATTGCTTGGTCTTCTCGTCCTGCTCTTACTAGAACTTGGTGTAGTACTGCTACTAAAATTCCTATTGCTGCTATTTTGAATAATAAGTTTATGTCCATTAACTTTTTCCTTTCTTTTGATTTTTTATATTAGTATTATAACTAGCCCTAGTCCTATTGTTGCTCCTAGTTTTTGGTAGAGTTTTTCGTTTTTTTGTTTTTCTTGTATTGCTTGTTTTATTTGGTATTGTAATAGTTCTTCTGTTAATTCTATTTGACTTATTTGTCCTTCTGCGTCTGATATTCCGTAGTAGCTTTGATAGTGTTTTTAGTTTTTGTAAGTCTTCTTCTTTTATGTTCATATTTGGGCTTGATTCTTTTAGTGCTTCTTCCCATGCTTCACTTGCTGATAAGTTTTGCATTTTTTCTTTGCTTTTTATGAATAGGTTTGCTGTGTTTTTTTTACTTGCGTTTTTGCTTATTTCTTCAAATATTTCACTTATTGGTGAATATGTAAATTTTATTTTTGTTTTGAATATGTTTAGTGCATTTTTTATGTCTTCTAATTCTTCTACTCTTTCTACATATTTTTTTGATAGCATTTTTCCTAATAATAGTGATGATAGAAATAGTAGAAATAGCATTATGTATTTTATGATTTGCATTTATATCTCCTTTAAAAATATTATTTTTTCTATCCATTTGTTGTCTATTAATTCACTTATGTATTGGTTTGCTCTTATGTCTTTCATTTCTGCTCCATGCATTGTAAATATTCCTTTTACTCCTGAGGTCATTGCGTATTTTATGGCTTGTATATCTTGCTTTGTTCCTATTTCATCACAGGCTATTATTTCTGGTCCCATTGAGCGTATTAGCATTTGCATTCCTTGTTCTTTTGAGACGTTTTCTATTATGTCTGTTCTTAATCCTATGTCGTTTTGCGGTATTCCTTTGTACATTGCTGCTATTTCTCCTCTTTCGTCTACTACTCCACAGGTTTTTCCTTTTATTTTTAGTTCTGGTATTCCGTTGCTTATTACTCTTATTATGTCTCTTAGGATTGTTGTTTTTCCTTTGCCTGGTGGTGATACTATTAGGGTGTTGTATATTGTTCCGTTTTCTTGGTCTATTATGTTTCCTAGTATTTGATTGCAACTTCCTTTTATTTCTCTTGCTATTCTGAAATTTAGGCTTGATATGTATTTTATGTTTATTACTTTTCCGTTTTCTATTACACAGTTTCCTGTTATTCCTACTCTGTGTCCTCCTGGTATTGTTATGTAGCCTTGACATATTTGGTTTTTGTATGCATATATTGAGTTTTCACATATTTTTTCTACTATGTGCATTAGTTCGTTTTGTGTTATTTTGTATTGGATTAGTATGTCTATGTTTTTTAGTCTTAGTATTACTGGTCTGTTTATTCGAACTCTGATTTCTAGGGTGTTTTGTTTTATTTGGGTTTGTGGGTTTTGTTTGTTTGCTTCTTCTATTAATATATTTACATTGTTTGGTAGATATTTTAGTATTTCTTCCATTTTTTCCTCTTTCTTTTTTCGTGTTTGTCCTTTTTTAAGCAAATTAAAAGAACATATAATATTTTCTTTTTATATTATATGTTCTTGTTTTTTATTTAGAACTGTTTTTTATTTTTATTCCTCCCAGTTATGATATACGTTTGATACATCGTCTAGTTCGTCTAGTTTTTCTAGGAGTCTTTGCATTTTTTCTGATGCTTTTTCGTCTAGTGATACTGTTGTTGTTGGTATCATTTGAACAGATGCTTCTAGGAATGTTAGTCCTGCTTCTTCTAGTTTTTCACGTACATTTGAGAAGTCTGATGGTTCAGTTGTTATTTCGTATATTTCTTCTTCTGTGTTAAAGTCTTCTGCTCCTGCTTCTAGTGCTAGCATCATTAGTTCTTCTTCTTCCATTTTACATTCTGCTTTGTCTATTATTATTATTCCTTTTTTGTTGAACATGTATGATACACATCCTGTTGTTCCTAGGTTTCCTCCTGCTTTGTCAAATACATGTCTTACATCTGCTGCTGTTCTGTTTTTATTGTCTGTTGCTGCTTCTACTATTAAGGCTACTCCGTTTGGTCCATATCCTTCATATGTGATTTCTTCATAGTTGTCTGTATTTCCTGCTCCTGATGCTTTTTTTATTGCGTTATTTATTGTGTCATTTGGCATGTTTGCTGCTTTGCATTTTGCTATTACGTCTTTTAGTTTTGAGTTTCCTGCTGGGTCTGGTCCTCCTTGTTTTACTGCTATTAATAGCTCTCTTCCTAATTTTGTGAATGCTTTTCCTCTTGCTGCATCTGTTTTTCCTTTTTTGGCTTGTATGTTGGCCCATTTACTATGTCCACTCACTTTTTATTCCCCCTTTTATTTTGCCTTTATTTTATGATTTTTTCATATTTTATCATATTTTTTTCGTTTTGTGTAGTGTTTTTGTAAATTATTTTTTATTATAGTCATCTAAAAAATGATGTGTTTCATCTTTTTTGCGATATGAAATAAGTGTATCGAGATTAACGTTTTGTGCACTTCTGAATATGTTCATGTCTATATTGGAATATACTTGTCTTAATTTTTTTATTAGTTGTTTCATTTCTTCTCTTTTTGATATTCCGTCTTTGTTGTCATTTATTGTGTATTGTTCTGTGAATCTACATGCACATTGGATGAATTCTAGGTTGTTTTTTTCTTTCCAGTTGATAATTGATGCTTCTTTTACAAGGTATAATGGTCTGATAAGTTGCATTCCTGGGTGTGATGTGCTTTTTACTTTTGGCATCATTGTTTGCATTTGAGCTCCATAAAACATTCCCATTAGTATTGTTTCTATTACATCGTCAAAGTGGTGCCCTAGGGCTATTTTGTTACATCCTAGTTCTTGTGCTTTTTCATATAGATATCCTCTTCTCATTCTTGCACATACATAACATGGGTGTGATGTTATGTGTGCTACTCTATCAAATATGTCTGTTTCGAACATTGTTATTGGTATATTTAATAGTTTGCTGTTACTTATTATTTTTTGCTTGTTTGTTTCGTTGTATCCTGGATTCATGCATAGAAAAATTAGTTCAAATTTCATTTTTCCATGTCTTTGAAGTTCTTGGAGGCATTTTGCTAAGAGCATGGAGTCTTTTCCTCCTGACATGCATACTGCTATTTTATCTCCTTCTTGTATCATGTCATATTCTTGTATTCCTTTTATGAACTTGTGCCATATTTTTTTTCGATAGCTGGTTATGATTGTCCTTTCTATTTCTTTGTATCTTTCCACTTGGTTATTCTCTCCTCTTTTTTGCTTTGTTTTATGTGTTTGTCTATTTATTTTAGTTTTCTTTTATTATTTTGATTGCATCTTCAAGTTTTATTGTTTGTTGTTCTCCTGTATACATATTTTTTAGTGTTATAACATTATCTTTTATTTCATCTTCTCCTATTATTATTACATATTTTACATTTAATTTGTCTGCATATTTGAATTTTTTTCCTAATTTTTGTTCTTCTATGTTTATTTGGACATTTAAGTTTTCATCTCTAAAATTCCTTGCTATATCTGCACACATATCATAGTTATCTGTCATTGATACTATTAATACATTTGATATAGATTGATTTTCTGCTGTTATTATGTTGTTATCTATTAGTTGGAAAAATAGTCTTGATAAGCCTATTGAAATTCCTACTCCTGGCATTTTTCTGTCTGTATAGTATTCGGCTAGATTGTCATATCTTCCTCCTGAACATATACTTCCTAAGTTTCTATATTTGTTTAGAAATGTCTCATATACTGTTCCTGTATAGTAGTCTAATCCTCTTGCTATTGTTAGGTCTATTTTAAAGTTTTCTTCTGGTACGCCAAATATTCTAATGAATTTTATAATTTGTTTTAATTCATCTAATCCTTCTTGGAAAATTTCATTTTCTATTTTCATATCTTCTAATGCTTTTATTTTGTTGTTATTGTTTCCATCTATTGATATGAATTGCATGATGGTTTCTACTTTTTCGTTTTCTATATTATTTATTAATTCTTTTTTTACTTCTTCTGATCCTATTTTGTCTATTTTGTCTATTATTCTTAGAATTTCAGATGATTCATTTTCTAGTTTTAAACTTAAAAATAGTCCATTTAATATTTTTCTATTGTTTATACAAATTGTAAATTCATCGAATCCTAAATTTTTAAATGTGTTGTATATTATTGCTGGGATTTCAGCATCATTTATTATTGATAGTTTTCCATCTCCTATTATATCTACATCACATTGATAAAATTCTCTATATCTTCCTCTTTGTGGTTTTTCTCCCCTATATACTTTTCCTATTTGATATCTTTTAAATGGGAAACTTAATTTGTCATAATATTCTGTAACATATTTTGCTAATGGTACAGTTAAGTCAAACCTAAGTGCTAGGTCGTTTTCTCCTTTTTCAAATCTGTATATTTGTTTTTCTGTTTCTCCTCCTGCTTTTGCAAGCAATACTTTTGCATCTTCAATTATTGGTGTGTCTAATGGTAAAAATCCATATTGTTCGTATGTTCTTTGGATTGTTTCTTTCATTTTATTAAATAATATTTGCTCATTAGGTAGTAGTTCCATAAAGCCTGGTAATGTTTTAGGTTGTATTTTTCCTTTCATATTTATTCCTCCTTTTTAACTTAGATTTGTATTATTAAAAAATTAAAAACTATATAGATAAACAATATATTATTTTATATTATTTACCTATATAGCTTTTAGTTTATATATTATATAGGCACATCAAATTAACTTGTGCCTATTTTGTTTTAGACACAAGTATAAAAATGATGATGCATTTTATTAGTGTTTTTTATCTTTTTCATTTTATACCTCTCTTTTTTTCTAATAATACACTATTTTTTTTTGTTTGTCAAGTCGTGAATTTGTAAATATTATTATTATTGTTTAAATAATTTAGTTTACTCTTCTTTTATTATGTTTTTACTTCCTATATATGTTGTTAAAAAATATGCTCCGTATATTATTCCTATTATTATTGTTGTTCCTATTATTGATGGTATTAGTTCTTGTGGTTTTGTTATTCCTGATAGTATTTCTAGGGCGAATTGTATTCCGAATATTGAATGGATTATTGCAAGTAGTAGTGGCATTAGGAAGAAGATTCCGATTTGTTGGTAAAGTGCTTTGTTTATCATTTTTTCGTCACATCCTATTTTTCTTAGTATTGTGTATCTTTGTTTGTTGTCACTGCTTTCTGTTAGTTGTTTTAGGGCTAGTATTGCACTACTTGCTATTAGGAATATTATTCCTAAATAGATTGCTATGAATATTATTATTGTGGTTATTCCTAAGCTTGATTCTATTAGTGTGGTTTTGCTCATTCCATCTATTACTATTTCTTTTTCATTTATGTTTTGAATAAGATTTGAATCTGATTCTGTAAATATTTTTTCTATTTGTTCTTTTTCTTCTTCTGTTTTTGCATTGTAGTTTGCTGCTAGGAATTGTTTGTTTTTCATTTCTTCTGTTAGATTGCAATTGTCTGGGACTATGATTATTCCTGTGTTTGTATGGCTTGTTGACATTTCTATAAATCCGGTTTGACATTTGTCGTATTTTGATATGTATTCTTTTCCTGCTATTTGTAGTTTGTATCCTTTTTTTAATACTTCGTTTCTTATGTTTTCCATATTGTCAAAGTCACATAGTATTATGTATTCGTTTTCGTTTAGGTCATATTTCTTGGTTTTGTATAGGTCTGCTATTTTGTTGTAGTCAGATATTTTGATTATTTTTTCTTGGTTTTTGTACATTAAAAATGGATATTTAGTATCTATTTCTGTAAATTTGTCTCCTAAAAATGTTTCTAGTGTTAAATTATTTGTGCTGTATATTGGTATTTCTATAATGTCTTTTAATACTTTTATATCTAATCCGTTGTTTATTAATGTTTCTGTTAATGTTGTATTTGATGTTTGATTATTTTTATTTTGATGTATATTTCCATGGCTGTCTGTATAGGTTTCTGATGTTGTTATTACTTTTTCTAGGTTTATATCTACTGGTGTCATTTCTATTAGGTCTTTTTGCATTGATTCTCTTAGTGATAGGCTTGATGATAGGATTGTTATTGTCATGAATAACATTATAC
The DNA here is from genome assembly GCA_947628775.1 of uncultured Clostridia bacterium. Classification (GTDB taxonomy): domain Bacteria; phylum Bacillota; class Clostridia; order TANB77; family CAG-508; genus CAG-269. The sequence continues at coordinate 18,522 of CANRBI010000012.1, forward strand.
ATATTATACTCATACTTGCTACTGTTGTGTTTATTTTGTTGTTTATTTGTCTTAGTACAAACATGTTGGTACCTTTTAGATATGTGTTTTTTATTTTTTGGCTTGTTGTTATTATGAATCCTGATAATGACCAGAATATTGCTATTGTTCCGATTATTCCCATTAGTATTGGTTTTAACATGTCTCCTGATGTTCTTAATGTGTTTGCTTTTTTTGTTACTATGTAATATGCATAGCTTAATATTCCTACTCCTAGAATGAATATTAAGATTGCTATTATTGGTTTTCTTATTCTTATTTTTTCGTTTTTCTTGTTTGCGTTTAATAGGTTAATTAGTTTGTATCTTGATATTGTCATTGTATTAAATATTAGGACTAATATATACATTATTGCGAAATATATGCATGTTTTTATACATGCTGCTTTTGAGAATACAAATTTGTATTCTGTCATGTTTACTTCAAATAGTTTTGCTACTAGTATTGACATGAATTGTGATGCAAATATTCCTATTATTAGTCCTATGATTAGTGATATTATTCCCATTAGAATTGTCTCTATTAGTATTATTCTTGATATTTGTGTTTTTCCCATTCCGAACTGTCATGTATATCCCAAATTCTTTTTTTCTTCTGTTTATTAAGAAGTTGTTTGCATATACTATTAATAGTCCTAATACTACTGCTACAAATACTGATACTATTTCTAACATGCTTATCATTAGTTGTATGATTTCATGGGTTGATTGTGAGACTTCTAGCATTGCTTGTTGACTGTCTAGTGAGTTGAACATGTAGAATATTGCTACTCCTAATACTAGTGTTAGAAAATATATTGCATAGTCTTTTATACTTTTTTTCATGTTTTTTATGGATAGTTTAAATAACATTATTTAGGTCACCTCCAAGGAGTGTTTGTACTTCTATTATTTTTTCAAAGAATTGTTTTCTGGTATCATTTCCTTTGATTATTTCATTAAATATTTTGCCATCTTTGATAAATAGTATCCTGTTTGCATAAGATGCTGTGAAGGCGTCATGTGTGACCATTAGTATTGTTGCTTTTAGTTTTTGATTTAGATATTCAAAGTTTTCTAGTAATTGCCTTGCTGATTTTGAGTCTAATGCTCCTGTTGGTTCATCTGCTAGTATTATTTTGGGGTTTGTTATTATTGCTCTGCAACTTGCTACTCTTTGTTTTTGTCCTCCTGATACTTGATATGGGTATTTGTTTAGTATTTCTTTTATTTCTAATTTTTCTGCTATTTCGTTTACTCTTTTGTCTATTTCTTTTGGGTTTATTTTTTGAATGGTTAGTGCTATTGCTATATTTTCGTAACATGTTAAGGTGTCTAATAGGTTAAAATCTTGAAATATGAATCCTAGTTCTTCTCTTCTAAATTTGTTTAGTTTGTTTCCTCTTAGTTTTGTTATATCTTCGTTACCTACGATTATATGGCCACAGGTTACTTTGTCTATTGTTGATATGCAGTTTAGGAGTGTTGTTTTTCCTGAACCACTTGCTCCCATTATTCCTACAAATTCTCCTTTTGTTACATTGAAACTTATGTTGTCTATTGCTTTTGTGATATTTGATTTGTTTCCATAGTATTTTTCTATGTTTTGTACTTCTAATATTTTTTCCATTTTTTTAGTCTCCTTTCGTTTTTATTATATCTGGTTTTATTTTTTACTGCCATCGATTTTGCTTACATTTTTGTAATGTTTTTGAAAGGTTTTATTGCATTTGTATATAACTGCTGTTTGGAAATATTAGTTGTATTTCTGTTCCTTTGTTTTCTATTGAATCTAGTTTTATTGCTATTCCTAGTTTTTTACATAATTTTTTACATAGGTATAATCCTATTCCTGTTGATTTTTTATTTGTTGTTCTTCCATTTGTTCCTGTGAATCCTTTTTCAAATACTCTTGCTAGTTCATTTTTTTTGATTCCTATTCCATTGTCTTTTATATATAATGTGATGTTTTCTTTTCTTTGTTTTGTGTATATTTCTATTTGGGGTTGTTGTTGTTTTTTGTATTTTATGCTGTTTTGAATTATTTGATTTAATATGAATGTTATCCATTTGCTGTCTGTTTTTACGTCTTTTTCTATGTCATGTATGTTTATTGATATTTTTTGTTCTATTAGTGTTGTTTTATTCTTTTTTATTGTTTCATTTACTATGTCTTTTATGTTTGTTTGTTTGATGTAATAGTCTTTTGAAACTGTGTTGCTTCTGGCATAATATAGGGCTTGTTCTATATAGTTTTCTATTTTGTTTATTTCTTCGTTTATGCTTTTGGTTGTTTCGTTTTTGTTGTTTTCTATTATCATTTTACTTGTTGCTAGTGGTGTTTTTATTTCGTGTATCCATATTTCGATATATTCTTTGTAGTCTTCTTGTATATATTTATATTTATTGACATTTTCGTGCATTGATTTGTTTATTTGCTCTAGTATTTCTTTTAATATCCTTCCTTCTTCAAAATCTGCTTCGTTTATTATTTCTGTTATTAGGTATTTTTCTTCTAGTTGGTTTAGTGTTTGATATATTTTTTTGTAGTATTTGTTTTTGTTTGTGTATTCAATTATTGTTGTTATTAGATATGTTGATAATATGATTGTTGGTATATATATTTTTAGGAATTTGCTTGTTGGATATGCTTGTAAAAATATTTCGATTGTTATTAGTGCAAATATTATTAGTGTTATTTGTATTGATTTTTCTTTTAGGTAATTTGTTATTTTCATTTTTTCCTCCTATTTTAATATATAGCCTTGTCCTCTTTTTGTTTCTAGTAGTTGTTTTAGATTTAGTTCTTCTAATTTGTTTCTTAGTCGTGTTATGTTTACTGTTAGTGTGTTGTCATCTATATAGCTTTCACTTTCCCATAAATATTCCATTATTTCTTCTCTTGGTACTATTTTATTTCTATTTTCTGTTAGGTATTTTAATATTTTTAGTTCGTTTTTTGTTAGTTCTATTTCTTTGCCTTCTTTTATTATTGTGCTGTTTGATAGGTTTATTATGAAGTCTTTAGCATTTATTTGGTCTTGTATTTTTCCCATGTTGCTTCTTCTTAGTATTGAGTTTGTTTTTGCAAGTAGTATTTGTATGTTAAATGGTTTTGTGATATAGTGATCTGCTCCGTAGTTTATACTTAATAGTTCATCTATTTCGTTGTTTCTACTTGTTATTATTATTATTGGTATGTTTGATTGTTTGCGTATTTCTTTGCATATGTATTGTCCATCTGCTCCTGGTAGGTTTATATCTAGTAATATTAGGCTTGGGTTTATTTGTAGTATGTCTTGGATTGTGTTGTTGAATGTTTTTAGTGTTTCTGCTTTGTATCCATTGTTGTTAAAAAATATTTCTATTTCATTTCTTAGTTTTTCATCGTCTTCTACTATTAGAATTTTTTGCATTTTTATCCCCTCCTTTTGTATTATATCATAATTAGATAAAAAATAACCTTACAAAATTGTAAGGTTTATTTTTTTCTGGTTATAAGTTTATCAAATGCTGCTAGTACTGCTGGTAGTAGTGTTAGTATTAGGATTGTTGAACATAGTGTTCCTTCTGATATTGTTTTACATATTTTGGCTGCTATTGCTGATGCAAAGTTTGCTATTATTAGTGTTACTATTATGAGTATTGAGCTTGATGTTAGTATTGTGTGTATTGATTTATTGTATGATTCTATTATTGCTTCTTTTATTTTTTTGTCTTTTCTGTTTTCTAGGTAATATGATGTGTATAATATTGCATAGTCTATTGTTGCTCCCATTAGTATACTTTGTACTATAAGGATTGAGATAAAGTATACATTTTCTCCTATTATTGATAGTATTCCCATTGTTAAATAGACTGCTGTTTGGATTGTTAATACTAATATCGTAGGTATTATTGCTGATTTGAATGTAATTGCTACTACTATGAATATAGCTATCATTGTTATTATTGTTATTAAGTTTAATTCGTTGTCAAAGCTTTGGCTCATTTCATAGGCCATAGGAGAGTCTCCTATTATATAGAAATTTTGTAGTTCGTTTCCTATTATTTCTTTTAGTTTTTTTATGTATTCAAATGTTTCTGGTGATTCTAAATCTAGTGATGTGTTTAGTACTATTCTTGAGTAGTTATCACCTATTAGTAATTCTCTTGCATCTTTTATTGTTGTTTTTGCATCTGTAATATCTTGTCTCATATCGTCTTCTATGAAATCAGTAAATCGTTCGTCTTGTAAAATATCTTGGTTTAGGTAGTTTACAAATTCTTCTACTGTCATTTGCCATTTATCATCATATTGTTTATCACTACCATAATAGGTATATAGTATTTCTACTGTGTTTTTTTCTACGTCATTGCTTAATTTGCTTATTATTGCAAATATTTCGTCTGCTGTGTATTTAGTGTTATTTTTTGTTGCTTCCATAATACTTTCTACTGTTTTTAGTTTTGATACTTTGTCTTGGTCAAAATTGTTTGCATATTCTTTGTTTGTAATTACATCTTGTAGTAAAAAGTTGATAAATTCTTGTAGTGAAATTGTTGGATTTGTGTTTATATATTTTGAGTTGTATAGTCCATAAAGTAGTTTTATGTCTTCTTTGTTTATACTTAGTAATGTAGATAGTTCATTATTTTTGTATTTTTTATTATTTATTACTCCTTCTATTACTGATTGTATTAGTGTTAGGTCTTTAATTGTATTGTTGGAAATATTGTTTGCTAGTGTAGTATCATTTTTATGTGATAATACAAAGTTTACAAATTCTTTTGGTGTAAGATTTATATTTGTTTTTGTTGTTGTGTATAAAGTGTATATACTTTTTGTTTTATTTGCGTCTATTCCTATGATTTGTGAAATTTCATTATAATTATATTTTGTGTTGTTGATTGTACTTTCCATAATAGTTGAAAGTAATTTTAGTTGTTCTATTGTTGTTGGTTCAATGTTATTTTTTATTTCGTTATTTTTTAATATTAAGTTTGTAAATTCATTTGGTGTGAGTGTTAAATTGTTAGTATTTTCTGTGATGTCATCATTTTTTTCTTCACTATATTTTAAGAGTAAGATTTGATTAATTTTTTCTTCTTCTATTCCAAATAAGTTAGATAGTTCTTTAGATGTCATTTGTTTATTTATTGTTGATATATTGCTAAATGTTGATAGTAGTTTTATGTTTTGAATTGTGTTGTTATCAAAACTGTTTGAATAGTTACTGTCATTTATTACATTGTTTAGTACAAAATTTGAAAATTCTGTGATTGTTATTTTTGTGTCATTATTGTTGTTTATAAGAATATAGTACTTGTAGAGTTCATTCATTTTATTGCTGTCTATTCCAAATAGTTCTGCCATTTGATTACTGGTCATCTTTTTTTGTATTGTTTGTTTATTTGTAAATTTTGATAGTGTTTTTAGTTTTGTTCTACTTTCAGATGGAATTTTTTTTGCGTATTTTTCATTTGTTAGAACATCTTTATTCATGAAATTAACAAATTCGTTTAGACTTATTTGTGTGTTGTTGTTTTTTGAAAGATAATAAATTAATATATCATTTATTTTATTTTTATCAATTTCTAGTATGTTTGCTATATCATTTGATGTTCTTTTTTGGTTTATTGAAGGTTCTGTAACAAAGTTTTTTAGCCTTGTTATGTCATTTTTAGTTTTTTCATCTATTTTTTCATTTGTTTTTTCGTTGTTATATGCTGTTTCTTCAATAAATGTAATGAATTCGTTGAATGTCATTGATGGTGTTGTATCTTGGTTATAGTAATCATAGTATACTATTTTTAATAGGTAATCTTCTATGTTAATATCTGAGCCTAGATCTTTTATTTTTTCATTTAGCTTGTCATATGTTAGTTTTTCATTTATTGTGTTTCCATATGCTAGTACTTCATCTGTTTTTTCTTCATTTTCTATTTCTTGTAGATATTTTTCGATTTTTTCTTCGTCTTCGTTTTTGTATATAATTGCTATTTGATTGTTTTCGCTAAATATTTTGTTTATTTCATCTGTTTGTGATTCTGTGTAGTCTATTTTTAGGCTTCCTTTTATTATAAAGCTTGTAATAAATACTATAAGGAATAGTGGAACTGAAATATATCTTATTTTGTAGCTGTAACTACCTAGTTTATTTAATTTAAGGTTTGGACTTTTCTTTTTTGTTTTTATTATCCATTTGTCAAATATTAGTATTAAAGATGGTAATACAAAGAAAATACAGATTAAGCTAAATAGTACACCTTTTGCTAATACAAATCCTAGGTCTTTTCCTATTTTAAAACTCATAAATACTAGTGCTAATAGTCCTACTATTGTTGTAACAGAGCTACTTGATATGGCTTTAAATGCTTTATATAGAGCATTTTTCATTGCTTTTACTTTGTCTTTTTCGGTTTGTTTTTCTTGATCATATCTGTTCATTAGCATTATGGAATAATCCATTGATAATGCCATTTGTAGTATTGCTGCAATTGATTCTGTGATGTGTGATACATTTTGAAATATGATGTTTGTTCCTTTGTTTAGAATTACTGCCATTAATATTGATATTAGGAATAAAAATGGTTCTACATATGATTCACACATTACTAGTAAAATTACTAAGGCACTTGCAACTGCAAGTACTATAATCCAAAGTGGTAATACTGTTTTGTTGCTATCTGATATGTTTCCACTTGTGTAGATTGTATAGTCTTTATATTTTTCTGTTATTTGATTATATACTTTTGCTGCTAAATTTGAGTCTGATTTATCATCTACTGTTATTACATATAGTGTGTAGTTTTCTTTGTTATAGTCTTCTGTACTGTCATAATCTACACTTTCTACACCTTCTGTTGATTCTAGTTCTTCTTTTATTTTTGATTTTTCTTTATCAACTAGGTTTTCAAACATTATATTTAAAGTGCTTGTTTCTGTTCCGGCAAATTCTTTTTCCATAATGTCCATGCCGATTCTTGTTTCTGATGTGTCTGGTAGGTATTCTGCCATGTCATAATTTATTTTTACTTTTGATGATTGTATTGCTGATATTATTGTGAGTATGATGAATAGTATTAGTATTATGTGTCTTTTGTTTATTATGAAATCAGTTATTTTCCTCAAGTTTTATCCTTCCCTTCCTTTTGGTCTGTATTATATTATACTCTCTTTTTTTTCAAATTGGAAGTATAAACTTTAAAAAATTGTCTATTTTTATATATTTTTTTGGTATTTGTCTTCTGATTGTTTTATTGTTTCTTCTATTTTGTCTTCATAGCCTGTTAGTGCTGCAAATGGTGCGAATTGGGCTGCTCGTTGTTCTGGAGTTAGTTTTGAGTGTTTTGTTGATGTGTGATGTGGTAGGTTTATTATATCTTGGTAATTTTCCATTGTTTCCTCCTATTCTTTGTGTCCTCCTATTTGGGCGTTTCTTTCTATTGTTGTTCCATATTCTTCTAGGTTCATTCCTTTTATTATTGCGTTTTTTCCGTATTTCTTTTTTATGTCTATTATTGCGTGTTGTAGATTATTCTCCTTTTTTCTTTCTATTTGTTCTTTTGCTTTTTCTTGTTCTTGTTTTTTGTAGTCTATAAATAGACTGATTTGTTCGTTTTGTTTTTCTTGTTTTTGTTCTTTTTCGTTTATTAGATTGTTTGCTACTACATTTATTCTTCTGACTAGTAGATTTTTGTTTATTATTTTTTCATATAGTTCTTCGATTGCTTCCATTATGATTTTTGTTGAGGATGTTTTTTGTTTTAAGTTTATTGTTCCATGTGCGTGTTTTGGAATTTTTCTTCCATATCTGTCTGTTGTTATTTCTCCGTTTGTATGTGTTTTTTATTGTTTTATTTGTTAGGTTTTCTGCATCATATCCTATTGTTAATACTAGTTGATCTGTGATTAGTTGTTTTTCTACTAATTCTAGTACTAGTAAATCTGTCATTTCTTTTACTATTAGTTTTGTTTGTTCGTAGTTGTATGGGCAATGTAATACTTGACCTGAGCTTAGACTTGTTCTTGCTGGTCTGAAGTTTTTTACGTCTTGCATTGTGCATGGTTCATAGCCCCAACTGTGGTCTATTAGTAGTTCTGCGTTTATTCCGAATAGGTTGTATAATATGTCTTCATTTTTTATTGAACATCTAGCTATATCTCCCATTGTGAACATATTGTTTGCTTCTAGTTTTTTTGCATATCCTTTGCCTACTCTCCAGAAATCTGTTAGTGGTCTGTGATTCCATAGTTGTTTTCTATATGTCATTTCATTTAGTTCTGCTATTCTTACTCCATTTTTGTCTGCTTTTACGTGTTTTGCTCCTATGTCCATTGCTATTTTTGCTAGATACATGTTTGTTCCTATTCCTGCTGTTGCTGTTATTCCTTTGGTTTTGTAGACATCATGTATCATTGTTGTTACCATTTGCCTTGGTGTCATTTTATTTGTTTTTAGGTATTTTGTTATGTCTATAAATACTTCATCTATTGAGTATGGGTATATATCTTGTGGTGATACGTATTTTAGATATATGTTATATATTGCTGAACTGTATTCTACATATTTTGCCATTTGGGGTGGTGCTATGATGTAGTCTAGTTGGAGGTTTGGGTTGTTTTTTAGTTCTGTGTAGTTGTATGAGGTTCCGGTAAATTCATGGTTTTTGGCTTTTAGTTTTCTTTTGTAGTTTATTTCGTTTACTTTTTGGATTACTTCAAATAGTCGTGGTCTGCCTGGTATTCCATATGTTTTTAGTGCTGGACTTACTGCTAAACATATTGTTTTTTCTGTTCTTGTTTTGTCTGCTACTACTAGGTTTGTTTGCAGTGCGTCTAGGTTTCGTTCTTTACATTCAACTGATGCGTAAAAGCTTTTTAAGTCTATACAGCAGTATATGTTCATTAACTACACCTCCATTGATTTGTATTATATAAAGCTTCTTTTTATCGTTCCATTGAATCATCTTCTTTTTTAATATTTTGAATGAAATTATTTACATCTAGTAAGCTTCCTGAAAAAACTCCTGTTACACCTTCTTGTTTTATTTGTCTGCTTGTTGGAATTCCTAACATTTCAAGCATTTTTATTTGTTTTTCTGATAATGTGTTTTTTTCTAATGTTGATACATATTCTTCAACTTTTTTCTTAAATTGACTAAATGATAATATGTTATCTGTTCCACATACTTCTATAATCTTTTTTTGAAGTTCATTTTGTCTAGCTAAATCATATGCACCAAAAGTAGCCCATTGGGTTAATTCTTCTGTAAATAATATGTACATTGTTAGTACTTCTTTATCATCTAAATAATCATATTGTGATCTTCCTTTTCTTTTTTCAATAATTCCGAATAAACAGTCTTCTAATGTATCTCCTGTTTGATAATTATTCATCATTTGTGCTAATGTATCAACTAAAACTTCATTTCTTTCCATATTATATTTGTACATAATTATATTGCTTTTGTTTGAATTTGATATATTGTCTTGTTCAGTTTCTGTTAAAGATGCCCCATTAACTTCAGATGAGTATAGTCCTGTTTCTTCTTTTTCTTTATTTAATTCTGTTACTAAACAATTTGCATTTAAATGGCATCTTTCGTGAGTTATGATTCCTTTTATATAGTCAGTGAAAAATTGCTCCAATTCTTCTTGAGTGTTTGGATTTGCTTTTGAAGAATTTATTTGTTCTAGTTCTTTATAATCTTTTTGTAATTTAGATTCGTTATAAGCTATAATTGCATCATAGTCTAATTCTAATTCTTCACTATTTATTTTTTCTTGCCACTCTTTTAGTTCCTGCTCTGTAAAACAACTTTTCATTTTATTTAGTAATATAAAACATGCATCTGTATTTCCTAGTTCTTCGTTGATAAATTTATCAACAATATCTAGTAGTTCTTCTTCGGTTTTTGTAGATAATGATGTTTTAACTAAAATATCTTTGTCTGTTGATGAAATTACAGGCACTTTCCAAATATGATCAAAAATAGATTCATCAACACCGTAAATTCCTGTAACAAATCTTAAAAAATCATCTTTAGATTGTTGTTTTGCTTTTTCTATTAATTTATTTAATTTTTCTCTATCCATATTTTTCATCTTCCTCTCTTAAGTTTATTTTTATTATATCATTTTTGATTTTATTTGTAAACACTTGTTTGTAATTTTCCCCTTTTTGTAATTTTTGACATAAAAATTTAGTTGTAAATACTAGAAAAAAGTATTATTTTGTTGTATAATGAAAATTGAAGTAATTTGCAGTCTATGGGAGTTATGA
>CANRBI010000013.1 GCA_947628775.1 uncultured Clostridia bacterium
TAATTTTTCATAAAAATTAACACAACGTATTGAAAAAAAATATGTCTTATAATAAAATAAGGATGTTTACGGATGTAAAGGAGAAAAAATGAGATATATTGGAAATAAAAGTAATTTATTAAAAGATATAAATAAAGTAATAAAAGAAAAATGTAATGGAAATGAAAAAGTATTTTGTGATTTATTTTCAGGTACTTCTTCAGTAGCTAGATTTTTCAAAAACAGATATAAAATAATTTCAAATGATATTTTATATTTATCATATGTACTTCAAAAAGCAACAATAGAAAATAATGAAATTCCTAGTTTTGAAAAGATTAAAAAAAAGTTAAACACTGAAAATATATTAGATTATTTGGAAACAACAGATATTAAAAAGAAAAAATATAATACATTTATACATGATAATTACTCACCAAATGAGACTTGTGAAAGAATGTATTTAACTTCAGAAAATGCAAAAAGAATTGACTATATTAGAAATACAATTGAAAAGTGGAAAAATCAGAAATTAATAAATGAAAGTGAATACTTTTATTTGCTAGCATCTCTAATAGAAGGTGTTCCATATATTTCTAATATTACAGGTACATATGGTGCATATTTGAAAGATTGGGACAAAAGGGCTTTGAATAAATTTGAAATGATTAGACTTAATGTTGTAGATAATAAAGAAGAAAATGAATGTTATAGAGAAAATGCAAATGAATTAATTAAAAAAATAACAGGAGATATTTTATATATAGATCCACCTTATAATTCTAGACAATATCTTCCCAACTATCATTTATTAGAGACCATAGCACGATACGATAAACCAGATATAAAAGGAAAAACAGGAATAAGAACATATGACGAAGAAAAATCAAACTATTGCATAAAAGCTAAGGTATATAGCGAATTAGAAGAATTAATATGTAATGCAAAATTTAGACACATTATTATGAGTTACAATCAAGAAGGTATATTAAAAAAAGAAGAAATAAAACATATATTACAAAAATATGGGGAAAAAAACACATATAAATTATATAAAATACCCTATAAACAATACCAAAATAAACTAACAAAGAAAATCGAGCAACATTATGAGTATATTTTTTACATAAAAAAAGATCAAAGAATCAATATGAATAATATTTATATTAATATACCTATTTTAGAGACAGCACCAGCACTATTAATGGAAGATAAAGAACAATACTTTTATGATACTGAAAATTATGTAGTAGAAAATCACAAAAAGTATATCAAAAGTCCATTAAACTATATAGGAGGAAAATATAAACTATTACCACAATTAATGCAATATTTTCCAACAAATATAAATACATTTGTTGACTTGTTTTCAGGAGGATTTAATGTAGGAATTAATGTTAAAAGTAATAAAACAATATGCAATGATATAAATGATTTTATTATCAATTTATATAAAGAATTATACAAAAGTCCAGTAGAAAATGTATTAGAAAGAATAAATACAAATATACAAGAATTTGGATTAAGTAAGGAAAATGAAGGAGCATATAAAAAATTTAGAACCCATTATAACGAAACAAAAGATCCAATAGATTTATATACTTTAACATGTTATTCATTTAATTACCAATTTAGATTTAATAATAATAGAGAATATAACAACCCATTTGGAAGAAACAGAAGTCAATTTTCAGAGAACATGAAAAATAACTTGATTTTATTTTCTGAAAAATTAAAAAATATGAATATAAGTTTTTTATCAAAAGAATTTGATAAAGTTTCTATTGAAAACTTAGGAAAAGATGATTTTATATATTGCGATCCACCATATTTAATTACAACAGGATCTTATAATGATGGAAATAGAGGATTTAAAGATTGGAAAGAAGAAGAAGAAATAAAACTATATAATTTCTTAGATAAGGCTAATGAAAAAAATATTAAATTTGCATTATCAAATGTAATAGAACATAAAGGAAAAGAAAATACATTACTTAAAGAATGGAGTAAAAAGTATAAAGTTATATATCTAGAAAATGATTATTCTAATTCTAGTTATAATACAAAAAAAGGAAAAAGTAAAGAAGTACTAATAATCAATTATTAAGGGGGGAAAAAATAAATTGATAGAAATAAAAGATATGGACAAAAGAAGTTTTAGGACATTTGGTTGGGTGCAAGATCCAAGTGACTTTAATGCACTATATAAAGTAGTTTCAATTTTTAATGAAAAGTCAGAAATACATAAAGAATTAGTCAATAATAAAATACCCAAATTAATAGAAAAAAGAGACGGTCAAGAAAGAATATTGAAAGCATTAAATTCACGACCTTTAAAACTAAAGTATGGAGATTTAGTAGGAACAGCCTTTTCTCCAAGATCATCTGCAAGATGTAATGGAATTGTACAAGCAACTGTAAAGGGTCAACAGAGACCATTTATAAGTGATTGGCCAGCAGATAATTTCATAAGATGGGCACAGTGCTTAGGATTTATAAATTATAATTACTTTGATGACACATTTGAAATTACACAAACAGGTATAGAATTTTCTAACAGTGAAGAAGGAGAAAAACGCAATAAAATATTAGAAGAAGCATTATTAAGCTATTCTCCTGCAGTTAGAATATTAGGATTATTAGAAGATGGCTCTCAAAAAACGAAATTTGAATTAGGACAAAAATTAGGATTTGTAGGAGAAGATGGATTTACTAGTTTACCACAAGATATATTAATAATGACTTTATCTACTGAAGATGATATACAAGAAAAAAATAAATTAAAAACGGATACAGAAGGATCATCAGACAAATATGCTAGAATGATAGCAAAATGGTTGATAAAATTAGGGTTAGTGAAACAATTAACAAAAGAAGTAACTGTTTATTTTGGTGCAAAAAAATATACAGAAAATATTGGGCAATCATATGTTATAACCACAAAAGGAATAAAAGCATTAAATAGAGCAAGAGGAAAAAGTAAGTTTAAGAGAATACCTAAAAATATTTCATGGGAAATGTTAGCTACTAAAGGAGCAGATAGAGATTATATTAGAACAAGAAGGGCTTATATAATAAAAATTCTTGCAGAGTCAAAAAATGGACTTACCCTTGAAGAAATTAGAGATAGATTAGAATTAATATATATGACACCTGAATTATTTACAGTAGTTAGAGATGATATAGAAGGATTAATAAATATAGGACTTAACATAAATATAAAGAATGATAAATATTATTTTGATGATGCAATTAATGATTTTATAATACCAAGAATAAAAGATGAAAATAATGAAAAATCAGAAATTACAATAAAGAAAGATGAATTGAGAGAAAGATTAGACACATTATCACACGAATATTTATCATTAGTAGATCTTTCTTTTGATAGCAAACAGAATAGGTTATTTGAGATGAAAGTAGTTGAACTATTAACCAAAGAATGTAAATATGAAGGACTACATTTAGGGGGAAGTAGAAAACCAGATGGAATAATTTATACTACAGATTTAACAAATAATTACGGAGTAATTATAGATACCAAGGCATATTCTAAAGGTTATGATTTACCTATTTCTCAAGTTGATGAAATGGTAAGGTATGTAGAAGAAAATAATAAAAGAGAAAAAACAAGAAATTCAAATGAATGGTGGAATAATTTTAATAAAGATATCAATGAGTTCTATTTTGCTTTTATATCAGGTAAATTTAAAGGAAATATTGAAGAAAAATTGAAGAGAATATCTATTACAACGAATAAAAAAGGTGCAGCAATAGCAATAATGTCACTGATTAAACTAGCTAATGAAATAAAGGCAAAGAGAATGAACTTAAGAGATGTGAAAGAAATATTTGAAAATAAAATATATTAAATGAAACTAAAAATAAAACACAAGAAAGCAGGTAAAATACAATGAAATTTATATACGCATGTGACATTCACGGAGACACAAACAAATATGAAAAATTATTAAAAACAGCCCAAAAAGAAAAAATTAAATACATAGTTCTAGGAGGAGACCTATTCCCCAAAAGAGGAATCAGAACAATAATACAACCCGAATTTATAAAAGACTTTTTAGAAGATTACTTCAAAAAGTTACAAGAAAATAACATAAAATGTATTCTAATTCCAGGTAACGATGATCTAGAAAAATTTGATACACAACTAAACGAACTTTGCAAAAAATACCCTAATATCCACAACATAGATAACAAAAAATTAGACATAGAAGATGTAAGTTTTATAGGCTTATCAAAAGTACTAGACCATCCCTTTGGAAGCAAAAACAGAGTACTAATAGAAAAAAATTTAAAAATGGAGCCACAACTATCTAAAGAAATATATATAAACCAAAATACAGAAGTTATAACAATAAGCGAATGGGAAAAATACAGAGAAACCAATATTGATAAAATGGAAGATATATTAGCAAATTTGCCAGTAGCAGACAAAAATAAAAAGACAATATACGTACTTCATGATCCACCATATGGAATTGGTCTAGATGTATGTGCAAATGGATTACAAGTTGGCTCAAAAGCAATAGCAGAATTTTTAGAAAAAAGTAATAGTTATATGTCTTTACATGGACATATACATGAATCACCAAGAACTAGTGGATTATGGTACAATAAATTAGGCAAAACAATATGCATTCAACCAGGACAAACCGAATCAGGAGAAAAAGAATGTTATTTTGTTATAATTGATACACAAACAGATAAAAAAGACAGATATGAAATATGAAACAAAATATATAAACAAATATAAAAAAATAAAACTACAAGATAACTAATTTATAAACCAAACCACCCTCACTCCAGAATAAACCACCAAAAACTGGGAACACTATAACCAAAGGAGTGAGCATAATGCAAACAAAGACTCAAACCAAAAACAAAAAATACAAAAAGAAAAACGAATTCAAACTAAACCTAATATACAACGAAAAAGGAGAACCACTAGAAAAAATAATAGAAAGAGCCTTCACAAACTACTATATAAAAAATATATAAAATCAATAGAAAAAAAAGAGATAATATGATATAATACCACACAAGAGTATCAATATTATCTCATTTTTTTAGCACAAAAGGAGGGAAAAATGAGCTACACAATAATGAATAATATTGAATATAAAGTAGGAATCTACATCAGGCTCTCAAAAGAAGACGAAGAAAAAGAAAAATACCAAGAAAGTGAAAGTATAGTAAACCAAAGAAAACTATTAATAGAATACATCAAAGAAAACAAACTAAACCTATGTAAAGAATACGTAGACGACGGAATAAGCGGAACAAGCTTTGACAGGCCAGGATTCAACCAAATGATAGAAGACATAGAAGCACGGCAAAATAAACATGGTAGTAACAAAAGACTTATCAAGACTAGGCAGAAACTATGTACAATCAGGGCTCTACATCGAAACATACTTTCCAGAACACGAAGTAAGATTTGTAGCAATCCTAGACAACATAGACACAGCATATGACACATCAAACAACGACATAGCACCATTCAAATCAATACTAAACGAAATGTATGCCAAAGACACATCCAAAAAAATAAACAGTGTATTACAAACCAAAAGAAATCTAGGAGAATACTTAGGAACAGCACCATATGGCTACAAAAAAGACCCCCAAAACAAATACCATTTAATAATAGACGAAGAAGCGGCCAAAACAGTAAAACTAATATACAAAAAATACCTAGAAGGATATGGAACAATGCAAATAGCAGACTACCTAAGCAAACAAAAAATACCAATCCCGTCAGACTACAATAAAAGAAAAAAAGGAAACAAAGCAATAAGCTATGGACTATGGCAGCAATCAACAGTAAGATTTATCCTATCAAACGAAATATACACAGGAACAATAGTACAAGGAAAACGCAAAAAAGTAAGCTTCAAATCCAAAAAATTCATAAACCTACCAGAAGAAGACTGGATAAAAGTAGAAAACATGCATGAAGCAATAATAAGCAAAGAAGACTTTGAAAGAGCAAAAAAAATAATAACAGCAACAAAAGGCACCAGAATAATACAAAATGACTATCTATTCAAAGGACTACTAAAATGCAGTGACTGTGGAGGATATATAGGAATAAAAAGCCCAGATAAAAATGGAAACATATATGGAAGATGCCAAAAAAACGCCAGATACAGTAAATTCAACATCTGTACACCACATAGCTTTAACTATCAAGTTTTTGAAGAACAAATAATAAAAGTCCTAAAAGAAATATGCAAACAATACACAAACAAAACCAAACTAGAAGAAATAGCTAAAAAAACAAAAATAAACAAAACAGAAACACAAAACACACAAAAACAAATAGAACTACTCACACAAGAAATATCAAAAGAAACAAAAAAACTAGAAATAATGTATGAAGACAGACTAACAGAAATAATAACACCAGAAGAATACATCAAAAAAGCAAACAAAATAAAAGAAACAATAAAAAAACACGAAGAAACAATAAAAGAACTAAAAAATCAACAAACAAACCAAAAAAACGAAAAAGAAACAGAAACCAAGTTAAATAAACTAATACAAGAATTCCTAAACATGACAAAACCAACAAAAGAAATAATAAGAGAATTCATAAATAAAATAGAAATACACAATGACAAACAAATAGACATCTATTTCAACTTCAAGCCACTGCAAGACATAACAACAAACCAAACCAAAATAATATGTGCCAAAAAAGAATATGAGAAAAAAGCAAGCTAAAAAATAGTAACAACAACAATACACACATGCAAGTTGTTGGGTCATAATTGCAGAAGCACTACTAGGATTTGGAGACAAAGCACTTGAACTATACAAAATGATAAACCCAATAGAACACACAAGAACAAAAGAAACAGTAAACAAATACAAAGTAGAACCATATGTAATAGCAGCAGACATATATGGAGCAAGTAACATAGCAGGAAGAGGAGGATGGACCTGGTACACAGGCTCATCAAGCTGGTATTACAAAGCAGGAATAGAATATATATTAGGTCTAAAAATACAAAACAATACAATTAAAATCGAACCATGTATACCAAAAGAATGGAAAGAATACAACATCAAATATAAAATAAAAGGAACAATATACAACATAACAGTAAAAAATCCAAACAACAAAAATACAGGAACAACCAAAATACTAATAAATGGGCAAGAAACAGACCAAGAAATAAAAATAGAAGAAAACAAAGGAATAATCAACATAGAAGTAATTATGTAAAAATAAGTATGAAATAATCATAATCACCCACTAACATGGGAGTTTCGTGACAGAAAAAAAGAAGTGCACTTTCAAAAAGTGCACTTCAAACATTATCAACACTTTTTTCTATATTCAGAAAGTTTCAACCTACAAATATTCACCAACTTCTCCAAACCACCTGACCCCAAAACCAAGAAAACAGGATACAAGCAATAAATATATCTAGACTTAATTTCCCAAACAGTATAAAAACAAAACAACCCAACAATCAAATAATAAAACAAATCCTTTTCATCATTTTGTGAGGCCTCATCCTTAACACAAAAATCAACCAAACAAAGCAAAATCAAAACAAAATACTGTCCCTTCATCAAATACTCTAAACCACTTCTAATAGCAGAATCTTCCGGATTAGCCACTCTTTTAGTTATAGGAGTCTCATAAAAAAACAAACCATCAGAACCATCACCAAAAACATATCTCTCTACCTGATAAGTACCCTCAGTCCAAAGCCAAAGATGTTTTTTACCAAGAAGCTTAACCAAACGACCAAATCCCAACTCCTTAAATCTATTAACAACATCATCAAAACCCCAATCAGCAGAATGAGAACTATTTTGAAATCCAAACTCCTCCTCATTAAATCCCATTTGAATATAAGACCAAACAGGAAGTTCCAAATTCTCTTCGCTCTCAGGAATCAAATTATTCTCTAACTGAGAATATAACAAATTAAACAAAACAAAACAACAAATAAAAACAGCAACACCAGTATAATGATGCCTTTTAAGAACAAAAAACATACAAACAGCAATATACAAAATAATTCCAACAGGACGAATTATAAATTGCAAAAACAACAAAACAGCCAAAGCACCAATATCAAACTTAGAATAAACAGGTTTAGTCACAAAATACAAAATAACAGTAGTCAAAACAGTAAAAATAACATCATTATACATATAATTAGCATACAAAAAAACAGAAATAGAAAACACTCCTAATAACAAAACAAACTTACTATCTTTTTTAAAAATATTAAAATAAATCCTATAAGAAAAGTAAATAGTAACAATATTACAAAAAACATGAACAAGTTTAATAATAAAAACATCATTATAAATTTTAAACAACAAATAAAAAATAATACTAATAGGCAAATTATTAGGAGCAGATTGAAGATACTCCATACCATCTCTAAAACCAGAAAAAGCAATACTAGTAACATTAAGCATATCAGAAAAAGGCTTAATAGGAACAAGTTTCAAATAAACAAACTCAGCAATAAAATACAAAAACAGCAAACCTACAGTAACAAACTTAGCTTTCGGAAATTTTACCTTAATAAACTGATTAACAAAAACCAAAAAAACAACAACAAGCAAATTAATAAAAATACCCAAATAATTCCACACATTAGCCCTCTGAAAATCAGGCATATCAATATACAAATAAATAGAATTTACAAAAAACATACCAACCAAAATACACACAAATAAAATAAAAGTAAAATTTTTAGCAATCTTATGAATAAATACATCTATAAAATCCAAATTAAATTTCATATAAAAAACTCTCCTTAATATAATCAAAACAATACTATCATACAATCACAAATATATCAATGATAAAATAAAATAAAAACAGACAAGATAAAACAAAAAAATAAATTAAAATAAAAAAAATAAAAAAAAACCTTGTATAAAATAAATAAATGTGATATAAAATAAGTAATAAAAAAACTACGAAAGGCGGAGTTTTTGTGGAACAGTTAAACAAAGATGTAAAAACAGTATTAATAGTAGATGACGAGCAAGCAATCATAGATGTACTAAAATTCAACCTATTAAAAGAAGGATATAGAATACTTGAAGCAAAAGATGGTCTAACAGGACTAAACATGGCACTTGAAGAAAAACCAGACCTAATAATGTTAGACATAATGCTACCAAAACTAGACGGACTATCAGTATGCAAACGAGTAAAAAACACATATAATATACCAATAATAATACTAACAGCAAAAGATGCTGAAGTAGATAAAATAGTAGGATTAGAACTAGGAGCAGACGACTACATAACAAAACCATTTAGTGTAAGAGAACTAGTAGCAAGAGTAAAAGCAAATATAAGAAAAGCAGACATAACACTAAACGAAAGAAATGTAACAACAAAAACACAAGAACCACAAAAAAAGGAAAACAAAATAGAAATAGGAGAACTAGAAATAGACCTAGACAAATTTGAAGTAAAAGTAAGAGGAAAAGTAATAGACCTAACACTAAGAGAATTCGAAGTACTAAAATTCCTAGCAAGCCAACCAGGTCAAGTAGTAACAAGAGAAATACTATTAGAAAAAGTATGGGGATATGAATATTATGGAGATATAAGAACAGTAGACGTAACAGTAAGAAGAATAAGAGAAAAAATAGAACAAGACACTTCAACTCCAAGAATACTAATAACCAAAAGAGGAGTAGGATATTACATAGCAACAAAATAAACAAAAAAATCCAGATCAAAATCTGGATTTTTTCAATTACTATTTCTTTAAATTATACAAATCCTGTTCAATCAAAAGCTCAGCTCTTTTTCTAGTCTTTTCATCTGAATTCAAAGAATCACTCAAAAACTCAGGATGAGCAATTAAAAAATTTCTCATAGTATCAAAAGGATTTTCAAAAAATTCATTAAGCATACTAACCTGATTCTCATTAATAATACCCATATTCAAAGCAGTATTAAACAAATCAGAATCAACCTTAACCAAAGTAAGAGATTTAACACCCTCTGCCTCAATTTTATCACTACCACCTTGCATACGATCAACAACCGCACAAGACCAAAGCATCTGTCCGTCCCAAATTTTTAACAGCAGGAATCCAAGCACGAAGATAACTAGAAGCAACAGTAATCAAATCAGCAACATGTA
Organism: uncultured Clostridia bacterium; assembly: GCA_947628775.1. Classification (GTDB taxonomy): domain Bacteria; phylum Bacillota; class Clostridia; order TANB77; family CAG-508; genus CAG-269. The sequence continues at coordinate 10,146 of CANRBI010000013.1, forward strand.
AAACCTTTTTACCATTCAAATCAGAAACAGGCTCAGAATGTTCGAAATTACTATCACTAACAACAGCAGACAAATCCTTAAAAATAGAAATATGAGGTTTATTCAAAAGAAAAGCAATCATATTAGAAAAGAACCAATCTCTACGTTCACCACCAGAAACATAATCAATCTCAGACACATCTACATTCTCCTCAATATACTGCTTCATACAATTAATAACATCATTATAAATCGAATTACTATTATACTGTTCCAAACATCTCCTAAAAACATTACCAGGCAAAGAAACTCTATCATTCAAGCATTCATCAATAAACCCCAAAAGAGCAACACCTTCAGCTTCACTTCCAAAAACAAAATGAGTATTAATAAAATAAGGACCAATTTGCCCCGAAGTATACCAAAAAGGTTTATTCTCCTCACAAAATCTAATAGCATTTGTTTCAAATAAATAAGACATAATATTACTCATAAAAATTCCTCCTAAAAAATATTACCATAATTCTACGAAAAAAACTAAAAAAAGTCAAGAAATAAAAAAATTAAAACCATTGAAAAAAACTTCCCAAAATGATACAATAAACAAAAATAAAAAAGGAGGTATACGCATGCAAATAATACTAAAAAACGGAACACTAATAGACTACAAAACAAACACAAACGACAAATATGACATACTAATTGAAAATGATAAAATCAAACAAATATCAAAAGAAATAACAACACAAGCAGACCAAATAATAGACTGTACAAACCTAAATATAATACCTGGAATGATTGATATTCATTGCCACTTAAGAGAACCAGGCTTTGAATACAAAGAAACAATCGAAACAGGCAGCAAAAGCGCTGTAGCCGGAGGATTTACAACAATATGCCCAATGCCAAACACAAAACCAACCCCAGACAGCGCTAATATTTTGCAAAAAATAATAGAAGAAGCAAAAAGAGTAAACTTATGTAACATATTACCATATGGCTCAGTATCAAAAGGAGAAAAAGGAGAAGAACTAGTAAACTTCGAAGAACTAAAACAAGCAGGAGCAATAGCATTTTCAGACGACGGAATGCCAGTAGTAAACTCAAGACTAATGAGAGAAGCAATAATAGAAGCAGACAAACTAGGAACATTTGTAGCATCACACTGTGAAGAAAAATCAGTAGCCCAAGGAGCAATAAACAGCGGAAAAGTAGCAGAAGAACTAGGAGTACAAGGAGTTTTACCAGAAGCAGAAGAAATAATGGCAGCAAGAGAAATAGTAATATCAGAAACAAACAATGTAAGAGCACACATATGCCATATAAGCACAAAAACCACAAAAAACATGATAAGAGACGCCAAAAAAAGAGGAGTAAAAATAACCTGTGAAACATGTCCACACTATTTCACATTTACAGTAGATGAAGTAAAAACAAGTGGAACAAACGCCAAAATGAACCCACCACTAAGAGAAGAAAAAGACAGACAAGCAATAATAGAAGGACTAAAAGAAGGAACAATAGACTGCATAATAACAGACCACGCACCACACAGCAAAGAAGAAAAACAAAACGAACTATCAAAAGCACCAAATGGAATAATAGGATTTGAAACAGCCCTATCAGCAGAAATAATGAATCTAGTAGATCCAGGACATATAAATTACCTAGACCTAGTAAAACTAACATCATATAACCCAGCACAATTACTAAAAATAGACAAAGGAACAATACAAGAAGGAAAAATAGCAGACATCACAATATTTGACCCAAATGAAGAATACACATACACAGAAGACAAAATAGTATCAAAAGCAAAAAACAGTCCATTTATAAACAAAAAGCTAAAAGGAAAAGTAAAATACACAATAGTAGGAGGAAAAATAGTATATCAAGACTAACCAAAAAGGAGGAAAAGCAAAATGAATGCAATAGACAAACTAATACAAAAAATCAAACAAACAAATAATCCAACAGTAATGGGATTAGACCCAAGATATGAACTACTTCCAAAATGCGTAACAAGCAAATATGATCAAACACTAGAAGGAACAGCACAAGCAATAATAGAATATAACAAAAACCTAATAGACGCAACATATGACATAATACCAGCAATAAAACCACAAATAGCATTTTACGAAATGTTTGGAATAGAAGGGCTAAAAGCATTCAAAGAAACTTGCACATATGCCAAACAAAAAGGAATGATAGTAATAGCAGACATAAAAAGAGGAGACATAGGCTCAACAGCATCAGGATACTCAAATGCATATCTAGGAAAAACAAAAATAGGAGAAAAAGAAGAACCAATATTTGACGTAGACTTCATAACAATTAATCCATACATGGGTACAGATTGTGTAAAACCATTCATAGAAGACTGCAAAAAATACAATAAAGGAATATTCATACTTGCAAAGACCTCAAACCCATCATCAGGAGAACTACAAGATATAAAAACAGAAAAAGGAGAAGAAATATACATAACAGTAACAAAACTAATAAAAAAATGGGGAGAAGAACTAATAGGAGAAAATGGATATAGCAGTATAGCAGCAGTAGTAGGAGCAACATATCCAGAACAACTAGAACAAATAAGAAAAGAAGCCCCACAAACATATTTCCTAATACCAGGATATGGAGCACAAGGAGGAAAAGCCGAAGACATAGCACTAGGATTTGATAAAAATGGACTAGGAGGAATAATAAATGCATCAAGAAGTCTTATGTGTGCATACAAACAAGAACAATTTACAGAACAAGAATATGCAAAAGCAACACGAGCAGAAGCCCTAAGAATGAAACAAGAACTAAACAAAGCAATCTACCAAAAAGGAGGCGAAAAATAAAATGGCAAAACAAATACAAGCAAAACTAATAGAAAAAACGCGAATAAGCAAGGACATATATAAATTCAAAATACAAGCAGATGAAATAGTAAAAGACAGCAAACCAGGAAACTTTATTGAAATACGAGTAAGCCAAAACACAGAACCATTTTTAAGAAGACCAATAAGCATATATAACATAGAACAAGAAGAAGGAACACTAGAATTCATATTCCAAGTAAAAGGAAAAGGAACCCAAATATTATCTCAAAAACAAGAAGGAGAAAAAATAGACATAATAGGACCACTAGGATTTGGAACATTCAAAATAGAAGGATACGAAAAACTAGCAATAATACGGAGGAGGAATAGGAATATTCCCACTATACGAACTTGCAAAACAAGCCAAAAAACAAAACAAACAAGTACAAACATATCTAGGATACAGAAGTAAAGAAAACGTAATACTAGAAAATGAATTTAACCAAATATCAGACAAACTAACAATAACAACAGACGACGGAACATACAAACAAAAAGGATTTGCAATAAACTACCTAGAACAAGATATTAAAAACAACAAAATAGACTGTATATATGCATGTGGACCATTACCAATGCTAAAAGCAGTAAAAGAACTAGCAGAAAAACAAAACATACCATGTCAAATATCACTAGAAGAAAAAATGGGATGTGGAATAGGAGCATGTCTAGGATGTGCAGTAAAAAAAGCCCAAAGTCCAAAAGAAGCACCAGAATATTATCATGTATGCAAAGGAGGACCAGTATTTAAAAGCACAGATGTAGAAATATAAAGGAGGTAAGGTAAAAAGATGAACACAAAAATAAATTTAGCAGGAATAGAAATGAAAAACCCAGTAACAGTAGCATCAGGAACATTCGGATATGGTAGAGAATACAGTCAATTTTTCGACCTAAGCAAACTAGGAGCAATAATCACAAAAGGAACATCACTAAAACCAAAAAACGGAAACAAACCACCCCGAGTATGTGAAACAGCAAGTGGAATGTTAAATAGTATAGGATTACAAAACCCAGGAGTAGAATATTTTGCACAAAATGACCTACCATTTTTAAGAAAATATGACACAAAAATAATAGTAAACGCATGTGGAAACACAATAGAAGAATATGTTGAACTATGCAAAATATTAGACAAATTAGACATAGATGGAGTAGAGCTAAACCTATCATGTCCAAATGTAAAACAAGGCTGTATGGCATTTGGAAATACATATGAAGGAGTAAAAACAGTAACACAAGCAGTAAGAAAAGTACTAAATAAACCACTTTTAGTAAAACTAACACCAAATGTAACAAACATAGTAGAAATAGCCAAAGCAGTAGAAGACGCTGGAGCAGACGGAGTATCACTAATAAACACACTACTTGGAATGAAAATAGACATACAAAAAAAGGCACCAGTACTAGCAAACATAACAGGAGGACTATCAGGCCCAGCAATCAAACCAGTAGCAGTACGAATGGTATATCAAGTAGCCAAAGAAGTAAAAATACCAATACTAGGAATGGGCGGAATAATATCAGGCGAAGATGCAATAGAATTTATGCTAGCAGGAGCAACAGCAATCTCAATAGGAGCAGGAAACTTCATAGACCCACAAACAAGTATAAAAACAATACAAGGAATAGAAAACTACATGCAAGAACAAAAAATAGAAGACATAAATGAAATAATAGGAATAGTATAAAAACAAAAGAGGATATCCCAAAAAGATATCCTCTTAATAAATAAACCTCAAAATAAAAAATAACCAGAACTAATAGTTAAAAAACAAACATCAACATTCCAAAAATGTCGAAAATTGCGATGAAAAAAGACAAAAAAACCAAAAAATATATTGACAAAACACAAAAACCAAACTATACTAAAAAACAAGAATTATAATTCTAAAATTTTTATTCAAATATTTATATCCAAATAAACCCAAAATAAACAAAAGAAAAGAAATAAAAAAAGAGAGGAGGGATATATGAACCTAAAAAATGAATCAATACTTAATTACTAACAGAAACGTTGTATTAAGAAAAATCCTTGCAACAAATGAAAATGTAGAAATACTAAAAGACATGATAGAAAGTATTTTAAAAATTGAAATACAAAAAATACAATTAAACGAATATATAAAAGAAAAAGAAAACTACCTACCAAAAGAAGAAAATTTTGGAGTAGCAGATGTAAGAATAACAACAAAAAACAACAAACAATTTAATATAGGAATGACATTTTTAGATGGAAAACACATACAAACCAAAATAGCAATGTATTATTTATACATACACACAAACCAAATATACTATGATGACAAAAGAATAATAGCTAAAACGATAACAATAAATTTTCTAGATTTTCCATACTATAACTCAAAAGAATATCACACAAAAGCAATTCTAAACAAATTTAAAACAATAGAATTTTCAGAACAAGAAGCAGAAACACACATAATAGAATTGCCAAAATTAAAAATAACAAATCAAAACAAAATAACAAAACAAGAACAATGGATAAGTTATCTAAAAGGAGAAGACATAGGCATCATAGAAAAAGTGAAACAACAAAATAAATACATACAAAAGCTAGACAAACAAGTACAAAAGTACTGGGAAGAAGAAAAAATCTAAAAAGGTAAAAAATATTAAACAAAAAAGTAAGAAAAAAAAAGAGAAAAAAGAAAAAAAGCAAGAGCAGAAAAACTGCTCTTGTTAAAAATTATAAAATAACTAATGAGCTGCACCTGAAGCATTTTTTAAAGTAATTTTAACAACTGTACCTTCCTCAACCTCAGTTCCCATAGGAGGATCCTGAGAAACAACAGTACCACTACCATCAATAGAAACATTCAAATTCAAATCCTTCAAATTACTAATAGCCTGATAAACAGATTGTAAATTCAAATCAGGAACAGTAACAGAAGTTCTAGTAGTATTAGTATTATCATAAAGAATAACAATAGAATCCTTTGAAAGAGAAACACCAGGTTTAGGAACTTGATCTGCAACAGTAACAGAATTTTTATCCTGATCAGTAACACATTTAACAGTGAAACCAGCAGCAGTTAAAACCTTTTCAGCCTCTGTAAATGTCTTATTCCTAATATCAGGAACCTGAATTAAATCAGAAGAATTCTCATTTCCCAAATTATCAGAAGGAACACCCATATAAGGTAAAATTTCAGTAAGCATTTGAGAAACAACAGGACCTGCTACCTGACCACCTTGTTGCCCTTTTTGAACCCCATACAAACATAAAAGCAAAGCAACTTGAGTATCTTCAACAGGAGAAATAGCCATAAAAGAAGCAACATAACCTTCTTCTTCTTTACCAATAGGAGGCTCAGAAGTACCAGTCTTACCCCCAACAGAATAACCAGTAACTGCACCACGGTAACCAGTACCAGTTACAACAACAGACTGCATCAAATCTTTCATAGTAGCAGCAGTTTCTTTAGAAATAACCTGTCTTACAGGAGTAGGATTAACATCAGTAACAGAACCTGTATCAGTATTAGTAATCTTCTCAACAATAGTAGGTTTCATCAAAATACCATCATTAGCAATAGCAGAAATAGCTGTAATCATATGTAAAGGAGTTATATTAAGTCTCTGTCCAAAAGACATAGTAGCAAGTTCAACCTCACCAACAGATTGCTCCTTAGTAAACAAAGTATCAGACTCACCATACAAATTACTATTAGTCTTATCAAAAAATCCATAAGCCCTATAATATTTATACAAAGTTGGAACACCAATCTTTCTACCCAATTGAATTAAAGAAGGGTTACAAGATTTTTCTAAAGCATTACGTAAAGACAAATAACCATGAGGAGTAGTACTCCAACAACTAATATCTGCATCAGCAACCTTTTGAGAACCACTACAATAAAACTCACCAGCAACATCAGGAGTAGTAATATTTTCTTCAAGAGCAACAGAAGCAGTAATCAATTTAAAAACAGAACCAGGCTCATACAAATCAGCAACACATTTATTTTTCCACATAGTATGCAAAGCATTATTTTTCTCTTCATCAGAAAGTTGTTCATAAGTAGCTGCAAGAGAACTATTCGGAGTAAAAGGAGAATTCAAATTATAATCAGGATAATCAGCCATAGCCAAAATTCTACCAGTTTTTGGATCCATAGCAATACAAGTACCACCACTTTTAGGCTGCAAATTATCACAAGCTTGTTTCAAATACTTCTCAACAATAGATTGAATATTATAATCAATAGTTAAAGTTATATCACTACCATTTTCAGCAGAAATATAAGTCTCTTCCGCATTAGGAATTTCAGACTGATCACTACCCTTAGAACTAACAATTTTACCAGGAGTACCCTGTAAAACAGAATTCCAAGTAGATTCAATACCAACACGACCATCATTATCAGTACCACAAAAACCTAAAACATTAGATAAAAGTGTCTCATAAGGATAATAACGTTTAGTATCCTCATCAATATTAATACCAGTTTTAACCTCATTATCATCCATCCACTTTTTTAAAGAATCTACCTTATCACTCTCAACCTTTTTAGCAATAGTTTCCACTTGTGAACTACTACTAACCTTTTCCAAAGTCTCATTATAATCAAGTTCAAAAATCTCAGAAAGACCCTTAGCAACCTTTTCTCTCAAAGCAGTAGTTTCTTCCTCAGAATCTTCAAGAAATTTAGAAGGATTAACAGTAATAGTATCAACAGGGACACTACTAGCCAAAACTTTACCAGTAGAATCATAAATATTACCACGCTTAGGGCTAATAATTTGATTAATAGTTTGCTGAGAATAAGCCTTTTCCTTCAAATAAGCACCATCAACAAACTGAATAACACCAAGCCTTATAATAAGTAAAACGAAAATTATCATAGTAACAGCAAAAATTCTCTTCAAATTTTTAGTATAAATAAAATTTTGAGAAGAAAAATTACTATCCATTTTAACAATTTTCTTTTTAGAACCAGATTTTACATCTTTTTTATTATCATTTTTCATAACTTCACCATTCTTTTGTTAAACTATATAAACATTTTATAATAACCACAAAAAAAAATCAATAATTTTATAACAAAAAGGAGGCAAAAATGCTATCAATAGTACAAACAATCTCCCTAATAGGACTAAGTGGAAAACTAATAGAAGTACAAACAGACATAAATGGAGGTCTGCCAAGCTTCGAAATAGTAGGACTACCAGACACAACAGTAAAAGAATCAAAAGAAAGAATAAAATCAGCAATAAAAAATTCAAATATAGACCTAAAAAGCAAAAAAATTCTAATAAACCTAGCACCAGCAAACACCAAAAAAGAAGGAAGTAACTATGATTTACCAATAGCAATAGGAATACTAATAGCAACAGAAATAATAAAAAATCCCAAAATAGAAAACACAATATTTATAGGAGAACTAGCACTAAATGGAAAAATAAACAAAGTAAAAGGAATACTACCAATGTGCATAGAAGCAAAAAGACTAGGAATAAAAACAATATATGTACCAAAAGAAAATGAAAAAGAAGCAACAATAACAGATCAAATAGAAATAATACCAGTACAAACACTAAAAGAATTAATATACCATTTAAACAAAATAAAACAAATACCAAAATCAGAACCAAGCAAACAAAAAACAGCACAAAAACCACAAACAAACAACCCAGATTTTTCAGAAGTAAAAGGACAAGAAAATGTAAAAAGAGCACTAGAAATATCAGCAGCAGGAAGCCATAACTGCATATTAACAGGAAGTCCAGGAGCAGGGAAAACAATGCTTGCCAGAAGACTACCAACAATACTACCAGACTTAACATTTAATGAAGCATTAGAAATCACAAAAATACACAGTATAGCAGGAATATTAGAAACCGAAACAGGACTAATAACAACAAGACCATTCAGAACACCACATCACAGTATATCATCAGCATCAATGATAGGAGGAGGAAAAATACCAAAACCAGGAGAAATAACATTAGCACATTATGGAGTACTTTATCTAGACGAACTAACAGAATTTAAAAAACAAACATTAGAATCACTAAGAGAACCATTAGAATACAGACAAGTAACAATATCACGAGTATCAGCAAGCTTAACATACCCATGTAACTTCATGTTAATAGCAAGTATGAACCCATGTCCATGTGGCTATTACAAAAGCAACATAAAAAAATGCACATGTACACAAAAAGCAATAAAAAAATATCGAGAAAAAATAAGTGGACCACTACTAGATAGAATAGACATACAAGTAGAAGTAAAACCAGTAAAATATCAAAAATTACAATCAACACAAAAAATAGAAAGTTCACAAGAAATAAAGAAAAGAGTAAACAAAGCCAGAAAAATACAACAAAACAGATACAAAAATGAAACAATAATATGTAACAACGAACTAACACCAAAACTAATACAAAAATATTGCAAACTAGATAAACAAGGAAAAGAATTACTAAAAAAAGCATTTACAAAATTAGGACTAACAGCAAGAGGATACACAAGAATACTAAAAGTAGCAAGAACAATAGCAGATTTAGAAGAAAAACAAAACATAGAAGCAAAACACATAGCAGAAGCCATACAATACAGAATATATTAATAAAAGTGGAGGCAAAATGGAAATACAAAAAATAGAAATACAAAACAAAAACTATCCTAAAAATTTAAAAGAAATAAAAAATCCACCTAAAAAAATATATACAATCGGAAATCAAAAATTATTACTTAATCAAGCAATATCAATAATTGGAAGCAGAAGCAATACAGAATACGGCAAACTAATGGCATTAAATTTTGCAAAAACACTAAGTAAAAAAGGATACACAATAATAAGTGGACTAGCAAAAGGAATAGACACATACAGTCATATAGGAGCAATGTTAGAAAAAGGAAAAACAATAGCAATATTACCATGTGGATTTAACCAAATATATCCAAAAGAAAATCAGCAACTATATGAAGAAATAATAACAAAAGGAGGACTAGCAATAACAGAATATGAACCAAACGAAAAAGCAGAAAGCGAAAAATTCCCAGAAAGGAACAGAATAGTATCTGCATTATCAAAAGGAGTATTAATAATAGAAGGAGCATATAGAAGCGGAACAAAAATAACAGCAAATCATGCAAAAACATATGGTAAGCCAATATTTTGTATACCAAGCAACATAACTAATAACAAAGGAAGAACACCAAATGAGTTAATAAAAGAAGGAAATATAATAGTAACAAATGAATATGACATAATAAACAAAATACAAAACAAAAAATCAACAAAAACCCAAAAAGAAAAAATAATAAAAATAGAAGAAAACATTGAAGACGAATATATATACAAAATAAGAACAAAAAACAAAACAAATCCAAAATATGCAATATATAAACATATAAAAGAAACACCAATATATATAAATGACATAGTAACAAAAAGCAAAAAAGACATAAGTGAAGTAAACTATGAACTCACAATGTTAATACTAGAAGGATATATAGAAGAACTAGAAGGAAAAACATATATAAGAAAAAAATAAAAGAAAGAGGAAACTACATGAAAAATCAATCAAAACAACAAACAGGAAAAAAAGGTGAACAAATAGCAACAGAATATCTAAAAAAACAAGGATATAAAATATTAGAAAGAAACTATTATACAAACAGAGGAGAATTAGACATAATAGCAAAACAAAAAAAAGAAATAATATTTATAGAAGTAAAAACAAGAAAAAACAATAAATATGGCCTACCAAGAGAAGCAGTAACAAAAAACAAACAACAACACATGTACAAAACAGCCAGACTTTACTTATACAAAACCCACCAACAAAATGCCCAAACAAGATTTGATGTAATAGAAATATACATAACCAAAAACAAAACAATATTAAACCACATAAAACAAATAATATAACAAAACACTAGAAAAACAAACAAAAATATGATAAAATAGTACTATATGAAAAAAAGGAGACCAAAAATGAATACAATATTACAAGAAACGAAATTCATCATGAACAAATACAACATAAAAGCAAATAAAAATCTAGGGCAAAACTTTTTAATAAATGAAACAATAATAAATGAAATAATAGAAAGCAGTAAAATAAACAAACAAGACCTAATAATAGAAATAGGACCAGGATTAGGAACACTAACAAAAGAAATAGCAGAAAAAGCTGGGAAAGTAATCTGCATAGAATTAGATAACAAAATGATACAAATACTAAACGACAGATTCAAACTATATAAAAACGTAGAAATAATACATGCAGACATACTAAAAGTAAACTTAAGAGAAATAATAGAAACAGAAAAACAACACCCAGAAATAACACAAGTCAAAATAGTAGCAAACCTACCATATTACATAACAACACCAATAATAATGAAATTATTAGAAGAAAAACTAGATTTAGAAACAATAACAGTAATGATACAAAAAGAGGTAGCAGAAAGATTAACAGCAAAACCAAGAGAAAAAAACACAGGAGCAATAACATATAGTGTATACTACTACTCAGAAGCAAAAGAAATAATACAAGTAGAAAACAACTCATTTTTACCAGAACCAGAAGTAACATCAGAAGTAATACAATTCAAAATAAGAAATGAGCCACCAGTACAAGTAAGTAACGAAGAAAAAATGTTCAAAATAATAAAAAATGCATTTACACAAAGAAGAAAAACTATACTAAATTCACTAACAAACACACAAATATTCAAAAACAAAGAACAAGCACAAAAAATATTAACAGAACTAGGAATAAAAGAAACATCAAGACCAGAAGAACTTACTTTAGAACAATTTGCAAAAATATCAGAAAAAATATAAAAATATACAATTATATTCTTTTCAAAAAAACAATAATATGTTATAATAAAATAGAAATAAAAAAAAGGAGAAAAGCATGAACCAAATACTAGTAACCAAAAAGCTATATGTGACTCCAGAACTAAAAAGGAAAAAAAAGATATACAAAATAAATTTCACAGTATCCATTTTTATAGTATTAATTTTGCTTTCAATATGCATCTATGCAGAATATGACAAAAACAAAAGTGAAGAAGTATCACAACAAATACTAGCAAGCATGAACACAAGCATAGAAGAAAACAAAAGCGAAGAAGAACTCAACGACATACTAACAGTAGTATTAAACGGAGTACAAGAAGACCTAAATCAAACAGAAGAAACTGAAGTTCAAGATCTAACACCACAAAATAAAGGAACAATAGAAAAAACCAAATACACAACAAATGGATATACATATTACCCAGTAGGAACAATAAACATACCAAAAATAGGAGTCAACTATTCAATTATACATGGAGAAACAGGAAGTGAAAAAGAAACAGAAGCACTATTAAAAATATCACCATGTAGATTTTACGGTCCAGAACCAAATGAAGTAGGAAACTTCTGTATAGTAGGACACAACTACAGAAACACCAAATTCTTTAGCAAAGTACCTCAACTAGAAAAAGGAGACACAGTAAATATAACAGACCTTACAGGAAGAACACTAACATACAGTGTATATAACAAATACACAGTATCACCAACAGAAGTAAACTGTATAGACCAACGAACAAACGGAAAAAAAGAAGTTACACTAATAACATGTACAAATGACAGTCAAAGTAGAGTAATAGTAAAAGCAAGAGAAATAAAATAATAAGCCAAAGTATAATAAAATACAAGGCTTATTTTTTTTAATAACTAATTATTACTAAATTTTTGTTTAGTTTGATCAATTTTACTTTGTTCTACATTTTCAGTCTTATACCAACCCTTTTCAGCCATAAGATTATAAATCTTATTTTGAATATCTAAAGAAACATTTAAAGCATTTTTAAAAGCAGCATGAACATCAGCAGTGGTAGATTCAATAGTACCATGAAGATATAAATCACACACACCCTTAATAATTAGCAATTCCTTTTCCATCAAAGCTTTATCTTCCATAAGAACCTCCTTATAATAAATTTAAAAAACTATTAAATAAATCATTATGTTTTTGTTCTAACTCTGTCATATAAGAAGCAAGAGTAGAATCATTTAATTGCCCAGCAACTTTAGTACAACATGATTTCATAATATTTTCATGTCCTAAAGCATCCTCAATGTATAAAAGTTCTTTATTTGTCATAATATCACCACCTAAAAGAATTATTTCCCAAAACAAATAAAATATACCAAAATAAAAACATTTTTAAAACAAAAGACATAAAATAATAAGAACACCATACATAAAAAGGAGGTAGAAAAATGAAACAAACAAAAATGATAATGGCACAAGAATACTTGAGACAATATGATAAAATACTAAATGAAATGGTAACAAAAATGGAAAACAGTCCTAGATGTATAAACATAAACCTAAACTTTGTAAACGAAATGATACCACACCACGAAGGAGCTGTTCAAATGTGCGAAAATCTATTAAAATATCCAATAGACCCAAGATTAAAAAATATAGCAGAAACAATAATAAAAGAGCAAACCAGAGGAATAGAGCAATTAACACAAGTAAGACAAAGACTTTGTCAAATGAGATAAACACATTACATGAAAATTTGAGGTTTCAAAAAAAATGAAACCTCAAATAAAAGTATTAAAATACCTATATTTAACCATCCAAAGAACCTGTTTCAGGCAAATCTTTAGATTGCATTTTCAATAAATCACATACAAGAGTATTAACAATTTTTCTATGATAAAAATTTAACTGCATATAATTATTAAAAAAATCTTTATCCAAAGCTTTAGACTGTTCTGAAAGTTCCTGAGCAACCAATTCATCAAACAAGAAATCAGCATCAACACCTAAAGCATTACACAAATTAACTAAAGTAGTAGCACTACCAAAAGCAATACCTCTTTCTAACTGACTAATATAACGAGTAGATAACTGCAATTTTTCAGCAAGTAATTCCTGAGTATAATTATTTCTAACTCTAGCTAACTTAATTTTTTTACCAATCATTTGTCTATAAGATTTTTCTTTCTCATTCATATTGAATGCCTCCTCTTAATCTACTAATAAAAGTATAACAAGTAGACAGAAAAAATAGAATGAACTACAAATGAGAAAAAATCCAAATTAAATACTATTAATTGTTCATGAAAACATAATTCTAATCAAAAAAATATAAAAAAATAATAAAAATTTAAAAAATTTTAAAAAAAGACTTGCAAAATAATAAAAGTTATATTAAAATCTAAGTGAAGTGGTAAAAAGTGTCACTAAGTGGTAAAAAAGTGGAAGGGGTGAAAAGCCATTGCTAATGGGAGAATATAGCCATTCCTTAGACACAAAAGGAAGGCTAATAATGCCAGCAAAACTTAGACAAGACATAGGAGAAAAATTCATTTTAACAAAAGGGTTAGATGGATGTTTATTTGCATTTTCCCAAACAGAATGGTTAAACTTCGAAGAAAAACTAAAATCATTACCACTATCAGACAAAAACGCAAGAAATTTTGTAAGATTCTTTTTATCAGGAGCAACAGAATGTGAAATAGACAAACAAGGAAGATTCCTAATTCCAAGCAACCTAAGAACAGCAGCAAAACTAGAAAAAGACGCAATAATCATAGGAGTAGGAACAAGACTAGAAATATGGAATAAAGAGACATGGGAAAAATGTGATGAAGAAATATCTGCAGACGAAATAGCAGAAAATATGGCAAACCTAGGTATATAACTTGCAAAAGTTTATATAAAAAACCAAAGAAAAAAATACAAAAGAAAAAATTAAAAAAAACAAAAGAAAAATCCTACTAAAGAAAAAGCAAACAAAAGATAAAAATTCAAAAGATAAAAAATAAAAAACAAAAGACAAAACTCAAAAGATAAAATAAAACAAAAACAAAAGACAAACATGCAAAAGAAAAATATCAAAAGAAAAAACCAAAAATAACCAAAGAAACCATCAAGAAAAACAAAAGTATAATAAAAAAACCATTGAAAAAACAGCTGGCGTAACACCAGCTGTAAAAGCTTAAAAACAAAAAATAAGAGGTACGAAATTGGAATTTAAACACAAACCAATTATGCTAGAAGAATGCATAAAAGGACTACAAATCAAAAAAAATGGAATATATGTAGATGGAACACTTGGTGGAGCAGGACATAGCAAGCAAATTGCAAAAAACCTAAACAACACAGGAAAACTAATAGGAATAGATAGAGACCAAGAAGCAATAAAAGCTGCAAAAGAAAATCTAAAAGAATACACAAACATAATATATATACATGGTAATCATGACAACATAAAAAACATCTTAGAAGAACAAAAAATAGAAAAAGTAGATGGGATACTACTAGACTTAGGAGTATCCTCATACCAACTAGACGAAAAAAACAGAGGGTTTAGTTACTTAGGAGAAAATGAACTAGACATGAGAATGGACAAAACCCAAGAACTAACAGCAAAAAAAGTAATAAATGAATACCCAGAAGAAAAACTAAGTAATATAATATACACATATGGAGAAGAAAGATACTCAAGACAAATAGCAAAAAATATATGTATACAAAGAAAAGAAAAACCAATAGAAACAACAAAAGAACTAGTAGAAATAATAGAAAAATCAATACCAAAATCAAAACAAAAAGATGGACATCCAGCCAAAAGAACATTCCAAGCCATAAGAATAGAAGTAAATGATGAAATAAAACCTCTACAAAACACAATAAAACAAAGCATTGAATTATTAAAACCAAAAGGAAGGTTATGTGTAATAACATTTCACTCATTAGAAGACAGAGCAGTAAAAACAGCAATGGTAGAAGCCCAAGGAAAATGCACATGTCCAAAAGACCTACCATATTGTGTATGTGGAGCAAAAACAGAAGGAAAAATAATAACAAAAAGACCAATAATACCAACACAACAAGAACAAGAAGAAAACACAAGAAGTAAAAGTGCAAAACTAAGAATATTTGAAAAAGAATAACAAACGAAAAAAGAGAGGAGGGATGACAATGGCAAGCAACAAATATCAATATGGAACAAGCCCAAGAAAGATACAAGAAGAACCTAGAAGAAAACCAAATAAAAAACCAAAAAAGCCAAAACTAAAAGTAGTAAAAGAAGTACCAAGACAAGAAGTAAAAGTATCACAAGCTCAAAAGCAAAAACAGCTAAAACTAACAGGGCTAGCCATTTTAATATTTGCAATATTATTAGCCATTAGTTATCAAAACTCCCAAATAAATGTAAAATTCAATGAAATGCAAAACCAAAAAAACCAATTAGCAACACTAAAAAAAGAAAATGAACAACTAAACATAAACATAGAAAACAGCCTAAACATAAAAAACATAGAAAAAGAAGCAAAAGAAAAACTAGGAATGGAAAAACTAACAAACAAACAAACGGTATATATAAACCTACCAAAAAAAGACTATGTAGAAGCCACAACAGATAAAGTAATAATAGAAGACGAACAAAACTGGCTGCAAAAATTCATAAACTGGATATTAAAAAAATAACAACATAAAAATAAACCACCTCTAATACATATTATTAGAGGTGTTATTTATGAAAAATGTAAAAATATCAACTAAAAAAAGAATGAGAAACATCCTATTCATCACATTCATAATACTAACATTACTGACAACAAGAATAGGTTACATACAACTCATACAAGGTGGAGAATTATCTACAATGGCATATAATCAACAAACCCTAGACAGAAACATAAATCCCAAAAGAGGAACAATCTATGATTCAACAGGGAAACATATATTAGCAATAAGTAGCACAGTAGAAACAATCACAGTAAACCCAGGAAACATACCAAAAGAAGATAAAGAAAAAGTAGCAAAAAAACTAACAGACCTATTTGAACTAGACTACGAAAAAACCCTAAAAAAAATAAATAAAAGAAGTTCAATAGAAACAATAGTAAAAAAAGTAGAAAAAGAAAAAACAGATGAACTAAGAAAATGGATGGAAGAAAACAAAATAACAACAGGAATAAATATAGATGAAGACACAAAAAGATATTACCCAAATAACACTTTAGCCTCACAAATAATAGGATTTTGCGGAAGTGACAATCAAGGATTAGACGGAATAGAAGCAAAATACGAAACAGAACTAGCAGGAAAAAAAGGTTCAATACAAAGGCACACAGATGCAAAAGGAGCAGATATAGGAGAAGAAGGAGAAAAATATGTATCAGCAATAGACGGAAACGACCTAATACTATCAATAGATTATAACATACAATCAATAATTGAAAAATACTTAGAAGAAGCATGTATAGACAACAAATGCACAGATGGCGGAAATATAATAGCAATGAACCCAAAAACAGGAGACATATTAGCAATGGCAACATATCCAAACTACAATCTAAATGATCCATATTCAGCATATACAACAGAACTACAAGGAATATGGGAAACACTAGAACAAGGAGAAAAAACAAAAAATCTACAAGCAGTATGGAGAAACAGAGCAATAGCAGACACATACGAACCAGGCTCAACATTCAAAACAATAACAGCATCAGCATCATTAGAAGAAAAAATAACAGATACAGACAATGCAAATGAATTTAATTGCAGTGGCTCAATAGAAGTAGCAGGAGTACGCATAAAATGTTGGAGATACTACAGACCACACGGACCAGAAAGCCTAAGACAAGCACTAATGAACTCATGTAATCCCGTATTCATAGGACTAGGGCAAAAACTAGGAGTACACACATATTATAATTACCTACAAAAATTTGGACTACTAGAAAAAACAGGAATAGATTTACCAGGAGAAGGAGGAAGCATATTTTTAAAAGAAGAAAAAGCAGGACCAGTAGAACTTGCAACAATAAGCTTTGGACAAAGATTTGAAATAACACCAATACAACTAATAACAGCAGTATCAAGCATAGCAAATGGAGGAAACTTAATACAGCCAAGAATTGTAAAAAAAATAATAAACAGTGAAACAAAAGAAGAAAAAGAAATAGAAGTAAAAATAAAAAACAAAACAATATCAAAAGAAACCTCAGAAAAAGTACTAAGTATGATGGAATCAGTAGTAGCAGAAGGAACAGGAAAAAATGCAAAAGTAGCAGGATACAGAATAGGAGGAAAAACCGGAACATCAGAAGATGGAGTAAATACAAACAAATATGTAACATCTTTCTTAGGAGTAGCACCAATAGAAGATCCAGAAGTAGTTTTACTAATTACACTATACAATCCAACAGGAGAACGGACGGACACCAACGGCCGGAGGAGTAGCAGCACCACTGGGTGGCCAAATTTTTTCCGAAATATTACCATACATGGAAGTAACTCAAGGAAATCAAGAAGAAATAGAAATAACAGAAGAAGTAAGTGTACCAAATATAATTGGACTATCAATAAAAGAAGCAGAAAAAACATTAAAAGAAATAGGCTTAGAATTAAGTATTGAAGGAATAACAGAAGAAAACAAAGAAACCCTAGACAAAGAAAACACCACAATCAAAAAACAAACCCCAACTGAAGGAATAAAAATAAACAAAGGAAATAAAATTTTCATAAATTATTAAAA
>CANRBI010000014.1 GCA_947628775.1 uncultured Clostridia bacterium
TTCTTTTCATTGGAAAACACCTCTTTTTTAGTGTTTCCTTTTTTTTGGGTTTTAGTCATTTTTTTATTAGTATAAATTAGAAAATCCAGCTCGATGGGAGTTGGATTTTTTTTGTTTTATTGTAGTGTTTTTAATTCTTCATATCTTTTTATTTTTTGTGTTGTTGTTTTTTGTAATGGTGTTGTTGTTATTGTTATTTTTTTGATTTTTTTGAATATTGGTAGTTCTTGATTTATTTTTTTGATTTCTTGCCATATTATTTCTTTGTATTCTTCTTCGGTTTTTTCTCCTAGGGTTTGTGTTATGGCTTCTTTGTCATATACTATTTTTGCACATAGCATTGTGTCTGTTGTGTCTCTATCTCTTGAATATACTATTGATTCTACTATATATGGTATTTTGTTTATTAGTTCTTCTATTTCTTGTGGGTATACATTTTTTCCGTTTTGTAATACTATGATGTCTTTTTTTCTTCCTGTTATGAATATAAATCCGTCTTTATCTATGTATGCATAGTCTCCTGTGTGTAACCATCCGTCTTTTAATACTTTTTTTGTTTCTTCTGGGTTTTCATAGTAGCCTAGCATTACATTTGGTCCTTTTACTAGTAGTTCTCCTACTCCTTCTTCGTCTGGGTTTTCTATTTTTACGCTTTGACTTGGTAGAGCTAATCCTATTGAGCCTGGTCTTCTTTCTTTTTCTGTTTCTACTGATACTACTGGTGATGTTTCTGTTAGTCCATATCCTTGTAGTTGGTTAATTCCTAAGTTGTTGAATCCTATTATTGTGTTTTTGTTCATTGGTGCTGCTCCATATATGCAGATTCTGATGTTTCCTCCTAAACTGTCATGGATTTGTTTGAATAGTATTTTTCTTAAGTCTATTTTTACTTTTAATAGTGTATTTGAAATTTTTATCATTTTGTTTATTAGTTTTGTTTTGCCTTTTTCTTCGATGTTTTTTAGTATTTTTTTGTACATTGTTTCTAGTACTAGTGGTACTGTTACAAATATTGATACTTTGTATTCTACTAGATTTGGTTGTATGTATCTTAGTCCATCTGAAAATGCTACTCTACATCCTGAGTAAAATCCGTATAGGAATGTTACTGTGCTTTCAAATGTGTGGTGTAGTGGTAAAAATGAAAGTAATGTGTCTGTTGGTTTGAATTTTACATAGCATGCTAGGTCTTGTATGTCTGAACATATGTTGGATTGTGATAGCATTACTGCTTTTGGAGCATTTGTTGTTCCTGATGTAAATAGCATTATTGACATTTTGTTTTCGTCTATTTTTATGTTGTCATATTTTGTGTCTCCTTGTTTTAGTTGGTTTGTTCCTTGTTCTATTAGATTGCTATATGTGTATATGTTGTCTTCTACTATATTATCTAAGCATATTAGTGTTTTTACATTGTTTGTTGTGTCTTCTTTTGCTTTTTTGATTGTTTCTAGATATTTTTTGTCAAAGATTACTGCTTTTGCTCTACTTCTTTTTATTAATGTTTGTATTTCATTTTCAGGTAGGGCTTTGTCTATTGGTACTATTATCATTCCTCCACAAGTTGTTGCTAGGTAGCTAATACACCATTTGTAGCTGTTGTTGCCTATTATTATTATTTTTTCTCCTTTTAGGTCTAAGTTTAGCATTGCTGTACTCATTGCTTTTACGTCTTTTCCTGCTTGTTCATATGTTTTTTCGATGTATTCTACTGGTTTTACTGTGTAGTCTTTTTTGTATATATATGCTATGTTTTTTGCATAGTTTTCACAGGAATAGTTTAGTAATTCTCTGAAATCTTTGACTTTTCTAGGTTTGTATATTGCTCTGTTTTCATTATCTCCCATTTTATTTTCTCCTTGTTATTTATTATGTTTTTATTTAATAATATTTTTGGGATTTTGTCAAGGGTTTTTAGTATATTACTAAGGTTGTTGAAATTTGTGTATGTTTTTTGTATAATGTGTGTTGGAAATTTATTTTGGGAGATTGATTGTGATGATTGAGAATTTGAAAAAGTGTATGATTTGTCCACATTGTTGTGGTGTTAATAGATTGGATGGAATGGTTGGTAGATGCAAAAGTACTGATAGAGTTAGGATTGCTTTGTCTTCTTTACATATGTTTGAGGAGCCTTGTATTAGTGGTAAAAATGGGTCTGGTACTGTGTTTTTTAGTAATTGTAATTTGAGTTGTATTTATTGTCAAAATTATGAGGTTAGTCAGGAGGGTTTTGGGAAGGATATTTCTGTTGAGGATTTGGCTAAGGTGTTTTTGGAGCAACAGTCTAAAGGGGCTCATAATATTAATTTGGTTACTCCTACTTCTTATGTTTATCATATTATTGAGGCTTTGGATATTGCTAAGAATATGGGGTTAAATATTCCTGTGATTTATAATACTAATGGGTATGAGAGGATTGATACTTTGGAGTTACTTGATGGTTATGTTGATGTTTATTTGCCTGATTTGAAGTATTTTAGTGATTCTCTTGCTAAAAAATTTTCTGGTGTTGATAATTATTTTCAAGTTGCAACTAGTGCAATAAAAAAGATGTATGAACAGGTTGGTGGTGCTCTGTTAGATGAAAATGGTTTAATTAAAAAAGGTGTTGTTATTAGACATTTGATTTTACCTAATCATGTTTTGAATTCTAAGCATGTTTTGCAATGGATAAATGATAATATGCCTAAAGATGTGTTTGTTAGTTTGATGGCTCAGTATTTTCCAACTTATTTGACTAAGGATTGTGAGCTTTTGAATCGTAAACTTAGTAAAAAAGAGTTTGATTTTGTTTTGAAATTTTTGTATTCTTTGGATTTGCCTAATGGTTATATTCAACAGTTAGGTGAAAATGAAGAACAGTTTGTTCCTAATTTTAAAAAATCGAGTTGTGTAGATTGACAATTATGTAAATAAATATTATAATATTTACTGTATTGAAGTACTATATCAAAGATAATTGGCTTTGATACAAATTTAATGAAAGGAGATAAAACGTAACTATTGATTAGGTAGCAACAAGGAGGTTAGCATAAGCATGAAAAAATCAGTTGGCATTATTGCTGCAATAGCAGCTGTATTAGTTGTTGGAATTATTCTTTGTATGAATAATCCTGATGACAAGACAAATGTTGATGATGAGTTTGATGATGATGAGTTTGATCAGTATTTTGATCAAAATGATGTAGATTAGTTTTATCTCTGTTTCCGCCTAAGGGTTTCCTTAGGCGGATTACTTGAAAAGGATTTGATGATATGAGATTTTAAGGCAACATGATTTTGATAATTTGGAGCAAATTAGTTCTTATTTTGATATGTAAAAAGGAAGAATAAGAGATAACAAATATGTTATAACTTGTTCTTCCTTTTAGCATTTATGTTTGCAAACCTTTTCTACTTAATGCATTTTTTGATAAATGTTTCCTGAAAATTATTTAAGTTGCTGTTTCCTGGAAAACTGAATGTAAAAAATACTTGATGGTCGTGATGTTTTGCTTCTTTTAAGATTGCTCCATTTTTAGAAGCTATTTCGGCAACAGTCCGACATCTATCCATCTCTTGCCATCTTTTTGGTGTTTTTGCAGTATTTCGTTCCTTTAAAAAAAATGTCTCCAAAAGATGAATTCCTTTAATATTAATTGAAATTGGAGCATATACAGGAACTGAAACAACTGTAACTAGTGAATTTGTGCTGACTATTTGGGGTTTCCAAAACCTTCCTGCTGACATAAATAATATCCTCCTTTTTTCTTTTTTAGTGTCTTATTCAGAGGACTTTAGCCCTCCGAATGACGAAAGGCTTATTTTAAAATATCTTTCTTTGGTTATTATAGCATATGAAAAATTAATTGTAAATAATTTATTTTTTTTATTGCTTTTTTTGTTGTTTATTGTATAATGAAGGTAGAATTTTTTTTAAAGGTGAATATAATGGATAAAAAGATGTTTAAATTGACTAGTCCTCAGAGAAATATTTGGAATATGGAGTCTTTTTATAGTGGTACTAATATTTCTAATATTTGTGGGTCTGGAATTATTAAGGAAGTTGTTGATATTGATATTTTAAAAAAGGCTATTAATATTCTTGTAAAGGAAAATGATAGTTTTAGAATTCGTTTGTGCCTGAAAAATGGTATTCCCTTTCAGTATTTTGCAGATTATGAAGATTTTGACATTGAGGTTGCTGAGGTTAATTTTTTTAGTGAATTTGAGGCTGTTGAGCATGAATTTGCTATGAAAAGTTTTAATCTTCTTGATTCTAGTTTGGCAAATTTTAAGTTAGTTAAATTTTCTAATGGTAATGTTGCTGCTATTCTTAAGTTTCATCATATTATTTCTGATTCTTGGTCTGCTGGTATTTCTATTCAGGAAATTGTTAAAATATATCATTGTTTGATTAATGGGGATTCTTATGTTTCTCCTACTTTTCCTTATGCTGATTTTATTGATGCTGAAGAAAAGTATTTGCTTTCTGATAAGTGTGAGAAAGATAGAAAGTTTTGGTCTGATTATTTAGATGGGTTTTCTCATGTTGTGTCTATGCCTTCTGTTAATAGTAAGCTTAGATTGACTTCAGATTCTTCTAGAGAAGCTTGTAGGTCTACTTTTGTTTTGGAGGCAGATTTGATTGAGAGAATTAATGATTTTTGTAAGGAGTATAAACTAACTATTTATTCGTTTTTTATGGCTGTTTATTCTTTGTTTTTAGCTGCTAGTTCTAATTTGGATGATGTTATTATTGGTACTCCTATTTTGAATAGAACTAATTTTAAACAAAAGCATTCTACAGGTATGTTTATTTCTACTGTACCTTTTAGAACAAATGTTGTTCCTTCTATGTCTTTTGTGGATTTTGGGGCTTCTGTTTCTTCTAATTTGCTTTCTGTTTTTAGACATCAGAAGTTTTCTTATGCTGATATTGTTGAAGATGTGCATAAAAGTAATTCTGATTTGTCTAGTTTATTTAATGTGTCTGTTTCTTATCAGATTACTCATGCTTCAGAAGATTCTGATGTTTATGAAACTGATTGGGCTTTTAATGGTACTGGTATTGATGAACTAACTGTTCATATTTATGATCTTAATAATACTGGTATTTTGAAAATTCATTATGATTATTTGACTTGTAAGTATTCTAAAGAAGAAGTAGATTTGTGGCATTTGCGTGTTTTACATTTGGTTAATCAGATTTTGGATAATCCTTTTGTTCTTCTTAAAGATTTACAATATGTTACTGATGAGGAAAGATGTCAAATTTTAGAATCTTTTAATGGTCGCTCTTTGGATTGTCCTCTTGATTCTAATATCATTGCTCTTTTTGAAAAAAATGTTAAAATTTTTCCTAATCAAAATGCTTTGATTTTTAATGATAAAACTTATACTTATAGTGAACTTAATTCTATTGTTAATAAGTTTGCTAGATATCTTAGTTACCATGGAGTATCCACTGGTGATATTGTTGCTGTGTATTTGGATAAATCTGATTGGTTTATAATTTCTATTTTGGCTATTTTAAAGCTTGGTGCTGCTTATTTGCCTATGAATACAGATTTTCCTACTGATAGGGTTAGTTTTATTTTGAGTGATTGTAATGCTACTATTATTGTTACTAATCAAAATGTTTCTTTTGATGATGTTTTGATTGTTAATCCTTTGAGTTTGGATTTTAGTGATATTGATAGTAGTAATTTAGCTACTTCTATTTTGCCTGATAGTTCGTGTTATGTGATTTATACTTCTGGCTCTACTGGTAAACCTAAGGGAGTTTGCTTATCTCATAGTAATTTAATTAATTTTTTGTATAATTTGAATGATTGTTTTAGTAAACCTTTTTCTTGTGAGGATAATTGTTTGTGTGTTGCTAATATTTCTTTTGATGCAAGTGTCCAGGAGATTTTTGCACCTTTATGTTTTGGTGCTACTTTGGTTTTGTATCCTTATAATACTTTAACAAATATTCCTCTTTTGTGCGATATTTTGGAGGATTGTCATATTACTTTTTCTTTTCTTCCTCCTAATATTTTGGATGATGTTTTTAATTTTGTTAAGATGAATAAAAGGTCTTTTTATATTAATAAACTTTCTGTTGGTGTTGAGACTATTAAGAATTCTACTCTTAATAATTTTTATGAACTTAATCCTGATATTGAGATTGTTAATGGGTATGGTCCTTCTGAGGCTACTATTTGTTCTACTTTTTTTGTTTATCATTATGATACTGAAAGTTCTACTGTACCTATTGGTTATCCGCTTAAAAATAATGATATTTTCATTTTGAATTTTTTAAAGCAACTTCAACCTGTTGGTCTTCCTGGAGAGATTTGTGTTTGTGGTGCTAGTGTTTCTAAAGGTTATTTGAATAATGATGCTATGACTTCTAAGTCTTTTGTTTATTTGCCTTATTTGACTGATAAACTTGTTTATTTGACAGGTGATCTTGGTTTTTGGAATGATAATGGTGTTATTTCTTTTGTTGGAAGGAATGATTCTCAAATTAAGTTTAGGGGACATCGTATTGAATTAAATGAGATCACTAATTGTGTAAAAATGATGGATGGTGTTTTGAATGCTGTTTCTGTTTTTACTACTGTTAATGATGTTAATTGTATTTGTTGTTATGTTGCAAGTAAATCTTCAGATGTTACTCCTGATTCTGTTAAAGATTATTTGTTTGATGTTTTACCTTATTATATGGTTCCAAGTCATGTTATGATTTTGGATTCTTTGCCTTTGACTGATAATGGTAAAATTGATAGAAGAAATTTGCCTCGTTTTAATGTTGGCTCTAATTTGTTTGTTAAGCCTTCTTCTTTTACTGAGGTTAAATTACATAATTTACTTTGTAAAATTTTGAATTTAGAGTTTGCTTCTATTAATGATAATTTCTTTGACCTTGGTATGGATTCTCTTTTGGCTATTAGATTTTCTTTGGAGATTTATTATGAGTTTGGTAAAAATTTGAATGTTACTGATTTGTTTCAGTATAATTCAATTTCCCTTTTGGCTCGTTTTATTGATGATATTGATGCTTCGTCTTCTGCTGTTTATGATATTCCAAAGGCTCCTAAAAAATCTTATTATTCTTTGTCTTCTGCACAGAGGAGAATTTATTATGCTTCTAAAATGGCTGGCTCTTCTTTGATTTATAATGTTAGTGGTGGCATTTTGTTTGATGGATTTTTGGATGCTAAGAAGGTTCAAATGGCTGTTGATTTGCTTGTTCAGAGACATCCTTCTTTTAGAACGTTCTTTTCTAATCAGGATGGTGAGGTTAAGCAGTTTATTTTGGAATCTTGTAAGGTAGAGGTCAAATGTGTTGATGATGGTATTATGATGGATTCTGATATTCAACGTTTAATTGACCGCTTCCCTAAGGTTTTTGATTTGGATTTTGCTCCTCTTTTGAGAGTAGAGTTGCATTATGTGAATAATAGTTCTTTGCTTTTGGTTGATTCTCATCACATTATTTTGGATGGTTCTTCTTTTAATGTTATGATTTCTGATTTTTGTAAGGCTTATGATGATTGTTCTTTTGAAGAACTTCCTCTTTTGTATTCTGATTATTCAGAGTGGGAGAATTCTTTTTTAAGTAGTGATGCGGTTTCTTCTATTCGTGATTTTTGGATTAAGCGTTTTAATAATTATGAGATTCCTGTTATGAATTTGCCTTATGATTATACTGTTAGTGATAAAAAATCTTTTGTTGGTAATAAATTGCATTTTTCTTTAGGTGAAAATGTTTTTAGTATTGTTGATGAGATTGCTAAAAGTCATGGTATGTCTAATTATATGGTATTTCTTGCTGCTTTGTATTTGCTTTTATATGTGTATACAGGTCAAGAGAATATTGTTATTGGTTCTGCTATGGATGCTAGAAATTCTGCTAAACTTGAAGATTTAATTGGTATGTTTGTAAATAATTTGTTTTTAAATGTAACTATAGATGGTTCTAAGTCTTTTGAGGATTTTTTGTATGAGGTTAAGGCTCTTGTTTTGGATTCACTTTCTAATCAACCTTATCCTTCTGATGTTTTGCTTAAAGACCTTAAAATTCCTGCGAATTCGTCTTTGTTTGATGTTATGTTTGTTTATCAAAATGCTAATAATAATGAGTTTTATTTAGATGGTAAACGTTTGGAATTTTTATTTGCTAATACTGGCTGTGCTAAGTTTCCTTTGACTGTTGAGGTAGTTCCTTCTTCTTATGAGGTTAATTTTGAATTTCGTACTGATTTGTTTAAGGAGGATACTATTTCTGCATTGTTTGAACATTATTTGTTTATTCTTCAAAATTTGAATGATTTTTTGAAATCGAATATTGATGATATTAATATTATCACTGACAGTGAGAATTTATTACTTTCTAGTTTCAATGATACTGATGGGGTAATTAATGATGATACTTTTGTTTCAATTTTTGAGGATGTTGTTTCTAAAAACCCTTATCGTGTTGCTGTTATTTGTGATGATAATGTTCTTACTTATTCTGAACTTAATCGTAAGTCTAATTCTTTGGCTCATTATTTGATTAATGCTGGTGTTAAGTGTAATGATGTTGTTTGTATTATGACTAATCGTTCTTTGGAGACTATTGTGTGTATGTTGGGTATTTTGAAGGCTGGTGCTGCATTTTTGAATGTTGACCCTACATACCCTGCTGATAGAACTCAGTATTATTTAGAAGATTGTAAGGCTCAATTTGTACTTACTCAAAGGGCTTTATTAGATAAAGTTAATTTTATTACAAATTGTCTTGTTATTGATTTGGATTGTAATTTTTATACTAAGAATTTCGATAATCCAAATGTGCCTGTTAAGCCTTATGATTTGTCTTATGTTATTTATACTTCTGGTTCTACTGGTAAACCTAAGGGTGTTTTGCTTCATCAAGTTGGTTTTGCTAATATGGTAAAAGCCATGGGGCTTGTTTTGGATTATTTAAAGGATGGTAATGTGCATTGTATTGCTTCTGTTACTTCTACTCCTTTTGATATTTTTGTTTATGAGATTTTTGTGTTTTTGGCTTATGGTATGAAAATTTTGCTTGCTAATAATGATGAACATCGTAATCCTGTTTTATTAGATGCTTTGATTTCTAAACATAGTGCTGATGTTATGACTGTTACTCCTAGTTTGATGAAGATTAATTATGATAATCGTTTGCACCCTTCTGCTTTGTCTAATATTAAGTATATGGTTTTCGGTGGTGAGCCTTTACCTGAGAAATTTGTTAAGGATTTACGCGAGCTTTCTCCAGGTGTTTCGATTTATAATATATATGGACCTAGTGAGATTACGGTTTTGTCTAATGTTCAGAATTTGGATAATGAGGATGATATTTCTGTTGGTCCTCCTATTATGAATACTCAGATTCATATTTTGGATAAGAATTTACATCGTGTTCCTATTGGCGTTGTTGGAGAGATTTATATTTCTGGTATTCAAGTAGGTCTTGGTTATCTTGGTAAACCTGAGTTGACTTCTGAGAGATTTTTGGATAATCCTTTTGGGTCTGGTAAGATGTATAAGACTGGTGATATTGGTAGATGGACTTTTGATGGTAAGGTTCAGTGTTTGGGTAGAGTTGATAATCAGGTTAAACTTCGCGGTCTTCGTATTGAGCTTGGTGAAATTGAGAATAAGATGGAGTGTATTCCTGGTGTGATTTCTTCTGTTGTTAATAAGGTTGTTGTTTCTGATAGAGAGTTTTTGTGTGGTTATTATGTTTGTGATAATTCTGCAAAAGTTTCTGAGAATGATGTTAAGGCTTTTTTGAGGAAATCTTTGCCTGCTTATATGGTTCCTACTTATATTGTTAAACTTGATAAAATGCCTTATTCTATTAATAGAAAAATCGATAGATTGGCTTTGCCTATGCCTGATTTGAATAGTAATGTTCCTGTTGTTGTTAATGAAAAACTTTCTCGTAAGGAGAAGTCTTTGCTTAAAATTTGGAAGGATATTTTGCATATTGATAATATTTCTGTTAATGATAATTTCTTTGATATTGGTGGAGATTCTATTTTGGCTATTAATATGCAACTTGAGGCTTTGAGAAAGGGTTTGGATTTTTCTTATGCTGATATTTTTAATTATCCTACCATTTCTTTGCTTGCTTCTAAGATTAAGCCTAAGTCTTTTGATATTCTTAAGAGTTATGATTATTCGAGACTTAATAAGTTGCTTTTGAGAAATGATGTTGATAGTATTGCTACTATTAAGGATTCTCCTATTGGAAATGTTTTGCTTATTGGTGTTACTGGATTTTTGGGTTCTCATTTGATTTATTCTTATTTGAAGAATGAGTCTGGTGATATTTATTGTTTGATAAGACAGAAAGATAATGTTATTCCTCATGAGCGTTTGAAAAATACTCTTTCTTTCTATTTTGGTCCTGAATTTTTTGAGGAGTTTCAAGATAGAATTCATGTTGTTTCTGGTGATATTACTAAGGTTAATCTTGGTTTGTCTGAAGAGGATTTTTCTACTGTGAGTGATAATATTTCTACTGTTATTAATTCTGGTGCTATTGTTAAACATTATGGTCAAAGAGATTTGTTTGAAAATATTAATGTTTATGGTACTCGTAATGTTGTTGATTTTTGTGTTTCTTGTAAGAAGAGACTTTTACATGTTTCTACTATTAGTATTTCTGGTAATGGTGAGACGAGTGAGATGGTTTCTCCTGAAAAACTTGATAAAAAAGTGGTCTTTTCTGAAAAGGATTTGTATATTGGTCAAAAGTTGAATAATGTTTATACTGTTACTAAGTTTGAGGCTGAACGTATTGTTCTTGAGGCTATTGATAATGGTCTTGATGCTCAGATTTTGCGTGTTGGTAATATTGTTAGTCGTTATTCTGATGGTGTTTTTCAACATAATTTTAAGGAGAATGCTTTTGCTAAACGTATTAAGTCTTTTATTGAGATTGGTGCTTTGCCTGAGTATTTTTTGAAAGATAATTTTGAGATGACTCCTGTTGATTTATGTGCTGATGCTATTTTACAGATTGGTAATCATTCTAGTAAAGCTAATGTTTTTCATATTTATAATACTAGGTTGCTTCCTATTAGGTTGTTTATTGATACTTTGAATGATTTAGATATTAAGATTTTGCCTGTTTCTGATGAGCAGATGGCTGATATTATTATGGAGTTATTAAATGATCCTGAACGTAAGGATATGTTGTCTGGTATTATTTATGATTTGGATGCTAAAAAAAGGCTTAATTTTGCCTCTCGTATTGACCTTGATTGTGACTTTACAGAAAAATATTTAAATTTTATTGGTTTTAGCTGGAAAAATATTGATAGAAATTATATAATTAGATATATAAATTATTTTAAGAATATTAAATTTTTATAAGGAGGGGTTATTTTGTTTACTTTACCTTTTGTTTTGCTTAGTCTTTCAACGATTTCTGTAGTTGTACTGATTTTTTATGCTTTATCTAAAAAGCCTTTGGCTCAATTACAGGTTAGTTTTTTGGCTATGCTTGTTTGTGTTTTTATAGTTTGTTTTGGTGTTCTTATGCAAGAAATGCTTTGTGATAGGTATGGTATTGACCCTATGAATTTTGAGTATTTTATTTATTTGGGGACATGCTTTTTCCCTGTTGCTTTGTTTTTTACTGCTTTGATTTTTAAGAATACTAAGATTAAGTTTAGTAAAAAATATATTATTCCTTTTATTATTCCTGTTATTTCTATTTTGATTTTATGGACTAATAATTGGCATCATTTATTTTTCGTACATTATTCTATGAATATTGCTGAAGGTGTTGTGGGTGCTTATTTTAATATTCACTCTATTTATACTTATTTATTGTTATTTATTAGTATGATTATACTTTTACAGGCTTCTTTTAAAACTTCGGGTATCTTCTCTGTTCAGTCTATTTTGATTATTGCGGGTACTTTGATTCCTGTTGGTATTAATTTACTTGGTACTACTAAATTGGTTGATATGAGTGTTTATTTGACCCCTATGTCTTTTTCTTTGATGATGGTTTTATATGCGTTCGCTATGCTTAGGTTTAATTTTTTAAATATTTCTCCTATAGCCTTACAGCGTATTGTTGATGTTATGTCTGATTGTTATTTGGTTTTAGATACTGATGAGATTATTGTGGATTATAATAGTACTTTTGTTAGTACTTTTCATGTTCAGGATTTGTCTCTTAGGAAGAAGAAGTTTTTTGATTTGCTAACTTCTACTAAAAATATTGATAAATTTAAAAAGGCTTTTTATTCTTCTATAAAGAATAAGGTTACTTATAGTTTGGAATATTATGATTCTAGAATTCATAAGACTTTTAATGTTGAAATTAGCCCTTTGTATAATAAAAAGGTGTTTATTGGTGTTTTGATTTTGTTTAAGGACATTACTGAACATATTATGGATATGAAAAAACTTAAAGATAGTCAAGATACTTTGATGGAAAGTGAGCGTTTGGCTTCTCTTGGTCAACTTATTGGTGGTATTGCTCATAATTTGAAGACTCCTATTATGTCTATTGCTGGTGCGACTGAGGGGTTGATTGATTTGATTAAAGAGTATGATTCTTCTATTGATGATCCTGAGGTTAATTCTAAAGATCATCATGATATTGCAAATGATATGATGGGTTGGACTGAGAAGATTAAGGAATATTCTGAGTATATGTCTGATATTATTACTGCTGTTAAAGGTCAGGCTGTTGTTATGACTGAGGCTGATAATGTTATTTTTGATATTGAGGAACTTGTTAAAAGAATTGATATTTTGATGAGACATGAACTTAAACGTGCTATTGTTTATTTGAATGTTATTATGCAGGTTCCTGAAAATACTTCTCTTCAGGGTGATATTAATAGTTTGGTTCAGGTTATTAATAATATGATTTCTAATTCTATTCAGGCTTATAATGGAAAAACTAATCAAAAAATTGATTTGATTGTTGCTAAAGATAATGATAACCATTTGGTTATTTCTGTTAGAGATTATGGTCCTGGGTTGCCTGATAAGGTTAAGGATAAGTTGTTTAATGAGATGATTACTACTAAGGGTAAAAATGGTACTGGTCTTGGTTTATATATGTCTTATTCTACTATTAAGGCTCATTTTGGTGGTGATATTACCTTTTCTTCTGAGATAGGTAAAGGTACTACTTTTAATATCATTCTTCCTAATTATGAGATGAAAGTATAAGTTTTTATTGGTAAGGTATTGCTTTTATTTATTTTTATTAATATAATATTGTCAAAAGGGAGGATGTTTGTATGAGAAAAGGTGTACAAAATGATGTTAATAATGTTGATAATATAAATAATGGGCAATATAAGATTATAGCTGTTGATGATGAACAGGGTATTGTTGATTCTTTGTCTATTTTTATGAAGAGGTCAGGCTATAATTTTACAGGTGTTACTGATCCTATGGAGGCTGTTGCTCGTGTTAAGGCTGAGCATTTTGATTTGATGATTTTGGATTTTATTATGACTCCTTATCATGGTGATCAGGTTGTTGAGGAAATTCGTAAATTTAATAAGGATTTATATATTTTGCTTCTTACTGGGCATAAGGATTTAGCTCCTCCTCTTGAGACTATTAGAAGATTGGATATTCAAGGTTATTGTGAGAAGAGTGATAAGTTTGACCAGCTTCTTTTGTTGATTGAGTCTGGTATTAAGTCTATTAAGCAGATGAATGAGATTAAGGAGATT
This sequence comes from uncultured Clostridia bacterium, assembly GCA_947628775.1. Taxonomy (GTDB): domain Bacteria; phylum Bacillota; class Clostridia; order TANB77; family CAG-508; genus CAG-269. The sequence goes on from CANRBI010000014.1 coordinate 13,707, forward strand.
AATAATGAACTTTCTGATACTTATTCTAAATTAGAAGATGCTTATTTAGAGAGTATTGAGACTTTGCGTAATACTGTTGAGGCTAAGGATATTTATACTCGTGGTCATTCTGATAGGGTTTCTGCTTATTCTGTTTTAATTGGTAAGAAACTTGGGCTTTCTGAGGCTGATTTGAAGACTTTGGAGCTTGGTGGTTTGTTCCATGATATTGGTAAGATTGGTGTTCCTGATAGTATTTTGCAGAAGGATTCTAAACTTACTGATGATGAGTATTCTCAGATTAAGCAACATCCTAATATTGGTGTTCATATTTTATCTCATGCTACTATTTTTAAGGATATTTTACCTATTGTTGAACATCATCATGAGAAGTTTGATGGTTCAGGATATCCTAGTAAGTTGGCTGGTAATTCTATTCCTTATTTGGCTAGAATTGCTGCTATTGCTGATAGTTTTGATGCTATGAATTCTAGACGTTCTTATCGTGATGCTTTGTCTTTAGATACAATTATTAGTGAGTTTGAACGTTGCAAGGGTTCTCAGTTTGATCCTGAGCTTGCTGATTTGTTTTTGGATATTTTGAGAAATGATTTTGAGGAGATTAAAGAGATTCAGGAAAAATATAAATAATTTGTTATTTTAAAAGAGAATAAATCATATTTTTGTGATTTATTCTCTTTTTTTTATATTTTCATTGATAGCCCTACTTTTTGTCTTTCTAGGTCTATTTTTATTACTTTTACTTTTATTACATCTCCTACAGAGACTATTTCTGATGGGGTTTTTATGTATTTGTCACTCATTTCTGAGATGTGTACTAGTCCATCGTGTTTTACTCCTATGTCTACAAATGCTCCAAAATCTATTACGTTTCGTACTGTTCCTGTTAGTATCATTCCTTCTTTTAGGTCTTCTAGTTTTAGTACATCTGATCTTAGTACTGGTTTTGGCATGTCTTCTCTTGGGTCTCTTCCTGGTTTTGATAGTTCTGCTATTATGTCTGCTAAGGTCATTTCTCCTATTTCTAGTTCTTTTGCTGTTTGCTCTACATTTACTGTTTTTAGTTTTTGTTTTAAATCTTGTAGTTTTTCTTTGTCTTTTAAGTCATTTTTGTTAAATCCTAGTTTTGATAGTAGTTTTTCGGTTTGTTCGTAACTTTCTGGGTGTACTGCTGTTATTTCTAGTGGGTTATCTCCGTCTAGTATTCTTAAAAATCCGGCACATTGTTCAAATGCTACTTTCCCTAGTTTTGGAACTTTTAATAGTTCTTTTCTATTTTTTAGTTTTCCATTTTCGTCTCTGTATTTTACTATGTTTTTTGCTATTGTGCTGTTTATCCCTGATACATATGATAGTAGTGATGGTGTTGCTGTGTTTACATCTACTCCTACTTTGTTAACACTGTCTTCTACAACTCCTGTTAGGCTTTCTGATAGTTTCTTTTGGTTTACGTCGTGTTGGTATTGCCCTACTCCTATTGCTTTTGGGTCTATTTTTACTAGTTCTGCTAGTGGGTCTTGTAGTCTTCTTGCTATTGATATTGCTCCTCTTATTGATACATTTATGTCTGGGTATTCTTCTGTTGCAAGTTTTGATGCTGAGTATACTGATGCTCCTGCTTCACTTACTATTACATAGTGCATGTCTCTGTCTGTTTCTTTTATCATGTCTGATACAAACATTTCTGATTCTCTAGATGCTGTTCCATTTCCTATTGCTATCATGTCTATTTTGTCTTTTTCTATTAGTTTTAGTAGTTCTTTTTTTGCTCCTTCTGTGTCGTTTTGTGGTTCTGTTGGGTATACTGTTGTGTAGTCTAGTACTTTTCCTGTTTCGTCTATTACTGCTATTTTGCAGCCTGTTCTATATGCTGGGTCAAATCCCATTACTGTTTTTCCTTTTATTGGTGCTCCTAGTAATAGTTGTTTTGCATTTTGTCCAAATACTTTTATTGCTTTTTCTTCTGCTTTTTCTGTTAGGTCTGATCTTATTTCTCTGTCTATTGATGGTTCTATTAGTCTTTTAAAGCTGTCTAAGATTGTTTCTTGTAGTTTTTGTGTGAATTGTGTTTCGCCTTTTATTATGTCTCTTTCTATGTAGTTTATTATTTTTTCTTCTGGTTTTTGGATTTTTACTTTTATGTAGTTTTCTTTTTCTCCTCTATTTATTGCTAATATTCTGTGACTTGGTATGTATTTTATTGGCTCTTGTTTGTCATAGTACATTTCATAGTTTGATTTTTGTTCTTCGTCTGTTGCTTTTGTTGCTATTTGTGCTTCTCTGTAACATTGTCTTTTTATTTCTTTTCTGTATTTGCTGTTGTCTGATATGTTTTCTGCTATTATGTCTAGTGCTCCTTGTATTGCTTCTTCTGCTGTTTTTACTACTTTGTCTTTGTTTTGTTTGTCTTTTTCGTCTAGTTTGTCTATGTTTATGTATTGTTTTGCTATTTCTTCTAGTGGTGTTGTTTCTGTTTGTTCTATTATTATTTGTGCTAGTGGTTCTAGTCCTTTTGCTTTTGCTATTGTTGCTCTTGTCTTTTTCTTTTGTTTGTATGGTCTGTATATGTCTTCTACTTCTGCTAGTGTTTTGCTTATTGCTACTGCTTGTAGGATTTCGTCTGTTAGTTTACCTTGTTCTTCTATTGATTTTATTACTTCTTCTTTTCTTTGTTCTAGGTTTCTTAGGTAGTTTAGTCTTTCTCCTAGTGTTCTTAGTGTTTCATCACTTAGACCTCCTGTTGCTTCTTTTCTGTATCTTGCTATGAAGGGGATTGTGTTTCCTTCGTCTATTAGTTTTACTGCCGCTTCTACTTGTGTTTCTTTTATTTGTAATTCTTGTGCTATTGTAGTATTGATTTTATCCATTTTTTTCTTCCTTTCCTTTTGTTTTTATTCGATTCCTAGGTATTCATTGTATGTTATTTCTCTGTCTATTACTTCTCCTGTTTCTTTGATGTCTATTATTCTGTTTGCTACTGTTTGCATTAGTTGATGGTCATGTGATGTGAATATGATGTTTCCTTTGAATTTTTGCATTCCTTCATTTACTGATGTTATACTTTCCATGTCTAGATGGTTTGTTGGTTCGTCAAATATTAAGAAGTTTGCTCCTGATAACATCATTTTTGATAGTACACATCTTACTTTTTCTCCTCCTGATAGTACTTGTACGTTTTTTAGTGCTTCGTCTCCAGAGAATAACATTCTTCCTAAAAAGCTCCTTACATAGGTTTCGTCTGGGTCTTTTGAGTATTTTCTTAGCCATTCTGTGATGTTTTCGTCTGTTTCAAATAGGTAACTGTTGTCTTTTGGAAAGTAATTTTTTGTTATTGTTGTTCCCCATATTAGTTCTCCTTCGTCTGGTTTTAGTTCTCCTGCTATTATTTGGAATAGTACTGTTTTTGCATTTTCGTTGTCTGCTAGTATGGCTATTTTGTTGTCTTGTTTTACTGTAAAACTTATGTTGTCTAATAGTTTTACTCCGTCTATTGTTTTTGAGATGTTTTTTATTTGTAGTATTTCTTTTCCTGGTTCTCTGTCTGGTTTGAAGTCTACATATGGATATTTTCTGTTTGATGGTTTTATTTCTTCTAGTTGGATTTTTTCTAGTGTCTTTTTTCTTGATGTTGCTTGTTTTGATTTTGATGCGTTTGCACTGAATCTGGCTATGAAGTCCTGTAGTTCTTTGATTTTTTCTTCTTTCTTTTTGTTTTGGTCTCTTGCTTGTTTTAGTGCTAGTTGACTTGATTCATACCAGAAGTCGTAGTTTCCTGGATATATTCGTATTTTTCCAAAGTCTACATCTGCTATGTGTGTACATACTTTATTTAGAAAGTATCTGTCATGTGATACTACTATTACTGTGTTTTCATAGTTTATTAGGAATTCTTGTAGCCAGTTTATGCTTTTTAGGTCTAAATCGTTTGTTGGTTCGTCTAGTAGTAGTACGTCTGGGTTTCCGAATAGACTTTGGGCTAGTAGTATTTTTACTTTTTCTCTTGGTTCTATTTCTTTCATTGTTTTGTAGTGGTCACTTGGGGCTATTCCTAGGTCGTTTAATAATATGGCTGCATCTGATTCTGCGTTCCACCCGTCTAGTTCTGCAAATTGTTCTTCTAGTTTTGCGGCTTTCATTCCGTCTTCTTCGTTGAAGTCTGGTTTTGCATATATTTCGTCTTTTTCTTTCATTATGTCATATAGTTTTTTGTTTCCCATTATTACTGTGTCCATTACTGTGTATTCTTCGTATGCAAAGTGGTCTTGTTTTAGTACTGATAATCGTGCTCCTTTTTCTAGGCTTACATCTCCTTTGCTTGGTTCTATTTCTCCTGATAGTACTTTTAAAAATGTGGTTTTTCCTGCTCCGTTTGCTCCTATTATTCCGTAGCAGTTTCCTTTTGTGAATTTGATGTTTACATCTTCAAATAGTACTCTTTTTCCGAATCTTACTGTTACATTGTTAGTTGTTAGCATTTGGCTTCCTCCTATTTTCGTTTTTTGTTCTTCGATATTATATATTATTTTGTTGTTTTTTTCAAGTGGTTTGGCTTTGTTTTGTTTGATTTTTTGGGTGTTTTGTGGTATAATTTCTTGTGGTATGGAGGGCTTTTGTTTAAGCCCTCTTTTGCTTTGTGCTTTTTTGTATTGACTTTTTTGGTTTGTTGTTTTAGAATATTATTAAATATTAATTTTTTGTTACGGATTGTTGATTTTTATATTTTACTTTTGTATTTTGTTGAAAAAGTTTGGAGGTTGTTATGAGAAGAAATCCTAGATCTAATAGAAGAAGAAATTTATCTGTTTGGGAGCAAATTTTACAGGCTGATACTAAAAATGTTATTGGCGTTTTGCTTTTGTTTTTTCTTGTTTTTTTGATTTCGTTTGTTTCTACTAAGTTAATTATTATTCATCGTTCTAGAAGTTCTGCTAATAGTGATATTGAGAATGTTAAATCTATAGTTAATGAGTCTTCTGATAATTCGGTTTTTAATGATGTTGCTAATGAAGTGTCTGATGGTTCTTCTACTAGTAATTTAGATAATGATCGTTCTTTTACTTTGTGTGCTATTGGTGATGTTATGTGCCATAATACTCAGTATATGGATGCTTTTAATTCTTCTACTGGTGAATATGATTTTTCTTATGTTTTTAATGATATTTCTAAATATACTACTACTCCTGATATTACTATTGGTAGTTTGGAAACTTCTTTTGCTGGTGCTGAGAGGGGTTATAGTAATTATCCTACTTTTAATTCACCTGATAGTTTGGCTTATAGTATTAGACAGATTGGTGTTGATGTTTTGTCTACTGCTGGTAATCATTGTTTGGATATGGGATTTGATGGTCTTTCTAGGACTATTGATGTTTTAGATAGTTATCATCTTGATCATTTGGGTACTTATAAGTCTAAAGAGGATCAGGAGAAAATTTTGTATAAGTACGTTAGGGGTACTAAGATTGCTTTTGTTAATTATACTTATGGTACTAATGGTATTCCTGTTCCTGAGGGGAAGGATTTTTGTGTTAATTTGATTGATAAGGATTTGATTAAGTCTCAATTAGATACTGCTAAGGCTGATGGGGCTAATTTGATTGTTGCTTGTATGCATTGGGGTACTGAGTATATGACTTCTCCTAATGATGAACAAAAGGATTTGTCTGATTTCTTGTTTAAAAATGGTGTTGATATTATTTTGGGTAATCATCCTCATTGTTTGCAACCTATGGAGAAGAGAACTGTTACTTTAGATGATGGTTCTACTAAAGATTGTTTTGTTATTTATGCTTTGGGTAATTTTATTTGTGATCAGACTGCTGAGAATACTCGTAATTCTATTATTTTGAATTTGCGTATTACTCGTAGTAAGGATAATAAAATTTCTATTGATAATGTGAATTATATTCCTATTTATATGTACAAGGATCCTAATTTGTCTTCTCAAAAGTTTAGGGTTTTGGATATTGAAAAAACTTTGACTTTTTATGAGGAGGGTGCTGATACTTCTATTGGTGCTGCTATGTATCAGGATTTGAAGGTTCAGTTGGATAAGATTAAGTCTATTGTTGGTGAGGAGATTGTTGGTCAGTAGTTATTTTTAAAGGAGTATTTGGTGTGTTTCCAAATACTCCTTTTTAGAGTCTGTTTATTGTTTTAATATGGTTTCCCATTGGTTTTTTATGGCTTCTTGGTTTTCTTCGTTGTCTTGCTTAAATATTCCTTGTTCTTTTGCTTTGTTCATTTTGTCTTCAAATTCTGTTTCTAGTTTTTTCTTTAATTGGTCAATTTCGATTGTTGCTTGTTTTTTATGTTTTTCGAAGTTTTCTTCTTGCCATTTTTCACACATCCAATCATATGTTGGTCCGTCATGTTTATAGTCAAATAGTTCATATTTGGTGCAGCTTTTTATTACTGCTTTTAAATAGTTTTGTCTTGCTTCTTCTGCTTCTTCGGTTGTGTTTGCTAGAGAATTGTAGCAATAATTTAATGCTTCATTGTCTTTTTTTTGACTGCTAATATAGCTTCTTCCTTCTATTTTTGCATAGCTATTTAATATTGCTATTTTTATTGCTTCTGCATATTCTTTAGGGAAGTTTGGTTTACTACTTATCCGTATGATTTCTGAGATAGTGGTATTCCAGTGTTGGTCAAATCTGATGTCTTTTTTTGCTCGTTCATGGATTTCTCTAGCTGATAGCCATAGTTCTCTTCCATATCGTGTTTTTATACAGTATTTTACTTCAAACAAACCCTTTTGATTCCTCCTTTTTTTAAATTTTTTAATGTGCTACTAGATGTTTTAGAGGTTTTTCACTAATTAGTGAAAATTATTGATTGAAAATTATTTTATTTCTTTTTGAATTATACTATATTTTTGTGGATTTTACAAGTTTTTTATTTTTTCATTTAAAAAGAGAATATTTTCACTTTTGTGATTTATATTCTCTTTTTTTATAATTTTTATTTGATATCTTTATATCTTCTTATTGCTGTTGCATATAGTACAGCTGATATTGCTGTTATTGTCATTATTGTTATTAGTATTTTTGTTATACCTGCATATGGTAGTGTTGTTATTGTTCTTCCATTTTCAGTATATGTTTGTCCTGATGTACTTGGTGTTGGGTTTTGTCCGTTTATTGTTCCATTGTTTCCGCTTCCATTACCATTTTGACTTCCATTACCATTTTGATTTCCACTACCATTTTGATTTCCGTTACTGTTTTGACTTCCGTTACCGTTTTGTCCGCCATTTGCTCCTGTTTCTGGTTTTAATTCTAAAGTATCTGCGTATCCTTCTAGTCTTTCATAGTTTGCTTCTGTATTTACTGTTAGTGTGTGTTTTATTTTGTATGTTGTTTCTGATACTTGTTCTTTTTTAGTAACTATGCTATATGAATTTAATGTGTCTTGATCATTTATTGTTTGTGTATTGTTTGGATATATTGCATTTATATATTCTATTGCTTTTTCTCCAAATTCTGATGCATATATTGTGTTTGGATTATCTGTTTTTTCTATATCTGGATTTGTTATATCATCTACTATTACATATTGTCCTGATGTTTCAAATGCTTGTTCTAAATATTCAAATAGTATATATGTTGTTGCATCATTTGGGTCTACTCCTTGTACATTTGCTGATGCTATATATCCTATTAATAATAGTATTTGTGTGTTTGTTGCTTTTTCAAATTCTTTATATGTCATTCCTTGTTTTACTTGATATTCATATGAGAATGTTGGTGGTTCTTCTTCTTTTAATTCATAGTTTATTTCATATGTGTCTTCTCCTTGTTTTAATTGCATTACTCCTTCTGATAGTGTTACTTCTATATCACCAAATGTGTCTGTATGTTGTTTTATATTTTCTATAGAATTTATTAAATTACTTTCTGTTACTTCTACTGATGCTGAACTTGTTGTGTATGTACTTATTATTATAAATATTGCTAGCATGCATATTATAGCTATTTTTTTAATTCTTTGCATTTGTTTCCTCCTTATTATTTATCTTTTTGTTGTTTTGTGTCACTTTTATTATATATTTTTTGTTGTTTTTTGTAAATAGTTTTTTGTATTTTTTTGTTGGAAATTATATGTATTTATTTTTGTAAATAGATTGACATAATTTATAAAAGATGATACACTTATGTTGCTATATTTGTAACTTGTTAACATTAATTAATTAATTGATGAATAGGAGGAATTATATGAGCAACAAATGGCCCTACATAGATATTATGGCATTACACAACGCCGTTACCGGCTCATGTCACCTTGTTTGTGCTAGGCTGTCCGAACAAGTGTCTATTCACTTTTTAGTGGATATCGGTCTGTTTCAAGAGGATCTTTATAGGGAGTATAATTATAGTTTGCCTTTTGATGCAGAAAAAATCGATTTTTGTTTGATTACTCATAATCACGTTGACCATACTGGTCGATTGCCTTTTCTTGTTAAGAATGGTTTTTGTAATAAGGTGTATGCAACTGAGGATACATGTACTTTATTGCCTTTGGCTTTATATGACTCATATAAGGTTTTAAAAAATACTTCTAAACGGAGAAATGTTCCTTGCTTATATAGTGAGGACGATGTTGAAAAATCGCTTGAATTGCTTACTCCTTGTAAGTATTTTGAGTCTTTTTACATAGGCAATTATGTTAAAGTAACTTTCCTAAGTAATGGTCACTTGGTGGGTGCAGCTTCTATTTTAGTACAAATTAGTTATCCTGATTGTGATGACATTAATCTCTTGTTTACAGGGGATTATAACAATCAAAACATCTTTTTTGATGTTGAGCCTATTCCAGATTGGGTTTTGAATTTACCTATTACGGTAATTCAGGAATCTACTTATGGAAATATGCTATCTTCTGACATGAATGATTGTTTTGAAGATAATCTTTTAAGTTCCATTGGTAAGGGTGATTCTGTTATCGTACCTGTATTTTCTTTGGGTCGATCCCAAGAAATCTTGTATGTGCTTAAGTGTATGCAAGATAATGGTGTTTTGGATGTTAATGTTCCAATTTATTTTGATGGGAATCTTGGTATTAGATATACTAGATTGTATGTTAAAAAATTGTTGAATATTAAATCAGAGATGGTTGATTTTCTGCCTCAAAATCTTACTTTTGTTGATAAATCAAATAGATGTGAGGTTTTGGCAGATACTGGTACAAAGATTGTTTTAACTACTTCTGGTATGGGGTCTTATGGTCCTGCTCAGTTGTATATTCCAGAATATGTTTCAAGAGAAAATAGTTTGATTCATTTTACTGGTTTTACTTCTGAGAATTCGTTAGGTGGTAGATTAAAAAACACTCCAATAGGAGAATCTGTACAAGTAGGAGGATTGATGGTCAAAAAACTTTCAAAAGTTTGTTATACTACTCAGTTTTCGGCTCATGCTAAGGCTGATGTTATGATTGAATTTTTGAAACAGTTTAAAAACCTTAGAATGGTTCTTCTTAATCATGGAGAGCCTGATGTTCAAAATGTTTTTGCAAATTTAATTCTGGAAGAGGTAAACACTAGGAATGTGGGATTGTTAAGTAGGTCTTACTTTTTTAGAGTAGGTCCTTATGGTTTGGTAAAGACGTTTTCTACAAAGTTTCAATAATTCCTTTTAATATTTGCTTTGTTAGGGAAATATTAACAAAAACCCAGTTCTTTTAGAGCTGGGTTTTTTGGTTTTATTTAACTTTTTTTCATTTTTGTTTTGATGTATTCTATTTCTTCTTCTTTTTCTAGTCTTTTGAATAATGGTTCACATTGTTTTGTTACTTGTGTTCCTTTTTTTATGTTGTTTGTTTGTAGTGTTTCCCATGTTGCATCTTCTTTTTTTATTCCTAGGCTTTCTAGTATTTGTTTTGATGAGTTTACTAGATATGGTGATGATAGTATTGCAATTTTTCTTAGGGATTCGGCTAGATTGTTCATTACTGATTTTAGTTTTTCTGTTTCTCCATTTTTTGATAGTATCCATGGTTGTGTTTCGTCTATATATTTGTTTGTTCTTGAGATGTATTTCCATAGTTCTTGTATTGCGTTACTTATGTGATATGTGTCCATTTCTTGTTCTATTTTTGTTATTTGTTCTTGTGCTGTTTTTTGTAGTTCTTTATCATATTCTGTTGTTTCAGTTATTTCTGTTGGTATTGTTCCTTCAAAGTATTTGTTTATCATTCCTATTGTTCTGCTTAGCAGGTTTCCTAGGTCATTTGCTAGGTCTGAGTTGTATCTTTCTATGAAGTCTTCTGGTGTGAACATTGAGTCTTGTGCAAAGTTCATTAGTCGTAGTAGGTAGTATTTTGTTGCGTCTAGTCCGTATCTTTCTATTAGTGTTTCTGGGTATATTACGTTTCCTACTGATTTTGACATTTTTCCGTCTTTCATTACTATCCAGCTGTGTGCGTATATTTTTTTTGGTAGTTCTAGTCCTAGTGCGTGTAGGAATATTGGCCAATATATTCCGTGGAATCTTATTATTTCTTTTCCTACTACATGTAGGTCTGCTGGCCAGTATTTTTTGAATTCTGTGTCATCTTCTGATAGGTATCCTAGTGCTGTTATGTAGTTTGTTAGGGCGTCTAGCCATACGTATAGTACGTGTTTTGGGTCGTTTGGCATTTGTATTCCCCAGTCAAATGTACAGCGGCTTATGCATAGGTCTTCTAGTCCTGGGTCTATGAAGTTTTTGAATATTTCGTTTTTTCTTGATTCTGGGACTATGAAGTCTGGATTTTCTTGATAGAATTTTTTTAGCCATTTTTCATATTTTTTCATGTTGAAGAAGTATGATTCTTCTTGCATTTTTTTTACTTCTCTTCCACAGTCTGGGCATTTTCCGTCTTTTAGTTGTGTTTCTGTGAAGTAGTTTTCACATGGCATGCAGTACCATCCTTCATATGTTCCTTTGTAGATGTCTCCTTTTTCTAGGAATATTTGTACTATTTTTTGGACTGCTTTGTAGTGTTTTTCGTCTGTTGTTCTTATGAAGTTGTCATATTGTATGTCCATTAGTTCCCATAGTTTTAGGGCTTTTTCTGCCATGTCGTTTACGTATTCTTGTGGGGTTATGTTATTTTTGTTTGCTAGTGTTTGTATTTTTTGTCCGTGTTCGTCTAGTCCTGTTAACATGTATGTTTCATAGCCTCTTAGTGTTTTGTATCTTTTTATGCAGTCTGTTAGTGTTTCACAGTATGCTGTTCCTATATGAAATTTTCCACTTGGGTAGTATATTGGTGTTGTTATATAGAATTTTTCTTTCATGTTTCCCTTCTTTCTGGGTAACTGTTGATTATGGTTTTTGATTTTTCTTAGTTACCTTTTTATTTAATAGTATGTCTAGTATAACATATACAGTTGTTTATTTCAATAGGGTTTGGGAAAAAGTAGTGTAAAAGTAATGATTTTGTTGTTTTGATATTTTATCTTACACTTGCTAGTTCTTTTTCTTTTTTTATTATTTTGTTGTTATTGTTATTTTTAACAAATATCGTCTTAAATATTGTTCTAACTGTTGGTTGAATAAAGAATAATTGTGTGAAATATGCAAATGGGAAATTAAAGCATATTAGTTTTAGCCAATTTGCAAGTAATGTAAATATATTAAATCCTGTATAATATGGATAATATAAAAATGCTGCTATAAAACTCATTGCTGGACACATTATTCCAACTGTTGCACATATAATTGCAGTTTCAAATAAGACTGGGTGTGTTGTTTTCATATCAAATACTTTTGAGGCAAATTTGAATGATAATGGTTGTCCTACAAATATTTCTAGACTATATGCTAAACAAAATTCTACTAATATTATAGCCCATATTGGTAGCATTTGGCCACACATCATGACTCCTCCTTGTTTATTTATTGCAGCTATTACACTTGTTTCTTCATTTATAGCCATTAGTGTATTTCCGTTAATAACATATAAACTAAAAAATACATATGCGTGTACTGTTATTATAACTGTAATTAATGCAAACATTAATTTTTGAAATTTGTTTTGTGGCATTTTCTTCTCTCCTTTCTTTGCGAAATAAAACACATGTAGTTACTTTTGCAATAAATCTGATTATATTGCTTTTTAAAAAGTTCTGTAATCAGATTTATGTGCTTTAGCACTACATGTGTCATCTTTTTAATTATTTTTATATTTTAGCAAAGTTTTTTTGTTTTGTCAAATACTTCTAATATCTTTTAATAAATTTGCTAATGTTTATTGGGTTAGTATTCATTATAATCAATAAGAACTTTGTATATTTTCATTCCATATATATTATAATAGGCTCTATATGTAGTTGTAGTCATTTTATTATTTTTAGTATCTATATATACATATCGTCCTTTTCTTATTGGAATACATATACTTAATAGAATTATTATAACTATCAAAGCAATACATATTTTCTTTTTCAAATTAATCTCCCCCAAAGCAAATTAATATTTATCAATTGCTGTTCCATTTTTTAAATATACTTTTATTTGTCTTATTATATGTGGAATATTATAGTTTCCTGCAAATTTTTCATTATTTAGTAATTCGTCATTTATTTCGACCCATTCTAGTTTATTTTTTTCTTCTACTAAGGTAACTTCATGTTGTAATATACCATAATAAACTTGTAAATTATTTTCGTATTTAAAGTAATTTAAATCCATAAAATGGTCTAATTTTATATGGTTGCTAGATATGCCTGTCTCTTCAAATAATTCTCTATATGCTGCTTCATCATTGCTTTCTCCTTCTTCTACTTTTCCACCTACAAAATTATATAGTCCTTTATATGGTTCTTTTGCTCTAATACAAAAAAGTACTTTATTTAGATTTTTATTAAATATTACTATTAAATTTAATTTTTTCATATAAAACCTCATTATTTTTACTTTCTAAATTATTTCTTTATTTTTATTCCTATAACGCCATACTCTTTTTCTTTCTCTGGTGAGTAATATTTATACATTGATTCTG
>CANRBI010000015.1 GCA_947628775.1 uncultured Clostridia bacterium
TTTCGGATAGTATGAATTTGCCTTGCGTTGGGGTTAGTTCTTTGGAGGCTTTGGCGTATAATGTAAAATTGATTGATAAATTTGAGAGTAATTTTTCTGGGTTAGTTTGTAGCTTAATTGATTGTGGAAATTGTAATTGCTATTATGCTTTGTATAAGTTTGAAGATGGTGTTTGTAATACTGTTGTAGAACCTTGTAGTGATAGTATAGAAAATGCTTTAGTTTCACTTAGTAGTTATTCTGATATAGTATTTATTGGAGATGGATGTATTACATATAGAAATGAAATTTTAAGTAAATTTCCAAATTGTTTATTTGCAGACGATAATTTGTTAAATTCATATTCTCTTGGTATAGCTGGTCTTGAGTTATATCAAAAATCATTAGATAAAAATTTTTCAGATATTTTGCCTTTATATTTGAAAAAGCCTCAGGCACAAAGGCAGTTGGAAATGAAGTTGGGTATATCTGATGAAAATTAGTTTTCATATTATGAAAGGATTTAAACTATGACAAATAATATTGTTATTCGAAAAATGACTTTGAATGATTTAGAGATGATTAAAGATATCTTAATTTCGGATTTTGATGAATTTTGGAATTATATCACTTTAAAAAATGAGTTATGTAGTGATAACTCTTTATATTTTGTTGCTGTTAAAAATAATGATATTATTGGCTTTGCTGGTATTAAATTTATATTAGATGAAGCTGAAATTATGAATATTGTTGTACATAAAAATTATAGAAAATTAGGTATTGGTAGTTTGCTTTTGGAAAATCTTATTTTTGAAAGTAATAAACATGATATAAAAATAGTACATTTAGAGGTTAATTCTAATAATGTAGCAGGAATTAAGTTATATGAAAAATATCATTTTGAGAAAGACGGAGTTCGTAAAGGATATTATAAAAATTCAGGTAGTATAAATAATGATGCTATATTAATGAGTTTGCACATTTAAAAAAACGACGAGTAAATCGACGTTTTTTTAATTTGTTTCAATCATTAATACAATTCTTCCGCTTCTTGTTGTCCCCTTTTGTTCCTTTACTACAAACCTTCCCTTTCCTCTTATTGTAATTATATCTCCTACCTTAACTGTTTTAGAAGGTTTTATTTCATTTTGACCATTTATAAAGACTCTTTCTTGATTTAATATTTGTACTGCTTTGCTTCTTGAAGTTTTTGCTAAATCTGATACTATATTATCAAGCCTCATTGATGGTACTATTATATCTCTTTGTATAGTTGTTATTTGTTGCTTTCTTAATTCAGTTAGTTCTTTTACCTCTATTTTACTATTTTGAAATCTTGTTAATGTTCCAAGCTCTTTTGCTAAGATTTCTGCTGTTTCTGATTTTACTATTATGTCTGCTCCTTCATCTGATACTATTATATCTCCTACCTTTTCTCGCTTCATCCCAAGTTTTACTATTCCACCTAAATAGTTTCTATGTGAATATTTGCCATATTCTTCTTTTCCTAGTTCTATTTTTATTATTTTAATAAATTTTGAATAGTTTTTTTGGATCATTTCTTGAGTATATTTTTCAGGATAAAATATTGCTATATTTCTTTCTGAATCTTCATATCCACCATATAAAATATAATTTTGAACTTGTATCTTTTTTAAAAAAGTTTTTACTAGTGCTACTTGATACATATCTAAAAAATCTGTATATTCCATTTTAGATGTTTTTTCGGCTATGTCCATTTTGTCTAATATTTGTGATAATATTAGCCTGTCCTCTTGTTTTCTATAGTCATTTAAAATCTGCTGTTTATCTACTTCCATTTAATTCCTTCTTCCTTATTAATCTTTATATAAATATTTTTTTTCTAGTTCGTCAACACTTCCATGTTCTATAAATTTATCAGGATATGCATATGTTTTTAAGGTTATATTTTGTAAGTTTTCTTCTGCAATTATTTCTTTAATTGCTGTTGCTAATCCATTTATAATTGTACCATCTTCTATTGTTATTACTTCATTTGCATTTTTTAGTTCTTGTAGTATAGCTTGTCTATCTAATGGTTTTAGAAATCTTGCATTTATGACTTGTACATTTTTGTTTTCTTTTTCTAAGTTATTAGCCATTTTCATTGCATGTGCTACCATTTTTCCTATTGCTATTATTGTTACTTTTTGTTTTTCCTCTTTATCAAGTTCTTCTTGATTTTCGTCTTTTTCTTCTGGCTCATATTGTTTTATTATTTCAATTTTTCCAGTTTTTATTTCTTCACATTTTTCAAATTTAATTTCAGAATCTTCTCCTCCTCTAGGGTATCTTATAATAACTGGTTTTTTTAGGTTTACTGCATATTCTAGCATATTTTCTAGCTCCTTAAAATCTTTTGGTGCCATTATTGTTAGATTTGGTACAAGTCTGAAAAACGCCATGTCTAGTAGACCTTGATGTGTTTCTCCATCTGCACCTACTATTCCTGCTCTATCTACACATAATACTACTGGAAGTTCTTGTATTGCTATATCATGTATTACTTGGTCATAACATCTTTGATAAAATGACGAATATATTGGTACAACAGGTATTAAGCCTTCCATAGCCATTCCAGCTGCTAGTGTTATTGCATGTTGTTCTGCAATTCCTATATCAAAAAATCTTGTAGGAAATTTTTTTTGAAATTCTGTAAGACCTGTTCCGTCTTTCATTGAGGCTGTTATTGCAACTATTTTTTCATTTTTTTCTGCTAATTCTACTAATTTGTTTCCAAATACTTTTGAATAGTCTTGACTCTTTGCTTTTTTTGATTTTCCAGTTTCTAGGTCAAATGGTCCTGTTGCATGATATTTATCTGGATTTTTTTCTGCTATTTCATATCCTTTTCCTTTTTTTGTTAGTACATGTATTAATACTGGAGCATCTACTTGTTCACTTAGTTTTAATATATTTTCTAGTTCTTCAATATTATGCCCATCTACTGGCCCTAAATATGTAAATCCTATATCTTCAAAAAACATTTTTGGGATAATTAATTGTTTTATACTTCTTTTTAATCTTTGTACGATTTTTACTATTGGCTTTCCTATAATTGGTATTTTCCATATGAATTTTTTTAATGATACATTTGATTTTGTATATAATTTTTTGGTTCTTAGTTTACTTAAAAACATGTTTAATCCACCAATATTTGGTGATATACTCATTTCATTATCATTTAAAATCACTGTTATTTTACATTTACTGAATCCTGCATCATTTAGTGCTTCTATTGCCATACCACCTGTTAATGCACCATCTCCTATTACAGCAATTACTGAATTTTTTTCACCTTTTATGTCTCTTGCTCTTGCCATTCCTAGTGCTGCTGATATTGATGTACTACTATGTCCTGTATTAAAGCAATCTGATTTTGATTCTTTAGTTTTTGGGAATCCTGCTATTCCATCTAATTTTCTTAATGTTTTTAGTTCTTCTCTTCTTCCTGTTATTATTTTATGTATATATGTTTGATGCCCTACATCCCATACAATCTTGTCTTTTGGAACATCAAATACACTGTGTAGTGCTATTGTTAATTCCACTACACCTAAGTTTGATGCTAAATGTCCTCCATTTTGGGATACTACATCTAGCACATATTTTCTGATTTCTTCTGCTAATTCTTTTTTTTGATTATAACTTAAATTTTTAACATCCTCTGGCGAGTTTATTTTTTCTAACATTTTAACTCCCTCTTTTTATATTCTTGCTATATATAATGCTATAATTGCTATACCAATTATTACTCTATATATTGCAAATATTTTGAAACTTCCTTTTTGTAGATATTGTAATAAAAATTTTATTACTGCTATTCCTACTAAAAAACTTGCTAGTACTCCTACTACAAATGGTATATTAAATACAAAATCTTTAAATTTGTATATTGTTGCACCTAGTACTATTGGAGCTGATAACATAAATGAGTATTTTGCTGTTGATTCTCTTTCTACTCCCATTATTCTTCCTGTTGTCATTGTTACTCCTGAACGTGAAACTCCTGGTATAAATGCTAATGCTTGTGATAGTCCTATTAAAAATGTTTGTTTAAATGTCATTTGTTCATATTTGGTTTTTGATGGTGCTTTTTTGTCTACTATGTATAAAATAATTCCCATTATTATTAGAGCTATTGCAATTAGTAAAGGCATATTTGCTAAAGTATCTCCTGCAAAGTGGTCTAATAAAAATCCTATTATTCCTCCTGGTATTGTTGCAATTACTATATAGCAGAACATTCTGCCTTCTGTTGATTTTTCTTTTTTTACAACTTGTTTGTATCCACCTTTTATTAGTGATATCCAGTCTTTAAAAAAGAATAATCCTATTGCAAGTAGTGTTCCAAAATGTAAGGCTACATCAAAACTTTCTGGTATGTTCCAATTAAATATCCATGGTATTAAGTTTAGATGTGCTGAACTTGATATTGGTAAAAGTTCTGTTAGCCCTTGTACAATCCCTAATATTAATGCTTGTATTATTTCATTCATATTATTACCCTTCCTTTAATATATTATATATTGTTTCTTTTATAAATTCTGCTGATGTAACTGGTGCTACTTTTCCTGGTAGTGCAAGTAACCATTTGTAGTTTAGATTTTTTTCTTTTACATAGTTTGTGTCTATTCCTCCTGGTTTTGATGCTAAATCTATTAATAGACATTCTGGTTTTATATGGTTTAGTTTTTGATCTGTTAATAATATATGTGGTACTGTGTTTACTATTATATCATATTCTTTTAAATTATTTCCTAAATTGTTGATATTTGCAGGTGTATATCCATATGTTTTTATCCATGCTAAATCTTCACTTTTTCTGGCTGCACATGTTACTTGTACAGATAGACCTTTTAGTTTTTGGGCAAGTACTTTTGATATTCTTCCAAAACCTAGTATAAGTACATTACTCCCTTGTAGGATTTTGTCTGTATTTTCTATCATTGATTGTATTGCACCTTCTGCTGTTGCTATTGCATTTAATACTGCTAGGTCTTCTCTTTTCATTATATCAATTATTTTTACATCTTTTGATTGCTTATATATTTCTGGTTTTATTGAACCTGCTATAAGTAGTTTGGTTTTTATTTCGGTTAATAAGTCATCAATTTTAATTATTTCAGTACTGTTTGGTGTGTTTACATTAATCCCATCACTTGAGAATGGAATTGGTGCTATTATTATTTGAGAGTTTTGAACTGCTTCTTTTAAATTTTTACATATTTTTATGTTATTATTTTCTTTTAGTTCTTGGGACCTCTCTAGACCATAAGTATATACTATATTTGTCTCATTTGCAAGCATTTTGGCTAATTTTATTATTCTTAAATCTCCTCCGATTATTGAAAAGGTTTTAATCATTTATATAAACATCTCCTTTTTTTTGTTTTTACTAATATATGTGTGTTATATGTTTTTATGAATGATAAAAGGAATGTTACTTTTTTGTTTGGTAACATTTCTTTTATTGTCAAAGACAACAAGGTTCTGGGGTACCCACTGCAATCTTTGATTGCAAAGTAGGGTCAGGTTCTTATTTTTAATAATCTCTTTGTTTTTCTTCTTCTTTTATTTGTTGCTGTTGTTCTTTATTTTCTGTTTTGTTTCTGTTTAATATTTCTATGTCTTGATAGCTTAGGTTTCTTGATATTTCGAACATTTCTTCAAGGTGTTCTTTTGCTTTGATTTCTTTTGGTTGTAATTTTGAAATTCTTTCTATTCCATCATCTAGGTTAAATGGTATTGATATTTTGGCTATGATTGGTATAAATATTGGGTCTTTTTTTATTCGTGGTACTATTTTTTTTGCGTTTGCATCTATTGCTGTATTTGCATATTGTATTGCTGTTTCTTTGTTTCCTTTTATTAGCTCAATTTTTGCAAGTTCATAATAGCCTTCTGGTGCAAGTTCTTCATCTTCAATAACTTGCATGAAGTATTTTTCGGCTTGTTCTATGTCTTTGTATATAAGTGATATTTCGGCAAGTGAGTATTTTGCACTATATAGTAGTGCATTGATTTCTGCTGCTTTTTCATAACATATTTTGGCACTTTCAAAATCATTTAACATTGTATATACTATTCCTAGATTATAGTTTATATCATAATTTGCTGGGTCATATCTTAGGGCTTCTTGATATATATTTGCTGCTTCTTTGTACATTTCTTTTTCCATTAGTAATTCACCTAGCAGACATGATGCTTGTTTATAATCTGGTTTCTTTTTTAGTAAATCTGAAAGCATTTGTATTGATTCATCTGGTTTGTCTAGGTGTGTTAACATTTCTGCTATTTTAAAGTATGAATCATAGTCTCTTTTATGAATGTCTATTGCTTGTACATATTCATCTATTGCTTTACGCATACCTCCTTCATCTTCATATATTTCGGCAAGTAGTTTGTGCCCTTTGTAGTTTTCTGGATATTTTGTAATTAGATGAATTAATGCTTGTTTTGCTTTTTTGTTGTTTTTTAGTTTTAAATAGAATTTTGCTTTTGTTATATCTATTATTTCTGTGAATGGTATATTATTTTTTTCGAGTATTATAACTGCAACTGGTAATATTATAGCTATTACATATTTGATAATCATAAATATTATATTTAGCTTAATATTAAATAGTCTTTCGCAGAAATTAAGTAACATACCTATAGCTTGCATAATAATTAGTGCTATATAGCTTGTATCATTATTTTTTATAATTTTATAGAACATCAATATAAATAAGACAAATGCTATAATTGCAAATATGAGTTGTTCTACTACCATAATTTTGATGCTTCCTTCCTTTTATATTTTTACACTTTATATTTTATTTCATTTTTTTGGTTTTGTCTAGTGTTTTTTATAAAAAGAGGCAATTTAGCTTTGTTTTATCAGGTTTTTTCATATAGTGTTTGATATATTTTATAGTCTCTTAATATTTTTCTTACATAGTTATTTGTTTCTTTATATGGTATATTTTCTATATTTTCTCCATTTTTACTTAGGGTTCCTTTTTCTATCCAGTTATCAACTGTGCCAGTCCCTGCATTATATGCTGTTAATGCAAGTGGTATGTTTTGATATTTTTCTAATAAAATAGAGATATATTTTGTTCCTAAATTTATATTTACATCTGTATCTAATAGTTTTTCACTTATTGTATTTGCTTCAAATTCTGTATCTTTTGCGACATCTATTGCTGTTTCTTCCATTAGTTGCATTAGCCCTTTGGCTCCTTTTCCTGATACTGCTTTGACTTTGAAGTTACTTTCTGCTTTTATTATAGCATATATTAGATTTTCATCTACTTGATATTGTTTTGCATATAGTTCTACAAAGTTTGAATATGTTTTGGGATATATTTTTTTCATTATTTTTGTTTGGATATCTAGTGGTCCTAGTAGAATTATAACTAACAAAATTAGTGCTGGTATTATTAAATATTTTTTTCGTATGTTTTTCTTTTTTGTAGCTTTAATAGTAATCTCTCCTTTGTTTAATTATTTACAGTCATACCAATTATCTGCTTCTGAAATATCTGCTATGAGTGGCACTTGCAATTTAGCTGCTGATTCCATTTCTTGTTTTAGAATTTGTTTTACTTCTTCCACTTCATTTTTTGGTGTTTCTATCATCATTTCATCATGTATTTGTAATACTATTTTCGCTTTTAATCCTTTTTCTTGTATTTTTCTATATACCTTAACCATTGCTATTTTCATTATATCTGCTGCTGTTCCTTGTATTGGTGTGTTCATTGCTGCTCTTGAGCCAAATTGTCTTACCATGTAGTTTGTTGATTGTAGTTCTGGTATATATCTTCTTCTGTGAAATAGTGTTTCTACATATCCTGTTTCTTTTGCTGTTTTTGTAATATTATCCATGTATTGTTTTATTCCTGAATATTGATTTAGATATTCATCTATATATTCTTTGGCTTGTTTGCGTGATATTGTTAATTGTTCTGCAAGTCCATAGTCACTTATTCCATATACTATTCCAAAGTTTACTGCTTTAGCATTAGACCTTTGTTCTTTTGTTACTTCCTCTAAGGGTGTTTTAAATACTTTTGAGGCTGCTTGTTTGTGGATATCTTCATTGTTGTTAAATGCTTCTATCATGTGTTTATCTTGTGATACATGTGCTAGAACTCTTAATTCTATTTGGGAATAGTCACTGTCTATAAATACATTTCCTTCTTGTGGTTCAAAGATTCTCCTTAGTTGTTTGCCAAGTTCAAACCTTGTTGGAATATTTTGTAGGTTTGGCTCTGTTGAGCTTATTCTTCCTGTTGCTGTTATTGTTTGATGGAAAAATGAGTGTATTCTTTTTGTTACAGGATTTATATATGGTTTTAATCCTTCTACATATGTTGAATTTAATTTCATTAGTTGCCTATAATCTAATATTTGTTCTATTATTGGATCTTTGTTTATTAATTTTTCAAGTACTTCTACTCCTGTTGAGTATCCATTTTTTGTTTTTTTGACTACTGGTAATTTCTTTTTTTCAAATAGTATTTGTCCTAGTTGTTTTGTAGAATTTATGTTAAATTCTTCTCCTGCCATTTCGTATATAATTTTGGTTTTTTGTTCTAGCTGTTCTTTTAGTTTGTCTCCATATTTGTCAAGTTCAGCTTCATTTGCATACATTCCATTCCATTGCATTTCTGATAGTACTTCTATTGTTGGCATTTCTATTTCATAGAATAGTTCTAGACCATTAATTGATTTTAGTTTTTCAGTCATTGTTTTTTCTAGTTTTGTTATTACATATGCTTTTAGTGTTAGTGATTTTTTTTGTAATTCTTCTTGTTTTAGGTCTTCATTTTCTGGCATATTATCAAATAGATTAATTTGTTTGCTTTCTTGCTGTTTTTCTAAATATTCGTCCATTACCATTCCTAATTGTTCTTCTGCAATTTCTTCTATTGATAATTTGTTGTTTGATGGATTTAATAGATATGCTGCAATTTTGGCATCAAATTTTAGGTTGTTTAGTTTTATTCCTTCTTGTTTTAATAATATATATGTTTTACTTAAATGTATTCCTATTTTTTCTATGTCTTTATTTTCAAATACTTCTTTTAGTTTTTGTATGTCATTATTTTCTTTTAGTTGGATATAATAACATATTGGTTTTTGTTCAGTTGGCTCTATTATACTTATTGCATTTATTTTTTCTTTTATTATGTTTTCTGGTTTTTGGTCTATACCGTGTTGATATTTCAAATATCATTTTTCTTGTTTTGTGTATTTTTTCTATTGCTTGGTCTATATTTCCTTCTACTATTTCATATAGGTTGCTTAGATTTTTTATGTTGTCTTCTCTTATGTCACTTTCTAAGTTAAATCTTTCTATATATTTTTTGAAATTTAAATCTTTAAATATTTTATATACTTCTTGTTTGTTCCATTCTTCTACTTTAAAGTCTTCAAGAGTATCTTCTATTGGAACTTTTAAGTTTATGGTTCCTAGTGTTCTTGATAAATATGCTAAGTCTTTATTTTGTTCTAGGTTTTCTTTTAGTTTTCCTTTTATGTCTGTTTTGCCTTCTTCTAGTTTTTCATATAATGTTTCTATTTTTTTGTATTTTTGGATTAATTTTAGGGCTGTTTTTTCTCCGACTCCAGGTACTCCTGGAATATTGTCTGATGTGTCTCCTTGTAATCCTTTTACTTCTATTAGTTGTTTTGGTTCTAACTTGTAGGTTTCTTTTATTTTATCTCTATCAAATATATCTATTTCTGTTTTTCCAAGTTTTGTTCGTGGTATTCTTATTTTTATTCTATCTGTTGCTAATTGGAATGTGTCTCTATCTCCTGATAATATTGTTACTTCTAGACCTCTTCTTTGTCCATATCTTGATAGTGTTCCTAATATATCATCTGCTTCATAGCCTTCTTTTTCAACAATGTCTATATTCATTGCTTGTAGTATCTCTTTTATCATTGGCATTTGTTGGGCTAGTTCTTCAGGCATTGCTTTTCTGTTTGCTTTGTAACCTTCATATAGTTTGTGTCTTTCTGTTGGAGCTTTTAAGTCAAATGCAACTACCATATATTCGGGATTTATGTCTTCTATTAGTCTAAATAATATTGCTAAAAATCCATATATTGCATTTGTGTATCTTCCATCTTTTGAGGTTAACATTCTACTTCCATTTATTCCGTAAAATGCTCTATTCATTATACTGTTCCCATCTATTAAAACTAATTTTTCCATAAATCCTCTCTTTCTTTTTTGTATTATTTTTTACATGTAAATAAAAACTCGACATATATTTTACAGTAAGAGACTGTAAGTCAAGTTTTTATAGGTCTTGTTTCTTTGATAATTTTGATATTTTATGATTGTTTTTCTGGTTCTTTGTTTGCTTTTTGTTCGATTTTTGTACATATGAATTCTACTGTTTTCATAAATAGTAATACAAATACAAACATTATAGCTAATACAATTCCATATACCATGTATTCATATCCATTTAAGAATATTAGTAGGTTTTGTTTTATAAACCATTTATCAGCATTTATTAGTGTTATTATTATTATTGACATTATAATTGTTTCTATTATCCATATTATTGATGCTTTTACATTCATTTTTAGTTTTGATATTTTTAGTTGCTCACATAGTTTTTCTTCAAATACAAAATATACTACTGGTATTGCCATTGGTAGAATTATCATTACTCCTACTAGTATTTTGCTGTTGTATAAGTTTTCTTCTACTAAGTCTGCTACACTTAATGCTACCCATGCTAAAATTTGCATTAGTGTTAGTGTTGTTATAAATTCTGATTTTTTCATTTGTTTTTCTCTCCTTTTCTTTTTTCTCTTATCTATACTTTACGATAAATTGCAAAATCTGTCAAGTTATCTTTTACATCTTCTATATTTTTATACATTATTATTTTTTAGGTCTTCTGTTTTGTATAAATTATAGCCTTCATATCTATAGCTTGCATCAATACCTTTCATGTAAACTTCTCTATCGTTTATTTTTTCAGTTAATGCCTCTTTTAATAAAAACTTTATTTCTGTATTTTTTATTGGACTTCTTTCCATTGCAAGCAAATATTCTTCTTTATCTATTTTGCTCCAATCTACAACTTTACCTAGTTCTTTTTTTAAAATCATATCAAGCCAAATTCTTGTACTTCGTCCATTTCCTTCTCTAAATGGATGAGCTATATTCATTTCAATATATTTTTCTATAATTTCATCAAAATTTGATTGTGGCATTTTATCTATTTTTTTTAATGCATCTTCCAAATACATGCTAGACGCAAATCTAAAATTACTTTTAGAAATATTTTCTGTTCTAACAATACCTGCAAACTCATATATATCTTCAAATAAATATTTATGTATTTGAGATAATCCTTGGAAAGTTCCCACTTCAAATTCTTCTAATTTTCCGCTTTCAAATAATTCTATTGCTTTTAATTTTGTTATTCTTTCTTCTTCTTTTGCAAGTTCGATTTCATTATTTAGGTTTAATTTATTTTTTAATAACATATATTTCTCTCCTTACCTAAAAATATTTCATTTTTTCACTTATATTTTGCAGTAACATTTGCAGTAACATTTACAGTAACATTTGCAGTAACATTTATTCTAGAATTTTTTTATTTTCATTATTCTTTATATCTTTTGTTTGCATCAAAAGTTCATCAAAATCTGAAACATAAGAATCCAATAGCAATTATCATTTGAAGATTATAGTGTGCAACATTTCTTGAAACCTCTCTGTTGCCTTCTTTTTGAACTATTCGAAAATTTCGAATAGTTGCTTCTTCTTGTAATTCATTATCTTCATAAATCTTCTTAATATGATAATTTATTGTATTTAATTCTATTCCATATAAAGTAGCTAGCATTTTTTGTGTAAGCCATATATTTTCATCTTCATATCTAACTTCTATTGATTCTGGATTATCTCCAATTGCTGCTACATAAGTTAAATATTCTGCTGCACTAGAACGAATTGATATTTCGTTATTTTTTTTCTTTTTCAATAAACTTCCCTCCTTTACTTTTTATCTTTTTTCAATTTGTTTTAATTTTATATTATTTTAACAATTTTAAAGTATCATTTATAGTATCATTAAAGTATCGTTAAAGTGTCATTAAAGTGCCATTTAAGTGCCATTTAAGTGCCATTTAAAGTGCCATTTATTTTTTACTTTTTATTATTTTCTTCTACCATATCACTTATTTCTTTTAATTTATTCTCTAAAAGTTTTTTATCAATTAATTTTAAAGTATATTGTGATACCATAGTTGATTAATCTGAAGCAGTTGTCAAGTTTTCCTTGACAACTGCATTTTCATTCAGTTCTTTTTTTTCGAAAATATTTCTTATATGTAGACTTATTTTATAATTTTTTCATCATTATATAAGTTTTACTTTCATCTATTTTTTTGAATCCGATTTTTTCATATAGTTTTATTGCTTTTTCGTTTATTTTAAAGGCTTGTAATTTTATATTTTTTCCTTTGTTTTCAAATATAATTTCTTTTAATACTGCTGTTCCAATTCCTTTGTTTTGATATCCTGGTTTTATGCAAATATTGCCTATTTCAAAAGTATTATTTTCTATTTCTTTTCCGTTGTAAAATCCGGACTAATTCGTCTTTTAAATATATAAGTTCTATAGTTTTTGAATTTTCTTTCATAAATTTATCAAATAGCTTTTTTTGGATTTCTTCATTCCACTCTCCATAAATTTCTTCTACATATTTTTGATAAACTTCCTTTTTTAAATCATAGATAAACTTAATTTGTTCTTTATTACCGTTTTTGTATGGTTTTAATTCTAAATTTGGCACTTCCCAGCCTAATCTAATTTTGCGTTCTGTAATTTTATTTTCAAGAAGTTGGACTTTTTTATCAGAAATAATACGGTCGTAATTTGCTGTACATTCAGAGAAGAGGCAGCCGCAGTATTTTTGCATGTAGAGACCTAGGTCGCGGGCTTTGGTTTGGCCTTGTTTGAAGCCGGGTCTGAAGTCTTTGTAGTAGAAGGTTAGACCGTATTTTTTGGCTATTTGTTGACCTTGGGTTTTGATTATGTCGTGCTTTTGGTATGGACTTATTAGTAGTGTTGTTGTTATTGCTGTGTATCCGTGTTGTTTGGCGTATTTTGCTGTTTGTTCTAGTCTTATTGGATAACAGTAGTCTTTGCATCTTGTTTCTAGGTTGTTTATTACGTTTTTGCAAAATTGTTGTAGTCCATAGTCTTCTTCGAATATTGCTTGTATGTTTATCATTTCACTGTATTGTTTTAGAGTGTCTCTTCTTGCTTTGTATTCTGTGTATGGATGAATGTTTGGATTGTACCAGTATAGTGTTGGTTCTATTCCTTCTTCTCTTAGTGAGTCTATACAGTATACACTACATGGTGCACAACATGTATGCATTAATAGTTTCATTTTTTATTCCTTCCTTTTAGTACATATAACATTTAACATATAGTGTGTCATTTAAACATATTTGGGATTGTGAATTTCCTATTATGAAATTGTAGTCTTCTTGTGGTATTTCGTAGTTTACTTCTGTTAGGTTTTTGTGTAAATAGTATTGTATTACAGCTACTGCTGACCAGTTTGACCTTACTGCACTATATGTTAGTACATTTTCATGTTTTATTGGGTCATAGTATGTGTTTTCTATTTCACTTTTTATTGTTATAATTTGTATTTTATCTACTTTGTTATTTGTTTGTTTTTCATATTCTTCGATATATGATGATATTTGCTCACATTCTTGTTTTTCTAGTCTGTTTACTAGTTTGTGTTCATATAACATTATTTCTGTATTTATTATTAGTGATATTGTGTATGTGATTAGTAGTATTAACATTATTATTTTTGTAGCTTTTATTTCTGTTTCAAATATGTCTGTTTTCATATAGATATATATGAATATAATGCCTATTAGAGATCCTATGCAAAATCTCATTCTTCCTGCAAAAAATGCTGATAGTGTCATTAGGTTTGGGATAAATGTGCTACATATTGCTACAATTATTAAAAATATACTTTCTAATATTATGCTTAGAGAATATTTATTTTGTTTGGTTTTTGAACATTTTTTTATTCCTGTGTGAATTATTAGAACTGCTTCAGTTAATGATATTAATACTATGAATAAGTATTCTGGGTATAGTTTACAGGTTTGTTTTATTATTATTGGTGCTAATTGGGATATTGTTAGTAAATTTTCATATATTTCGGTTATATTTCCTAATCTTGTTTGGGTTACATTTAATATGTCTCCCATAATATCAACTATAGATAAATCTACAATTACGGCAATTAGTGCTATGAGTCCACTTTTGATTATATCTATTATATTTTGTTTGTATTTCTTTTTGGTGTTAGTATTTTTTATAAATGTTAGCAAAGTTACCATAACAAATAAAAAACCTATTGTTCCTTGGTAACTGATTATTCCTCCTATTGCTAGTAACATTGATTCTACAAAACTGTATTTTTGTCTTTCAACTAGTTTTATTGCTGATAATATGTAGAAAAGTATACTTAGTGCCATTATACTACTTTCTAAAAAGTACATATTTTCTACATATGTGAAGTTCCATATTGTTATATATATAATAGTTAATAAAATTATTTTAGCTGGTTTATTTTTTATTTCTTTATATTTGTTAAGTTGTTTGTATATTGTTAAAATAGTTATTGTGTTTATACATATTGCTCCTAATAATGAGATTATATTTACTGCTTGTACTGGTAATCTTAATATATTTGATATAAATAGTATTAAAGCAGAAAATAGTCTTCCGTCATTTAGGTACCAGTTTGTAAGGTATTTTGTGTATCCTACATATGCTATATTATATGTATCTGTTGCATAATGCCCTATTAAAAATGGTATGTATATTATTGCACTTATACAAAAAAGTATTAAAAATGTAGAATTTGGTTTTTTTTGTTTTAATTTCTCAAGTATTTTCATTAGTCCCCTTCCTTAGCTTGATATACATCATATATAGATATTTGTTCTTGCTTTTCTAAATTTTCTTTTACATATGTTATTACACTTGTTGGTACTTGCCAGTTTAAATTGTTTATATCATCTTTTATAAGATATACTCTTTTGGTTTCTTCTTTTATTTCTTTTGATATTCTGTCAATTTGCCCTTGTTCGCCTGCTTTTCCTAAGTTTCCTTTTAGTAACATGTCATAATCTTTTATATATATATCTTGTGGAACATTATATACTGCCGCTTCTGCATCTAATATACATACTTGTACATTTTCTTGCTTCTTTTGAATTATATATTCCCCTATTATGTCTATTCTTTCTTGTAAATATTCTGGTATTTCTATATATTTATAGTGTAATGTTGTTTTGTTTATTAAGTTATTTTTATATGAGTTTATATATTGTAATAAATTATTTACGACATAATTTAGTATAAAACCTATGATTATTATACATATTAGAAGTGTTGCTGTTTTATATATAAATAATTTGTTTTGGTACCATTTTTGTTTTGACATTGGTATCTTTTTGTATATTTTTTTCATTCCTGTTACTAGTAAATATATTGTTCCTATTAATGTAATTACAATACTTATACAGAAGTGAATTTTGTCAGCTATTGGATACATTGTAACTAACATTGGTAAACTGTATAATGTTATAGTTTGTATATTTTTAAATTCTGGTTTATTTATTTTTTTAATTGTTCCAATTAAAATTGTTAGTATTGTTATTAAAATAAATATTGGTATTAGTACTGATAAAATCACAATTTCTTTTGATTTATTGTATAATAATATTTTATATGGCATTGTGTTTTTAAATGTGGAAACACCTTGTATTGCGTAATTTATAAATTCTTTTAAAGATCCTGTTATTAGTAAATAAATTAGTAATAATATTATTGGAATAACAGCTCCTAATATACGTATTGACATTTTTTTTAGTGTTTCTTTTATGTCTTGTTTTTTTCTAATTTCTATTAAAGGATATATTATTGTTGCAATTGCAACTAATAAGCCTATACTTTGTTTTGTACAAATAGCTAAACCTGCAAATAATCCTTGTATAAATTGTGTTTTTTTTGTTTGTTGAGACTTTTCCGTGCCTTTTAGTTCTGTATATAAAATTAGTAATGTTATGAATAATGTCATATAGTTGTAGTCTATACAGTATATGTCTCTAAATAATATGGCTATAAGTAGTGTAAAGATTAAAGTTATATTTGTTTCTTTTAATACTTTTTTTAGTATCTTAAATACCATGTAGATAATTGCTGTTCCTAAAACTGCTGCTAAAATTCTCATTATTATTAATTCATCTGCAAATATTTTTAGAAAAAAACTATTGATTAGTGGTAGCAGTGGTGTAGTTATTGTGTTTATATCTTTATATGGAATTTTTCCAAGTGCTATATTTCTTGCTACATTGTAGTTCCATATTTCATCTAAGTCTCCTAGTGGTCTTATTAGCATTATGCTTAAAATACATATAAATATGAATGGTATTAGTATGTATTCCTTTTTTAGATATTTTTTCAAAATTTAAGTCCCGTCCCTTTCTTATAAATCTCCATTGTATTCATATCCTAAATGTTTATATGCTGGAGGTAAAACTATTCTTCCTCTTGTTGTTCTTGATATAAAGCCTATTTGTATTAAATATGGTTCATATACATCTTCTACTGTGTCTACTTCTTCACCTATTGTTGTGGCAAGTGCATCTATTCCTACTGGTCTTCCTGCATATTTTACAATCATTGTGTCTAGCAATCTTCTATCTATTTCATCTAGGCCTAGTTCATCTATTTCTAGTTTGTTTAGCGCATGTTTTGCGATTTTTAGGTCTATATTTCCATCTCCTAGTACTGCTGCATAGTCTCTTACTCTTTTTAATAATCTGTTTGCTATTCTTGGTGTTCCTCTTGATCTGCGGGCTATTTCTATTGCTGCTTTATCTTCTATTTGGATTCCTAGAATTGTACTTGATCTTTTTACTATTTTTGTTAGGTCTTCTACTGAGTATAGTTCTAGTCTTTCTACTATTCCGAATCTGTCTCTTAATGGTGTTGTTAGAGATCCTACTTTTGTTGTTGCTCCTATTAGTGTGAATTTTGGTAGGTCTAGCCTTATTGATCTGGCACTTGGTCCTTTTCCTATTATGATGTCTAATGTGTAGTCTTCTAGTGCTGGGTATAATATTTCTTCTACACTTTTGCTTAATCTGTGAATTTCATCTATAAATAGTACATCATATTCTGATAGGTTTGTAAGTAGAGCTGCTAGGTCTCCTGGCTTTTCGATTGCTGGTCCTGATGTTATTTTTATGTTTGAGTTCATTTCATTTGATATTATATTTGATAATGTTGTTTTACCTAAACCTGGCAAACCATATAGTAATATATGGTCTAGGGGTTCTTCTCTTTTTTTGGCAGCTTCAATATATATTTTCATATTTTCTTTTATTTTGTCTTGACCTATGTATTCTTCTAGTGTTTTTGGTCTTAGGGTATTTTCAAATTTTTCTTCTACTTGATCTTCTAGCTCTAAATTGATTAATCTTTCTTCTTCCATTTTTGCCTCCATAAGCTATATTTGATTTATAAATTCTTCTATTATTTGTAGCATTTTGTGGTTATCTGATTGATATTTTTGTGGTACAAAGTCTTTTGATTTTATAATTGCTTGTTCTAAGTCTTCTACTCCTTTTATTCCTATTATGTATTTCTTTTTGTCAAATAGTTCTACTATTTCTTGTTGATGATTATTAACATGTTCTGCATATTCGTGTTTTCTTGGTACTGCTATAATTTTTTTGCCTTGTTTTAGTGATGTAATAATTGAACCTGCTCCTCCATGTGTTATTATTAGTGATGCTTCTTTTTGATATTTATTTAACTGGTCTTTTGGAATTAAATCAAATATTTGCATGTTTTGTGTTTCATATTTTGTATATCCTGCTTGAACAATTACAGGTTCTGTAATAATCTTTTTTTGTATTAATTTATCTATTTCTTCTAATAGTCTGTGAAAACTATTATTTTGTGTTCCTAACATTACTAGTATCATTAATATATCGAACCTCCATATACTGCTTTTGGATATAGTTTAAGCATTTCTTCCCATTGTACTATAAATAAATCTGCTATTTTGTATATTATTCTACCTGTTGCGGTCTTTTTATTTGTGTTTGCAAATGTTTCTATATATATGACTTTACTTCTAAATATTTTCCCTAATATACACATTGGTCCTGCTGTGTGTGTTCCTGTTGTTACTATGACTTTTGGTCTTATTTTGAAGTATAATATCACTGTTTTTATACATAAATATAAATATTTGAATATATATGTGAATAATTTTGCCCTTGTTCCATATGGTAAAAAATATAGTTTTTTTCCATATATTTCTTTTAGGGTTTCATTTGCTTTGTCTTTTTCTGTTATTATGTATGAATCATATTTTTCAAATAGTGGTTTTAATTGCATTAGTTCTTCTAGGTGTCCACCTGTACTTGATATAAATAGTACTTTTTTCATTTTTGCATCCTTTCTTGCTTTTTAGATATGTATATTATATATTTTTTTGAGCATAATGTCTAGTAAAAAAGGCAAAAAATATGAGGCTTCTTATTTTATCCAAAGAAGCCTCTCTTTTTTATTGGTGGCTGTTCATTCATCGTTTTTGCTAATTGTGTTAGTAGTTCTCTTTGTTCTTTTGATAGTCTTTTTGGTGTTTGCACAATAACTGTAAATATGTAGTCTCCTTGTGCTGATGAATTAACAGATTTGAATCCTTTATTTCTTATAGTAAATTTGGTTCCTGTTTGTGTTCCATCTGGTATTTTATATTTTTCTTTTGTTCCATCTACCATTGGTATTTCAAGCTCTGCTCCAAGAGAAGCTTGTGTGATAGTTATTGGAACATCACATAATACATTATTTCCTTTTCGTGTAAATATATTGTGTTTTTTTATTCTTACAGTAATATATAAGTCTCCATTTGGACCTCCCTTTTCTCCTGGGTCTCCTTCTCCTCTTAATACTACTGTTTGGTCATCATCTATTCCTGCTGGGATACGTACTTTTATTTTTGGTTGTTTTCTTACTGTTCCTCTACCTTTACATGTATCACATGGATCTTTTATTATTTCACCTGTTCCATGACATTCTGGACATGTTCTTGTTGTTTGTACTTGACCTAAAATTGTATTTTGTACTTGTCTTGTTTGACCTGTTCCTTGACAGTTTGGACATTTTATTGGATTTGTTCCTGGTTTTGCTCCTGTTCCGTGACAGGTATTACATTTTTCGTTTCTGGTTATTATTATTTCTTTTTCTATTCCCAAGAAAGCTTCTTCAAATGTAATATCAAGACGCAAATTTAGGTCTTGACCTTTTCTTGGTCCAGATTTCCTTTTTGATGATTGTTTTCCAAATCCTCCTGTGAAAAATGATGAAAAAATATCTCCTAAATCTCCAAAGTCTCCGAAACCATCAAATCCAGTTCCATTATATGAATAATATCCTCCTTGACCTCCAAATGGTCCTCCTGCACCAAATCCTCCTTGTGGTCCATCTGGTCCAAATTGGTCGTACATTCTTCTTTTTTGGGAGTCTGATAGTGTTTCATATGCTTCATTTACTTCTTTGAATTTTTTTTCTGCTTCTTGTTTATTATCTTGATTAGCGTCAGGGTGATATTTTTTTGCAAGTTTTCTGTATGCTTTTTTTATTTCATCATCTGTTGCATTTTTATTAACTCCTAACACTTCATAATAATCTCTTTTGCCTGCCATTTTTTCCTCCAAATTAATTTGTCTTTGTAGATCTGCAAGTGAAGAGGGATTTTGAGAATATCCCTAAATCCCTTCATCTTGATTGCACTTTTTTATTCTTTATTATCTTCATCTTCTACTTTGTAATCTGCATCATATACATTTCCATCTGCTTGTGCTGTGTCTTGATTTGCTGCATTTGGGTCTACTCCAGCATTTGGGTTTGCATTTTTATATAGTTGTTCTGACATATCATAAAATACTTTTGTTAGTTTTTCTGTTGCTTCTTTGATTTTTTCTACGTCATTTGTTTCAAGTGCTTTTTTGGTATTGTCTATTTCTGTTTCAACTTTTGCTTTTTCTTCACTGCTAATTTTATCTCCTAAATCTGTTAGTGTTTTTTCACTGTTATATACTAGGCTTTCTGCATTGTTTTTAACTTCGATTTCTTCTTTTCTTTTTCTATCTTCTTCAGCATGTGCTTCTGCATCTTTTACTGCTTTGTCAATATCTTCATCTGTTAGGTTTGTTGATGC
Organism: uncultured Clostridia bacterium; assembly: GCA_947628775.1. GTDB lineage: Bacteria > Bacillota > Clostridia > TANB77 > CAG-508 > CAG-269. The sequence goes on from CANRBI010000015.1 coordinate 20,317, forward strand.
TGTAATTGATACATTTTGTTCATTTCCTGTTGCCATATCTTTTGCTGATACATGTACTATTCCGTTTGCATCTATATCAAATGTTACTTCGATTTGAGGTACTCCTCTTGGTGCTGCTGGTATTCCTGTTAGTTGGAATCTTCCTAGTGTTTTGTTATATGCAGCCATTTCTCTTTCTCCTTGTAGAACATGTACTTCTACTGATGTTTGACCATCTGCTGCTGTTGAGAATATTTGTGATTTTTTAGTTGGTATTGTTGTGTTTCTTTCAATTAATTTTGTGAATACTCCACCATATGTTTCTATTCCTAGTGATAATGGTGTTACGTCTAATAATACTAGGTCTTTTACATCTCCTGAAAGTACTCCACCTTGAATTGCAGCTCCTATTGCAACACATTCATCTGGGTTAATTCCTTTGTCTGGTTCTTTTCCTGTAATCTTTTTAACAACTTCTTGTACTGCTGGTATTCTTGTTGAACCTCCAACTAATAGTACTTTGTGAATATCACTTGCTGATAATCCTGCATCTTTTAGAGCTTGATTAACTGGTCCTGCTGTTCCTTCTACTAAGTCATGTGTTAGTTCATCAAATTTTGCTCTTGTAAGTGTTATATCTAAGTGTTTTGGACCACTACTGTCTGCTGTAATAAATGGTAAGTTTATTTGTGTTTGTTGTACTCCTGATAATTCGATTTTTGCTTTTTCTGCTGCTTCTTTTAGTCTTTGCATTGCCATTTTGTCTTGTTTTAGGTCTATTCCATTTGATTTTTTGAATTCACTTACTAAATAGTCAATAATTGCATTATCAAAGTCGTCTCCTCCTAGATGTGTGTTTCCACTTGTTGATAAAACTTCAAATACTCCATCTCCTATATCTAGTATTGATACATCAAATGTACCTCCACCTAAGTCATATATTAATATTTTTTGGTCTTGTTCTTTATCCATTCCATATGCAAGTGCTGCTGCTGTTGGTTCATTTATAATTCTTAGTACTTCAAGTCCAGCTATTTTTCCAGCGTCTTTTGTTGCTTGTCTTTGACTATCATTGAAATATGCTGGTACTGTGATAACTGCTTGTGTTACTTTTTGTCCTAAATAGTTTTCCGCATCTGCTTTTAGTTTTTGTAATATCATTGCTGATATTTCTTGTGGTGTGAATGTATCACCTTCTATTTTAACTTTATCTGATGTTCCCATTTTTCTTTTGATTGAAATAACAGTATTGTCAGGATTTGTTACTGCTTGACGTTTTGCTATTTGTCCTACCAATCTTTCTCCATTTTTAGAAAATGCAACTACTGATGGTGTTGTTCTGTTTCCTTCTGCATTTGCTATTACGACTGGTTCTCCTCCTTCCATTACTGATACACATGAGTTTGTTGTTCCTAGGTCAATTCCTATGATTTTTCCCATTTTAAATTCCTCCTTAAAATTATATTGCATATATTTTATATAAGTTACCCGACTTAGCTTAGTGCTAACAGTCGACTTAAATTTAATAACGTTTTTAGTTTGCTACAACTACCATTGAATGTCTTATTACTCTTGTTCCTATTTTGTAGCCTTTTCTGTATTCTTGTACTATTTCTTTTTCTCCTTTTTCTGCATCTTGTATACTGCTTACTGCTTCATGTAATTGTGGGTCAAATGTTTCTCCTATTGCTGGTATTTCTACTACTCCTTTTGTTTTTAGCATGTCTTGAAATTGTTTTAATACAAGTTCTACTCCTTTTTTGTATTCTTCATCTTTTGTTTGCACTTTTGCTGCATTTTCTAAGTTGTCTAGTATTGGTAACATTCCTTCTACAATATCTGATAATATGGAATTGTATAGGCTTTCCCTTTCTTTTTGACTTCTTTTTTTGTGATTTTCAAATTCTGCTAAGATTCTTTTGTATCTATCTGTTATATCTTCTAGTTCTGATTTTACAGATTCTAATTCGTTTTGTTCTAGGTTTTCTTCTTCGTTTTCGCTTATTTCATTTTTTTCTTTTTCTGACATTTTATACCTTCTTTCTTTTACATATCTTTTTCATTCAGTTTTTTGCTGATATATTTCATTACTGATATGACTTTTGAATAGTCCATTCTTTTAGGTCCTATTATACCTATTGTTCCTAAATCTTTGTTACCTACTCTGTGTTTGAATGTAATTACACTGAAATCTTTTAGTTCTTGTTTTTCATTTTCGTCTCCTATGTAGACATTTATATCTTTGGCAAAACCTGAATCTAGCATATCAGCTACTACATCTTTTTCGTCTATTATGTTTATAAAGTTTTTTGTGACTTCTAGGCTGTTAAATTCTGGTAAGTCAAATAGTCTGTTTTTACCTTCTAAATATATTTGCCTTTCTTCTTGTATTATTTTTTTGATTTGTTCTATTATTGGTTTTATTACTTTTACACTGTATTTCATTTCATTTATTAGGTATTCTTCTAATGGTGCATCTATTATATCTAGTGGTTGGTTTTTTAGTTTTTTGTTGAACATGTAATTTATTGTTTCTACTTGTTTTTCTGTTATGTCTTCATCAAATTTGATTATTGTTTCTTTGACCATACCTGCGTTTGTTAGTATTATGGCCATTATCATTCTTTCACCTAGCATTACAAATTTAATTTCTTCTATAGTTTGGGTATCTGTTCCTGGTCCTATTGCAAGTGTTGTGTAGTGCGTTATTTCTGAAATTGTTGTTGTTGCAATTTGGGTTAGATCTTCTATTTCATTTACTTTTGTTTCTAGCTTTTCACTTATGTATTTGATTTCTTCTATACTTATGTTGTCATCTCTTAGTAGTTCATCTACATAATATCGATAGCCTTTTTCTGAAGGTACTCTTCCACTTGATGTATGTGTTTTTTCTAAGTAACCTGCTTTTTCTAAGTTGGCCATTTCATTTCTGATTGTCGCACTACTATAATTTAAGTCTTCTTTTTTAGTTAATAGGTTTGAACTGACTGGTTCTGCTGTATTTACATATTCTTCAACTATTGCTTGTAAGACTTTTTTCTTTCTTTGGTCTAACAATTTATTCACCTCTTTTAGCACTCTCATTGTTTGATTGCTAACATCTTATATATATTATATCCTTTTTTTAGAATTGTCAATACATTTTTTAAGTTTTTTTATTTTTTTGTTACAGGATAATGGTTTTTAATAAAAAAGATGGGCTTTCCTTATACTGGAAGGCTCATCTTAATTAAATGCAAATA
>CANRBI010000016.1 GCA_947628775.1 uncultured Clostridia bacterium
TTAGGAGGCGACTGCTCTATCCTGCTGAGCTATGAGCACATGTAAAGAGTTTATCATTTTTAGATAAACTCTTTTGCATCTATATTTTATAAATCTAGGCTTTTTAAAAATTTTATGAATGGTTCTCTAAGGTCAGGCCTATTTAAAGTTTCATCAACTGCTGCCATTACGAATCCAAGTTTATCTCCTGAATCAAATCTTTTGCTTTTGTAATCATAAGCATAAACGCCTTCTTTAGTATTTACCATTGCATTATACGCATCTGTTACTTGAATTTCTCCACCTTTACCTGGTTTTACTTTTTCAAGGAAATCAAATATTTCTGGCATTAGAACGTGTCTATCAGAAATTGCAAGATTTGATTTTGTTTCTTCTATTTGTGGTTTTTCTTGTAATTTTTCTGCTTTATAAAATCCGTCTGCAATTTGTACTCCAGATACATTTCCATATTTAGGTACGTCTTTCCAATCTACCTTTTCTACTCCTATAACAGAGCCTCCGCATTCTTCATGCTTTTCAATAATTTCTTTCAAGCAAGGTTTTTCTCCATGGAAAACTACGTCTCCATATAGAATTGCAAAAGGTTCATTTCCTATTATATCTTTTGCTTGATATATAGCATGGCCTAGGCCTTTTGCTCCACCTTCTTGCTCTATGAAGTGCAATTTTGCGCCATGAGATAAATTTGTAACTTGTGGTATAAATTTTTCTTTTCCTCTTTCTATTAGGAAATTAGTAAGTTCTTCATCTTGTGTAAAATAGTCTTGTACGACATCTTTTTTTCTTCCAATAACTAAAACAATTTCTTCAATACCGGATTCCACTGCTTCATCAACAATATATTGAATAATAGGTTTATCTAGTATAGTAAGCATACATTTTGGAACGGATTTACATGCTGGTAAAAATCTTGTAGCAAATCCTGCTATCGGTATAACTGCTTTTCTTACACCCATTTGTTTTCCTCCTATCATTTTTAGGCAATGCCTACACATGTATCATTATTTTATAATATTTGTATGTATTCGTCAATAGTTTGTTTTACATAATTAGATTATTAATGTTTATTTAAGAAATTGTTTTTTAGTAGATTCTATTGGGGAGGTGTTGTATATATGTTATAGGATAGTTTTTATATTCTTTTGTAGCAGGTTTATTTTATAAATTAATAATTCTAAGCGTCACGAAAAAAAGCGTTTTAAACGCTTTTTAATAATTTTACAGTTTATACAGTTAAAAGTGCATATATTTCTACTTTTGGTTTTTCTATATTACCTTCTAATTTTATGCCTATGTCTTCATATTTTTTAAGTAGTTTCTCTCTAACAACTTTACATTCTTTGAATGCTTTAAATTCGAAATCTGAATCATTATCGCTAAACATTTTGTCTGTATTTGCTTTATATATTCCATTAAACATATCTTGTTTAGCATTCGGATAATCTTTTTCTTCATAGTTTTCTTCTATTACTTTGTTTAATAATAGCTCTGGCATTGTTACGGCTTTATGAAAATATCTTGCAATAAATTCACTACATATTTCTGCTGCTTTTATGCAATAAATACAATATCCTTTCTCTGTATTTTGATAATATTTTAGCAAGTCTAATTCTTCATCTGCTGCATCTGTTATTGATGCATAGAAACGTATTTTGAGTCCCATGATTTTATTTTCCTTTCTTTTGTTTTTAAAGTAATATATTACCACAAAACATTTTGTTTTGCAATAGTTTTTTGGAAAATTTTGGAAAATATTCCTGAATAGAATAAAAAGTATGTAAGAATATTTTTTATTATCTTTTTTATCTAACACATTAGTAATTAGGCATAGACAATAATAAAATGCTTCTAATTCTCATCACTATTATGAATATTTAATCCATAGTATTTTTCAAAGAATCTTAGTACCTTTTCTATAATTATTTGCTTTTTTTCTGATCTATTACCTCCTCCAAATCTTCTCATTGGTGGAAGTATTTTTTCTATATCAGTCCCATTCGTTTTAACTTGTCCATCTCTAAAAGAGTTATTTATAAATTTTCTTGTTTCTTCTTCATTTAAGTTTTCTTCTTCAATTAGTCTCTTTAAATCTATTTCTTCTTGTTCCTTAACAAATTTCTTCCAATCATCATTAACATTTGTATTAGTATTTATTCTTTCAATAAATTCATTTATTAAATCTTTTTTTGAACGAAGTGCTAAACTTGATTTTATTGCCTTATCAATATTTCCAAGTATCTCTTTGTCTGTACAATTAGATTGATGATATTTTGAAACTAACATTAAAATATAGTCAATATTTACTTCTACTTGTTTTACAAGTTCCATTTCAAATACAATATCATCTTTTATACTTTCTTTTTCTGCATCTCCCTGTGTTTTGTATTTCTGATATAAATCAACATACATTCCCGTATAATCTTGAAAATCTCTTTCTGAAAGTATTTCATTTCCTTCAAATTTATCAAAAGATGATAATATATTTCTTAATCTCAAAATATTTCCTAAAGATACAATAAAGTCTTCCTCTGCTTTTTCTCCTATTATTTGCTCTCCTAAAGGATATTTTTGAATTAACAATGCTATTCTTTCTTCATATCCTAGTTGTTTCTTTCCATTGTTATCTTCATATCCATAATAATAGTCTTCATAAGATTTAAGTAATACTATTCCAGTAGCATTTTTATCTCCAAATAATGCTATTGCATCATTTGTTTCTTGTTCCAAATCTCTAAAGCATACAATATTACCATAAGTCTTAACTGAATTTAATATTCTGTTTGTTCTTGAAAATGCTTGTATTAATCCATGCTGCTTCAAGTTTTTGTCTACCCATAATGTATTAAGAGTAGTTGCATCAAAACCAGTTAAAAACATATTTACAACTATAAGAATATCTATTTCTCTATGTTTTACTCTATCTGATAAATCTTTATAATAATCTTGGAAGCCATTGCCTTCTGATGAAAAATTAGTTTTAAATTTTTTATTATATTCATTAATAGCAAAATCTAAAAATTCTCTTGAACTCTGATCTAATAATTCTGTTTCAAAACCTTCATCATCTAATATTCCATCTTCTGTATCTTCCTCATTTGCAGCAAAACTATATATTGTAGCAATGGTTAAATTTTTATTTTTTTCTTCCAATTGTTTTTTTAATTCTAAATAATATTTTTTTGCCATTGGAATTGAAGCTACTGCAAACATTGAGTTAAAACCATTTAATCTTTGTCCTTTTAAATCATAAAATGAATTTCTTTTAGTTTTTTGTTCAAAATGTTCCAAAATATATGTAACAACATTTGAAACTCTTTCAGATGAAGATAATGCCTCTTCTGTGTTTATTGCTTGTACTTCTTTATCTGTCATTCCTTCTTTAGCTTTAATTGTATTTATATAATCAATTCTAAATGGAAGAACATTTCCATCATTAATAGCATCTACTATTGTATATGTATGCAATTTTTCTCCAAATGCTTGCTCAGTAGTGCAAAAATCAGGATTTGTTTTTCTTCCTGCATTTTTTGCAAATATAGGAGTTCCAGTAAATCCAAAAAGATGATAATTTTTAAAATTCTGAACTATTAGTTTATGCATATCTCCAAATTGTGATCTATGGCATTCATCAAAAATTAAAACTAAATGTTTTTGAAAAGCAGGATGATTTTTATTTTTTTTTACAAATTCACTTAATTTTTGAATTGTAGTAACTATAATTCTTGTTGTATCATCTTCTAATTGTTTTTGAAGAATTTTTGTACTTCTATTTCCGATTTGCTGCACCTTTTTCAAATCTATCATATTCTTTCATTGTTTGATAGTCTAAATCTTTTCTATCTACAACAAACAATACTTTATCAATAAATTCTAAATTACTTGCAATTTGTGCTGTTTTAAAAGAAGTTAATGTTTTACCTGAACCTGTTGTATGCCATATATAACCTCCTGCCTCAATAGTTCCCATCTTTTTATAGTTATTTGCAACTTCTATTCTATTTATTATTCTCTCTGTTGCAACTATTTGATATGGTCGCATAACTAGAAGCAATTTTTCAGATGTAAATACACAATATTTTGTTAGAATGTTTAGTATAGTATGTTTAGCAAAAAATGTTCTAGTAAAATCTACTAAGTCTGGAATTATTTTATTATTTCCATCTGCCCAATAGGATGTAAATTCAAAACTATTACTTGTTTTTTTACTTTTATTTCTTGAAGTGCTTTGTTCTTTAATATGGCTTTCTCTTGTAGTATTAGAATAATATTTTGTACTTGTTCCATTTGATATTACAAATATTTGAACATACTCATATAGTCCGCTTCCTGCCCAAAAACTATCTCTTTGATATCTATTTATTTGGTTAAAAGCTTCTTTTAGTGCTACTCCTCTTCTTTTTAATTCTACATGAACTAGAGGAAGTCCATTAACTAAAATAGTAACATCATATCTATTATCATAATTTCCATTATTTTCTACATATTGGTTTATAACTTGTAATCTATTATTATTAATATTTTTCTTATCAATTAAAAATATATTCTTGCTTGTTCCATCATCTCTTTTTAAGACTTGAATATAATCTTCTTGTATTTTTCTTGTTTTCTCTACAATTCCATCATTACTATTTGCAATGTTGTTATTAAAGAAGATATTCCATTCATTGTCTGTAAATTTATAGTCATTAAGCAATTCTAATTGTTTACGAAGATTGCTAATCAAAGTTTCTAAATTATGTATTTCTAGATATTCATACCCCTGTTCCTCAAGCATTTTTATAAATTCTTCTTCTAAGGCCTGTTCACTTTGATAACTGTTTGATATTCTTTTTATTGGCTCATATTCTGCTAGAACAGTAGAATTATTTGTTTTCATTACTACATTATATTTACTCATATATTTTTCCTCTTAATTTTATATATAATTTTAATATTTTTTAATCATTTCCTATTCTTGAAATAATCTATAAAATTTATCACTTTCTTTTACAAAATTAACCATTTCTGACATATTCATCTCTCCTAATTTTCTTCTTTTAATTCTTTGAATGTTAATAGTTTATCTCTATAATACTCATATTCTTTTTGTCTTGATTTCAGTTCTGCTGAAAGTTCTGCTGAAAGTTTTGCTGAAAGTTCTGTGAAATTGTCCAATATACGTACAATTTCGTTTTGTACCTCCATTGGAGGTACAGGAATGCAAATTTTTTCAAAATCACTAACAGATAAAAATGGTTGGCTTCCTTTTTTATATGATGGTAAATTCAAAGTAGTCAAAACATAATATAAATATTGTGTGTTTATTTTTGATTTGTCAACAACTTCTGCGATAGTACCATTATAAGTAACAAAGCATTTTTTCTTACATCTGTTTACCATACCAACCGCTCCAATATGTCCTATTATTATAACATCTTCACAATTGTACTCATTAATATGTGATACGACTCCATTAGCTCCGTACACATCATAAATTCCACCAATGTCTTCAGGAATTTTATTACCTTTGCCATAATAAAATTTAAACAAATTTTTATTTTTTAGTTCTTCAAATTTAACTCCATTAGGACATAATTCTTTTATTAACTCATCTATTTTTCCCATAGTTTACCTCAATTTCTGATATAATCTTGTCTATTTCATTGCGAAGCACTTGCTCTCTCATTACAATTTCAGCTATTTCTTTATTAAGTTCTACAATATCAACTTGTTCCTTTATATCTTCTTTTTTTACATAAGTTGAAACAGATAAATTATAATCATTTTCTTCTATTTCTTTGTTTGAAACTAATTTTGCAATGTGTTCTATATCTTCTCTATTAGTAAATATTTTAACTATATTATTTATATTTTCCTCTGTTAATTTATTATTGTTTGTAACCTTAATGCATTCTTTTGAAGCATCTATAAATAATGTACTATTATCTTTCTTACTTTTCTTTAATACTATTATACAAGTAGCTATACTTGTTCCAAAGAATAAATTATTGGGTAATTGAATTAAACAATCTACAAAATTATTGTCGATTAAATATTTTCTAATTTTTTGTTCTGCGCCACCTCTATATAAAATTCCTGGGAAACATACTATTGAAGCTGTACCATTTGTTGCAAGCCAAGATAAACTATGCATAATAAAAGCAAAATCCGCTTTTGATTTTGGAGCAAGTACTCCAGCTTGAGAATATCTTGGGTCATTTATTAGAACAGTATTATCATCTCCTGCCCATTTTATCGAATATGGTGGATTTGAGACTATTACTTCAAATGGCTCATCATCCGAATGTTGTGGAGAAATTAGTGTATCTTCACAAGCTATATCGAATTTATCATATCCTATATCATGTAAAAACATATTTATTCTGCAAAGGTTATATGTCGTCAAATTTATTTCTTGTCCATAGAAACCATTTCTAACATTTTCTTTTCCTAATATTTTAGCTGCTTTTAATAATAATGAACCTGAACCACAAGCTGGATCATATACTTTATTTACAGATGTTTTCCCCACTACTGCTAATTTTGTTAATAATTCACTTACTTCTTGTGGAGTATAAAACTCTCCTCCAGATTTTCCTGCATTAGAAGCATACATAGTCATTAAGAACTCATATGCATCTCCAAAAGCATCAATAGAATTTGTTTGATAATTTACTAAATTTAAACTATTGATTCCGTCTAAAATTTTTATTAATCTTTCATTTCTTTTTCCTACTGTGCTACCAAGTTTGTTACTATTAACATCTATATCATCAAATAATCCTGAAAAATCATCTTCACTTTCTGCACCTTTTGCAGAATTTTCAATATTCCTAAATACATTCTCTAATATCTCATTTAAATCCTCTTTATGATTTTTTGCATTTTTACAAACATTACAAAACAATTCAGAAGGTAATATAAAAAATCCCTTTTCTTTTACTAAATCTTCTCTTACAGATTCTGCCTCATTATCAGGAATTATAGCATAATCAAAATTATTATCTCCTGCTTTTCTTTCTCCTTCATTTATATAATTTGTTATATTTTCTGATATGTATCTATAAAACATTATTCCTAATATATATTGTTTAAAGTCCCATCCATCAACAGCGCCTCTCAAGTCATCTGCTATCGCCCATATTGCTTTATGCACTTCATTTCTTTCTTGTTCCTTTTTACTATCCATTTTATTACCCCTTAATTTAGTTTTATCTACAACTATTTATTATATTTATATCATAAAATGACATTTTTCTCAACAAATTGTCTATTATTTCTATAAAAAATAATAGTATTATTTTTAATAACTTTCTTAGTTTTTAAATCAACAACAGTGTATGTTGTTTCTAATTTATATTTACACAAAAAATTAATTTTTTTAGAATAATACTTACTTCTTTTCTCATCTCTGAAGTTAACTTGTGTTGCATATTGTGCTTTGGATATATTCCTAATAAAAACCTGTAGTAATAATACAATGCTACTATTCCTTTAGGTTTGTATTTCTTTTTTATTCATTAATTTCCCGTATTCACTTTTTAATTCTTTCTTCCAAATCTGTAATAATTTATAAATTTTAGAATATAATATAAAAAGATAAAAAAGTATTGACATAATAATATTTATATTGTATAATAATTAAGCATTAAATATCGCGGGGTGGAGCAGTTGGCAGCTCGTTGGGCTCATAACCCAAAGGTCGTAAGTTCGAGTCTTACCCCCGCAACCAAAAATTTATTAGCAAACTTTTTATAAAAAAGTTTGCTATATTTTTATTGTATAGGAAAAATCAGCTATAAATTTCAATAAAATTTTTACCACCATTTTATTGAATTAAACTCATCTAGTAATTTTTCTCCTTTTTCTTTATTTATCTGTCTTACAAATAATATTTTGCCTAATAAATGATCTTTATAATATTTATTCCTAAATCCTACTCTTTCTCTATGTTCTTTTAATCCATACTTTTTAACGTAATATAATTCTTGTCGTATGCTTTTTAAATAATTATTTGGTATAGAAATTTTTTCATTATTTACAATTAAACCTGTAACTTCTTGCCTTCCAGCATTACTTGCAAATCTTGTTTTGCTTTCATTAATGTGAAATCCACATTCTTCTATAATATTAGATACTATTTTTAACAGACTTTTATTTATATTTTCTTTTTTTCCAGAAAATGTAATATCATCTGCATATCTAGTATAATCTATATTAAATTTTTCTGCTAATTTAGAAAGTCTTACATCCATCATGAAAGATACGATATTTGAAATTACTGGACTAGTAGGTGCTCCTTGTGGTATAGAATTTCTGAATGTTGTCAATTTTGTTAAACAGTAAGATGTATTATTATCATACTTACATATATTTTTAAATATGTAAAAAACTCTTCCTCTATGTATAGAAGGAAAAAAATCTTTTAAATCAATATTTAAAATTTTTTCTTTATTTAAATGTACTCTTGCATTATCAATTATAGATTTATTTTTTACAAATCCATAAGCATTATTATGTACAGGTACATTATTTAAAATCTTTTCTTGAATTTTCTTTTGAATTATTAATAATTCCTTATCTGGCATAGAAATTATTCTTTTTCCTCCAGATTTCTTCGGAATATCAAATCTATAATACATTTTATCTGAATTATTTATTATGTTTTTGAAAGATTTCCATTTTATTCCTAAAATGTTTGATAAATGGTATGTATTCATTATAAAAGGTATGTTGGTTTTTTCTTCATATATTACTCTTTTTATTAGTTCATTTTTTTCCTCTTCAGATATTTGAAGACTTTGTATGTAATTTTGATAATATTCCACAAATTCACCTCTGCTTAATCTTTCTATAACTTTTCAAATCTTTAATTTTGAATTAATTGAAATTGAAATTGAAAATTCTAAAAATATCGTATTCAATTTAATTTTCAATTAAAGCAAAATTAAAGTTTGAATTTCTTAGTATTTACAAATTTTAGAATAAAATTTGGTAAATACTAAGAACTAGTTTTAAATACCTAAAAATATTGTAAACGACTCGTTTACTATTCCAAAGGTTATTTTTTTTGGATTTGTTTCCTCATACCTTTTATAATTCCTACTTTTTTAGAAATTTCTTCGTCTATTTTCTTCATTTCTCTAATAGCTCTTGTGTTAATAAACTGCAGAATATTTTCTAAACTATATGTTATTATACCACATTTTTTCAATTTTTCAATAATTTTTGTAACTTCTTCTGTTGTATCAAATCCTAATGCATCTTTTATATATTCTTTTCTAATACTATATGTATTAAATAACATAATCAAGACTTTAAATTCCTCATATGTAAGCATATACCTTAAGTATGATTTTTCATAAAATTTAAATATCTCGTTTCTATTTTTTATCAAATATTCATTTTTCTTTCTTATCATAAGGTCTAATGATAATTCCCTATCAAAAATAGGAATCCACCTAGAATTATTATGTCTAATATTGTTATTCCATAACATTGAAATATTGTTGTTAGGTGATAATCCATTAAATGTTACCATTGCACCTGTTTTTCTATATCCATATTTAAATTTTTCTTGTGTACACTCTTCACATATACTATTTATATAATTAATAGAATCAATATCTTCCTTAAATTTTTCTTTATAAGAATCTTCTAATACAATTCCTTTTTCTATAATTTCGTAATTATTTTTAAGTTTATCATATAAATATTTTTTTAACCTTTTTATTCTTTTTATAGCTTTTTCTTGCCATATATAACATAGAATTAATACTTTATTATTTGAATATTTCTTCTCTATAGCTTTAACTATATCTATGATTGTATCTCCGCTTCCTGAATAATCATCCACTACTAATATAATAGAATTTTCCTTAATTTCTTTAATCTCTAAAGCTTTATCTTCTTTATAATAAGTAATTAAATTTCCTTTTTCTATCTTACCTTCTGACATTAATCTTGTAATAATATTATAGCAACTGCTCGTTATTTTATTTTTGCATACAAAATATATATCTCCAATAGTACTATTTAAAATTTCTGTAATCGTATTAGAAAAGAAAATGTCTGTATTGCAATTAGAATACCATTTTACATTTTTTAATATTTTTAATAATCTCTCTTTATTCTCTGTTTTTTTCTCGTTATCTAGAAATTTCATATAGTTTTCTTTTATTAAAGATTTATATGTTTTTTGATACTTTTTATCTATTTCTTCTTCTGCAATTTTATCAACTTCAGCTATTAAATCTCTTTTCTTCATATAATCTCCTAATTTATTACTTCTTCATCTTTTCCCAAGAAAAATATTTCATACCATTTTATAAAGCTATATATTATCCAAACTTTTTTGTAATTATCTTTCTTATTTTCCTTATGCTCTTTTAATAATTTTAATATATATTTTTGATTGAAAAATTCACTTACAAAATCTTGTTTAAATGCTCTTTCAATTTCTGTAAAAAATTCATCTTCTTTCATCCATTCACGAATTGGAACTGGAAAGCCTAATTTTTTCTTTTTATATGCTTCAGTTGGAATATCTAATTTTGCCGCTTCCCTTAACGCAACTTTTGTATTGTCTTTTTGTACTTTATATTGAGTAGGAATTGTTCTTGCTAAATTAAATACTTCTTTATCTGTAAATGGTGTTCTTCCTTCAATTGAGTTTGCCATTGTCATTCTATCACATTTTAATAATATATCATTTAAAAGCCAATTTCTTATATCTATTGTTTGCATTTTTACAAGGTTACTTGCATTTTTGCATTTATCTAAAAATACACTTGTTATATCACGATTTTTTATTGTATCTTTGAAGCTTAAAACTTTTTTTCTTTCTTTTTCACTAAATATTTTGCTTACTCCAACATATTCATCTTCTACTTTTTTACCTCTTCTTACAATAAAATTACGTCCTTTAAATTCAGGTAATGCTTCAAAGCAAATTGCTAAGAAATGGCGAATAAAGTATGGAACTTTATTATAAAATCCTAAATCTACTTCTTCTCTATAATAGTTATACCCTCCAAAGAATTCGTCTGCTCCTTCTCCTGAAAGTACAACTTTTACATCTTTACTTGCAAGTTTTGAAACAAAGTATAAAGATATTGCTGATGGATCTGATGAAGGCTCGTCCATGTGATATATAAATTTTGGAATAACATTTAGCCATTCTTCTTTTGATATTTTTTTACTAATGTTTGTAATTCCAAGTGCATTCGTTAAATTTTTTGCATAGTCTATTTCATTATATCTATCTTCTTCATAACCAACTGTATATGTTTTATCAGGTCTTGCAAGTGTAACTAAATATGAAGAATCTATGCCAGATGATAAAAATGATCCAACTTCAACATCTGCAAGCATATGATGTTTTACAGAATCTCTCATTGTTTCACTTATATCTTTTACAAGCTCGTCCATTTTGTATTCTTTTTCATCAAATTCAATATCATAATATGTTTTTATTTCCATTTTTCCGGTCTTTTACTGTTAAAGATGTTCCAGGGAGCAAGCGATATACTCCTTCAAATAATGTTTCATTTGTTGGTGTAAAACTAAATGATAAAAATGGTCCGATTAATTTTTTATTTACCTTTTTTTCAAATTTTGGGTATTCTAAAAATGCTTTTATTTCTGATGCAAATGCTATACTATTATCTTCATCTCTTTTATAATAATAAAATGGTTTTATCCCAAAATGATCACGTGCGCAAAACAGTTTCTGTTCTTCTGTATCCCAAATTGCAAATGCAAACATTCCTCTTAATTTTTTAGGAAGTTCACACCCCCATTCTCTATAACCGTGTAGTAATACTTCTGTGTCAGAATTAGTTAAAAACTCATAGTTTTTTTCCTTTAATTCTTCTCTTAATTCTAGATAATTATATATTTCTCCATTAAATACTACAACCAATTTTTTATCTTCTGTATACATTGGTTGTGCTCCTCCGCCCTAAGTCAATTATAGATAGTCTTCTATGTCCAAGTGCAATTTTTTCGTCTGTATAATAGCCTTCTCCATCTGGTCCTCTATGTTTTATTCTATTTGCCATTTTCTTTACTATTTCTTCTTTATTTTTTTCTTCACCATAAAATCCTACTATTCCACACATGAGTCTTCCTCCCTTTATTTTTCACCTTTAAAACTACTTATTATTTTTCCGAAATCCATATACTATAGCTGTTGAATTTTTATTTGCAATTTCTTTTCCTATTGCTTTTCCTCCAACTGTTAATGCTGCAACAATTGCACTTAAGAAGAACTGAAAATTGTTTGTTATTCCAAATTTGCTCGCAAGTTTTGCTGATATCATTGCACTTATCGCTCCACTTAATACTCCGCAAATATCTCCTATTACATCTGCACAGACATTAGCAACTCTTACTGAATTTTTAATTAATTTTAAAGAAGTTTTGGCACCGTTTTGCCTTTTTAGTCGCTTTTGCATGAAATTCTTCTTCGTTCGCAACAGTTACTGCAACTCCTACTATATCAAAAAATATACCTGCAAAAATAACTAATATCAATATTAATATTGCAGGTACAATTTCAAGTTTTGATACTCCATTAGTTGAAATGAAAGAAAAACAAATGGATAAAATAAAGGTTATTATAAATACCTCTATTATCCATTTAAAATGATTATCTGTTTTTTTATTCTTTTCTTCTTTGTTTTCTACCATATTTCTCCTTGTTTTATATGGCAAAAGTCTAAGTAAATTTTACGGTTTAGGTCTAGTTGAATTTCTCTATTTCCCACTACGCATTACTGCAAGTAGTTGTTTCCATTTAAGGGAAACAGCTCATAGTTTTAATTAGAGCCACCAGATCACCACTTAAATCCGTACCTTAATCCTTAGACTTTCTTGCTTTATGTAAAGCAAACATCCTAGAAGTTTTCCTTGACCCACTTGAATTATTGCTAGTCTCTTTTGCAAATGTAATTTCATAACAGTATTAAATGAAAATTAAATTTTGGCCAAAATCATAATTTCAAATTGCTAATCCCAATACATTCACTCAAGACAGGCTACGCTATGTCTTTTGTGTCTTGGCACTCAACATAGGTTTTACTTAATTTATTGCAATTAAAAAAAATTAAGCCTCAGCGAAACCAGGGTGTCTATATACATGCCATTGCATATATCCCTAATTTCTTTACTCCCTATTCACACACAAATTTGGCAATTCGCGCACAAACAAGAAACTTCACAGATATGCCTTTTAGTGGATTTTTAGCCCCACCCTCGCAATAATCAGTAATGACTAGGATAATGCGCCATTTATCTTATTATATCATATATATTAAAATTTTTCCAGTCTATTACTTTTTTATTTATATTTTTATCAAAAAATATAATAATTATCCATTTTCATTTATATCTTGATTTACAATATTTGTATCATTTGTTTTATTATTATCATTTACGCTAACTAAACCAGAAAAATATCCTGCAATAAATCCTATTACAAATATTACTATAATAATTACTATTGTTTTTAATTTTTCTTGGCTTATGTACATTTCTTTATCATAAATTTTTACTTTTTCTTCATTGTTTTCTCTTTTATTTGCTTCCATGCCATATCCTCCTTTGCAAATTTATATATATATTATACTATTTTATTTTATTAAAAGCAATTGCTTGACAATATATTTTTATTAATTTAAAATTAATTTATAAAAATTGGTGATTTTGAAGGGAATAATAATATATGAATATTATAGTTGGAAAAAATAGTGGTTTTTGTGCTGGAGTAAAATATACTGTTACAAAAGCAGAAAAAGAATTAGAGAAAGAAAAAAATGGTTTAGATTGTCTTGGTGAAATAATTCATAACAGTCAAGTTATAGAAACTTTATCAAAAAAGGGTCTTAGAACAATCGATTTTATTGAAAACGCGAAAAATAAAGTTATTATTCGTGCTCATGGAGTAAGTAAAGATGTTTATAATTATGCAAAAGAGCATGAAATAGAGCTTATTGATTTGACATGTCCTAATGTTTTAAAGATTCATGAGCAAGTTCAAAAATATTCAAATGATAATTATTTTATATTTTTACTTGGAATTAAAAATCATCCCGAAACTATTGGAACCTATAGTTTTTGTGGTGAAAATTCATATTTAATTGAAGAATTATCTGACATTGATAATGCAATAATTAATTTAAAAAATTCTAATTTAAAAAATCTTTTAATAATTTCTCAAACTACTTTTAGTGTTAAATTATTTGATGAAATAGTTTCTGAAGTATTAAAAAGATTTAGTAAAAATTATAACATTCATGTTGAAAAAAGTATATGTAATGCTACAGATTTAAGACAACAAGAAGCAAAAGAAATTTCATCAAAAGTAGATTTAATGATTATTATTGGTGGAAAAAATAGCTCAAATACTAAAAAATTATATGAAGTTTCAAAAATGAATTGTGAAAATGTTATGCATATTGAAACTAAAAATGAATTAGATTCAAAATTTATTAGAAATTTTAAAAGCATTGGGATTATTGCTGGTGCTTCAACTCCTGATTTTATTATTAATGATGTTGTTGATTTTTGCAATTCTTTATAAATTATACGCATATTAAATCTTTTATGGATTCATATTTTGAATCTCCTATTCCTGATACATTTTTTATATCTTCTATTGTTTTAAATTTGCCATTTTCTTCTCTATAATCAATTATTTTTAATGCTGTTGCTTCTCCTATTCCTGGTAATTCTTGAAGCTTTGCTTTGTTTGCAGTATTTATATTTATAAGTCCTATATCTTTTTCATTATCACCTTCTTCCATATTGGCAGAGCCTGGTCCTTCTGTAACAGTTTCTAATTTTTCAGAATTTTGTATTATTTCACTTTTTGATGGTATATAAATTTTTTGTCCATCTTCTACTGTATAAGCTAAATTTACATTATTTAAATCTGCTTCTTCCGTTGTTCCTCCAGCTGCTTTTATGACATCATCAATTCTTGAATTTTTCTTGATTTTAACAATTCCTTGATTTACAACAGCTCCTGCAACATGTACAATTATCGTTTCTTCTGTTTCCTCTTTTTCTGTATTTTCCCCTTCTTCTATGTCTTCTGATGTTTCAAATTCCTCATAATTATATAAATCTTTTGTACTATTTATATAGTAATAACCTACAAATAAGATAATTGCGGTAATTCCTATAATTATTAAAATTCTTTGTTTTTTGCTTAACATTTCCATTTGTTTCACTTTCCTTTCTTATTTTATTTATAAAAATTTTTATCTTTTAATAATTTATTAAAAAAAAGATAATTAATATTGAAAACTTAGTATATTTTGTGATATATTAAATAACATGAAAAAAATTATTAGTTTATTAATTTTAATTATTTTAATATTGGTTCCTGTATTTAGTTTTGCAACTGAAAATACTTTAACTCAAAATGCTATAGAATCAGAAAAGGCCTCTCTTAATATTTATACAAATAATGTTATATTGATTGAAGAAAATACTGGAGATATTTTATATGAGAAAAATATTTATGAAAAATTATATCCTGCAAGTACAACTAAAATATTAACAGCTATTTTAGTTTTAGAAAATTGTTATTTAAATGAACTTGTAACCGTTTCACAGTCAGCGCTAAATGCTGTACCTAGTGGTTATTCAAAAGCTAATTTGCGAGCTAATGAGCAATTTACTGTTCAAGAATTACTTTATATTATGCTAATTCCTTCTGCAAATGATGCTGCAAATGTTTTGGCTGAGCATGTTGCAGGTTCTATTTCTGCTTTTGCAGATTTAATGAATAAAAAAGCAAAAGAAATTGGTCTTATAAATTCTCATTTTACAAATCCGAGTGGAATACATGATGAAAATTTATATACTACGCCTTATGATTTAGCAATTCTTGCAAGATATGCTATGAATATAGAGCTTTTTAGAGAAATAGTAAAAACAACATCTTATACTGTTCCCGCAACTTCTATTCATCCTGCAGAAGATCGTATTTTAAAAAATTCTAATTTGCTTTTAGACCAAAGTAATACAAATTACTATTATGAATATGCAACTGGTATAAAAACAGGTTTTACTGATGAGGCTGGGGATTGTTTAGTAGCTTCAGCTAAAAAAGATGATATAGAATTCATTGCTGTTTGCCTAAAAGGGAAATCTACTCAAAATGGTTTAAGAGAAAAATTTTTAGATTGTAAAACTTTACTTGATTTTGCTATTCGTAATTATACAACACAATATAAAATTTTGCAAGAAAAAAATTCTGAAATTGAAAATTTAAATCAAAATTTGGAAATAGAAAATCAAAATATTAATTTAAATGAAGTTAATATAGATAATGCAACTGCGTTAAATTTTGATATAATTAATTTTATATCTAAAATAATTGCAATATTAATTATAATTCTTGCAATTAAATTATTATTTTTCTCAAAAAAGAAAAATTAATAATTTATAAAATAATATTTAAAATTAAATTATTGTCATACATTGTTTTACAAATATATGATTTATCAATTTCTTGATTTATAGGATTTTCGCCTATCATTGGATAACCAATACTTAAAACTGCAAGAAATGCATATATCAAGACAAATCCTTCTAATATTCCATATATTGTTCCGGCCTGCTTTGTTAAATTGCTTTATTATTGGAATTTCAGCAATTGCGTCTGCAAAAAGTTTAACAAATAACATTAAAATTTTTGAAATTAGAAATAGTCCTATCCAAGTTCCAACTTTTACAACTGTGATTGCTACTTGTTCAGATACAACTTCTGATGTGTTTTCTTTTATATCGTCTGTATATTCATTTATATAGCTTTCCATTGATTGGATAAAATTCTGATTTTCTGATTGTTCACCGCTATTTTCTTCTTTTGCATATAATTTTGTTTCAATTGTATTTTTTAATGTAGGCACAATTTCTGTATTTTCAATTATGTAATTAGATACAGGCGTATAAAGTATAAGAGCAATAATTAATGCAGCAAAAAAGCTGATAATTCTTACTGCAACTTTAATTAATCCCTTCTTATAACCTAAAAATATACAAAGTGCCATAATGGCAATTAAAACAATATCTGCTATCATTTGTCTTCTCCTCTCATATATATATTCGTTAAAATGTGAATACTTTAATTCTATCTCTATAAACAATTCCTGCAACAGATGTTCCAACAACTACTTCTTTTGCTTCTTGTTTTGAAGTATATCTTTTTTGTAAACTTCCGTTTAGATTAATAAAGTGCACTTCTGCTCCTATATTTATAGCTGTTATTTCATTATAGCTTATAAGTTCTTTTATTGGGCTATTTACTGTATATGTTGTCTCTCCTCCTGTTATTATGTTTTTTAATATTATATCTGTTTTTGAGCTAAAAAGTCCTGTTGATATTTCTTCTGCTCTTGCGACATAACTTTTTAAGTTTATGTCTGCAATTTGAGTATCTTTATTAAATTCTATTAGGGTTGTATCTTCATCTTGGTATATCATATGCACTGAATTGTCATATATGCATACAAGTTGTCCTTTTTCTTGATATTTAATATTGGTTATTATTTGACTAGAGTCTGCATTATGTATGTATATAAGTGATTCATTAGCTCCTCCATTTGTTGCTTTTTCTGTTGCTTTTTCTATATCATATATTTGTATTGTAGATTTTACTAAAGCACCGCTCGTGTTTATTCCTGCTATTGCAAGATATTTTCCATCTACTGATATATCAGTGGAGACTGCATTTGTTGAACCTAAATAAGTTTTAAAAAGTTCATGTCCGTTTTTATCAAATATAACTACTACTCCTTTTTTATAAATAGTCTCAGTTGTTATTGCTGACACATTTCCACCTTTGCTGACATTTACTTCACTAATTGTACCTTCTAGTCTACTATCCCATATTATTTTTTCTTCGGAAATTAAGTAAATTCTTTGTCCATTTTTTTCAGCAATAACTAAATAGCTATTATTTGCCTTATAAATTGGATTACTAATTCCTATATCTAGCTCAGCTTCTTTACTTCCATAGCTATTATATATTGATAGTTTTCCATTACACAAAACACTAATATATCTGTCATAGGCAATTACATATTGAGTTTTATCTATTTCAAGTTCTATTGTTGCAACATCTTCTTCTGTGATTTCCTTTTTTAAAATGTTTACATCAATCCATTCTTTAAATTTTTCATTTACATTATAAGTAATCACAATTGAAATACTAGATATCACGAAAATTACTGCGAGAGTAATCAATAATTTATTTTTAAATGACATTTTTCCTTTGAATTTTAAAATTTTCATTATCTTTTCCTTTTTCATTTTTCTTATATTTTATAACATTTCATAAATTAATACAAGTATTATTTGCATTTAAAAATTAATATTAATTGTATTAACCCTAAAATTCCAAAAATAGGGTATAAATTATTTACTAAATTTGAAAATCCTAATATTGGTATAAATATTTCAAAAAAACATATTATAGCATTATTTCTTTTGTATTTTTCTTTTGCTATAGATATATTATTTAAAAATCCGTATGCAGATGATATTGCAGTTGTAATTATTGCTGCTATTATAATTATTCCATATAAATATTTATAAATTATCCCAAAACTGCTTGCAGCATAAACTGCAGGTAATTCAATTTTACTTATATCTGCTTTAATAGCACATAATAGTGAAATAATTATTATAAAAAATAACAATATTAGAATAATTACTATAGATACAATTTTTAATATATCAATATTACTTTTTATATATTTTTTCATTGGTATTAATATGGAAATTAAAGTTATTGTATTGTAGCTTGCATAAAGAATTGCACTTATTATCCAAAATTTATTTTGTAAAATATTATCTGTTATCTCAAATGTATTAGAAAATGATTTTATTCCTAAAAATGCTAATATTATTGTAATTAATGGTATTAATATTAAATTTAATGTAAAAATACCTTTAATATTTTTATTTAATATAAAAAAACAAAATACAGATAAAAAAATACTTGAAATAAATTCTGGAATTTTAAATTCTTGATTAAAATATGCACAAAATCCTGCACACATTATAAAAAATGAAACAATTAAAAATATATTAACTATAAAATTTAATATTATTTTTATATTAATCTTTTTTATTTTATAATTATTTACAACTACATCTAAGAAATCGTCATATTTCTCTATATTATATTTTTTTATTATTTTTAACGTTTTATATATTACATAACCAATTAAAATTGCAGATATTAATATTCCTAAAAATCCCCTTATCCCATATACAAAGAAAAATGTATATATTTCTTTTCCTGATGCAAATCCTGCTCCTACAATTACTCCAATTATAACAAAAATACAATTTAAAATTCCCATAAAAATAACCCTCATTTATATTTATATGAGGGTTATTTTATTTTTATTTATTTTTTTCTTCTTCTTAATTGCCAGATTACTATTCCAAAAATTATTATAATTATTGGAACTGCAAATATTATTGTTCTTACGACTCTGTCTTGTGCTTCAGTTGCAGTATAATATGTTGTTGTTATTATTTTTCTTATTGTTATTGGATCTTCTATTTCTGCAATATATTGAACAGCATTCATTGATAAATCCATATTATTGTAAAATCCTATAGCTTGAACTTGAGAATTTCCAACGGATACTAATGAGTCTGTTGCAAAGAAATTATTTGCGAAAATTACAAGTTTTGATGTTTTTGATTCTTCTGCATTTTCATCTGAAACTGTCTTTTCTAATACTGCTGCTAAAACATTTGATTCTTGAACTTCGCCATCTTTTGTTGAAACTTGTGGATCGATTCCAAGTTCTATATTAGTTCTAAAAATAGATGTTTCACTTGATGTAAGTATATCTGTTTTTGTTACTTTTAAATTTGCTAGTGCTTCATCATCTACGAAACTTAATTTTCCGGAATCCATCAAAAGTACTCCTGAAACATCTTTTGTTATATTACTATAATATACATTAGGGATTATACAGTCTGGATAGCCCATTACATATTTATTCGCATCTTGTTCCATTACATATCCATCTTGTCTTAAAGTTACCCCATACAAATCTAATATAGAATTCATGTATGGTGTTTCTCCCTGTGCTGAATATGGGTCATTAAACCAAAGAATATTTCCTCCGTTTTTCAATATAGGCCTTTATCGCTTTAGCTTCAAGATCTGTAAAATCTTTTCCTGGTGATGTAATTATTAATCCTTCACAATCTTCTGGTACATTTTGAGCTGTTAATAAATCTAATGTTTTTATTTCATAATTTTCAAGTTCTAGGCTTGACTTAAATGAAGTCATATATTGAGTAATATCTACTTCATCATGGCCAGTAAGCACATATATTGGTGTTGTTTTTCCAACAGAAGAAACTCCAATTATTCCATTTGTTATTCTTTGTTCTGTTATGTCTATAGTCTCGTTTGTGTTATAATCATATGTAGATAAATCATAATATTTCAATAATTTACTCTTTTCTCCTTCTGTAATAACAATTGTACCATAGCCTGATTCAACATTATATTTAGATACTAAATCCGGTCTTGCAGTAGTACTTACAAGTTCTACTGATATATTTTCATTTATTTTTGAATATTGTTTTATAAACTGTATGAAATCCTCGTAATCACCATTTTCTTCATAATCAAACATATATATAGTTATTTTATCTTCTTTAGGCAAAGATGCAATTTTTTCTTTTGTTTCATCAGTTAATCTGTATAATCCTGTTGGAGTAAAATCTATATCCGTTGGATTTATACTTTGTACTACTGCATTTATTCCAAAAAATATAGCTATTATAATTGCAATTAGTATTGCCGTTTTTCCCGTATCTTTAAGCCATTTTGATTTTAATACATTTACAATTTTATTAAGTATTTTCACTAAAATTTCACCTCTTTATTTTATATTTTTTCTTCTCTGTAAAACAGTTATTGTAAGTAATGTAAACAATAATGTTTGTGAAAGTAATCCTACAGTATCAGTTATTGAAATAACTCCGTTTGGGAAACTCTGGAACATTTCAATTGGTGATAATAATTTAAATATTTCTAGTAAATCTGGAAGAAACCATGATGCAAGTAACAATACTATTGTAATTATTCCTGCAACTATTGGATTTTCAGTTAAACTTGATATAAAACCACCAAATGAAATATATGACATTGCAAGTAAAATAAATCCTATTAAAACTGTTATTGTTTGTGGTACATCAGTTATTCCTCCAGCAAAAACACAAAGAATTGCATAATATAAAAGTGAAACTATTTCTGTTATAATTATTACTATAAGTGCTGCTAAAAATTTACCTATTACAATTCCAGTTATGCTTCTTGAGGATGTAAACAATAATGTCTCTGTTCCATTTTTTCTTTCTCCTGCAAACATTCCCATTGTAAGAAGTGCAATTGTAAATGTCAAAAGTTCAGATGTATAGTAAAATAAAATTGAGTATTGGACAGTTTGCTGTGCAAATAAAAATATGTAAAAGAATATTGATGATACTAACATAAATAGTCCTACAAATACATACCCTGTTGGAGATAAAAAGTAATTTTTAAGTTCTTTTTTTATTATTGCAAGCATTATTTATCCCCTCCTTCTTGCTTTTTATTTAATTTATCTTTTTTGTTTTCTTTTTTTGGTTTATCTTCATTTTTTTCCTGTTTTATTTCTTTTTTTACATTTTCTTCTTCAGGCTTTTGTTTATCAATTAAATCTATAAAAGCTTCTTCAAGAGTTGTTTCTGATTTTTTTAGTTCAAAAATAGTTATTCCTGATTTTGCAAAAATTTCAAATATTTTTTTTCTTATATCGGCATTATTTTTTGAAACTAAACTATATTGTTTTGTTCCATCTGATAATTCTTTAAGAAATTTAATTTCCTGAACATCATTAATATTTTTTACTACATCATTAATTTTATTTTCAGGATCTTCTACTGTAACTAACAAAGCATGTTCTTCTTTTACAGTTTTTTCCAAATTTTCAGGAGTATCTATTGCTACCAAATTTCCTTTATTAATTATTATTACTTTTTCACAAATTTGGCTTATTTCTGATAATATATGTGAACTTAATATTATGGTATGATCTTTTCCTAATGATTTTATTAATTTTCTAATTTGAATTACTTGTTTTGGGTCAAGTCCTACCGTTGGTTCATCGAGTATTAGAACTTTTGGATTTCCAATAAGTGCACCAGCAAGGCTTACGCGCTGTCTATAGCCTCTTGACAAATTTCTGATAAGTTTATTCTGTACATCCTCAATATTGACTTCCTTTAAAACTTTTTGTATTTCTTCTTTTCTAATTTTTCTAGAAACTCCTTTTAACTCAGCCATATATGATACAAATTCTTTTGGTGTTAGTTCATTATATAATGGAGTTGTTTCTGGCATATAACCTATTTCTCTTTTTGCTTTTTTACTTTTTTTGCTTATGTCATATCCATTTATTTCTATGCTACCTTTAGTTGATTCAATAAAACCTGTTATCATATTCATAGTAGTTGTTTTTCCGTGCACCATTTGGGCCTAAAAATCCTACTATTTCTCCATCCTGTATCTCAAAGCTTATGTTATTTACAGCAATATTTACGCCGTATTTTTTAGTAACATTTTTTACCTTAATCAAAACGTTTCCTCCTATCTTAAAACAAAAAATCATATTAATAGTATCATTTATTTAAAATAATTTCAATATTTTCACATAAAATTCACAAAATTATTTACGGAAACTCCATATTGAGCACTATTAAAAAATGTCATTTTGGTAAATATTATGTCATAATTTTTCTTTTAGAAATATTAAATTTAAAACTTAATATTTCTACTTAAAAAGCATTTTGCTTACTATTTTCTAAAAAATGGTTGACATTATGCAATTTTTGTGTTATTATAATTAATGCATTATTTTTGGGTCAGTAGCTCAGCTGGATAGAGCACGGGCCTTCTAAGCCCGGGGTCGGGGGTTCGAGACCCTCCTGGCTC
>CANRBI010000017.1 GCA_947628775.1 uncultured Clostridia bacterium
TCAAGAATCTATAGAAAATGCATATGAAGATATAGATAAAATTATAAAACAGCACTCAATGTAATGATAAGTTAGAGTTAACAATATGACAGGTAATAAATTATCTGTCATTTATGATATTAAATGTCGGAGTAAATGTCGGTGTAAATTCAACACAGAGAAAAATTTTAGAGTTGATAGAAAAAAATCAAAGTATAACTCAAAAAGAAGGTGAATTAGATAAGAATCAAGTATGTGCAAAATTTGCACATACTGCTGAAAGAATGGCATATCAAAAAATAACAGATATCTTTATAAGTACATCAATAGTTATGGATTTAATAAAATTTCTAGTTCTTTTATTTTGTCTCTTATTTCTGCTGCTTTTTCAAATTCCATTTGACTTGCATAGTTTAACATTTCATCTGTTAGTTTTGATATTGCTTCTTTTATATCTTCTTTATTTTCAAGTTTATATTCAACTGCAATATCTTCTTGTTTTGTTATACTTATTGAGTTTCTTACAGATTTTTGTATTGTTTTTGGAGTAATACCGTGTTTTTCATTATATTCTTCTTGTATTTTTCTCCTACGATTTGTTTCTGTTATTGCTTTTTCCATACTTTCTGTTAATTCATCTGCATACATTATAACTGTACCATCTGTATTTCTAGCTGCTCTTCCTATTGTTTGTATAAGTGATCTTTCTGAACGTAAAAAACCTTCTTTATCTGCATCTAGTATTGCAACTAGTGATACTTCTGGTATATCTAGCCCTTCTCTTAAAAGATTTATTCCAACTAGTACATCAAATTCTCCTAAACGTAGATTTCTGATTATTTCCATTCTTTCTAATGCTTTTATATCTGAATGCATGTAATTTACTTTTATATCTACACTTTTTAGATATTCTGTTAGGTCTTCTGCCATTTTTTTGGTTAGTGTTGTAACAAGAACTCTTTCATTTTTTTCAACTCTTATTCTGATTTGTTCTATTAAATTATCTATTTGATTTGAAACAGGTCTTACTTCTATTTTTGGATCAAGTAGTCCTGTTGGCCTTATAATTTGTTCTACTACATTTTGTTTTGAGTGTTCATTTTCATATTCTGCAGGTGTTGCACTAACAAATATTACTTGATTAATTCTTTCTTCGAATTCTTCAAATTTTAGAGGTCTGTTATCATATGCTGATGGTAGACGGAAGCCATATTTTACTAAAGAATCTTTCCTTGCTCTGTCTCCATTGTACATTGCTCTTACTTGTGGTATTGTAGCATGTGATTCATCTATTAGTAATAGAAAATCTTTTGGTAAATAGTCAAATAAAGTAAATGGTGGTGTTCCTGGTTTTCTACCACTTATATGTCTTGAGTAATTTTCAATACCTTGGCAAAATCCTGTTTCTTTCATCATTTCCATATCAAAATTTGTACGTTCTTCTATTCGTTGTGCTTCTATTAGTTTGTTATTGTCTTTAAAATATTTAACTCTTTCTTCAAGTTCCGCTTCTATATCATGTAATGCTCTTTCCATTTTATCACTTGTTGTAACATAATGTGAATTAGGGAAAATCATTACATGTTTTCTTTCTGATATAGATTTACCTGTTAATGGATTTATTTCTTGTATTTTTTCTACCTCATCTCCCCAAAATTCAACTCTTATAGCACTTTCTGATTGGTCTGATGGATAGATTTCTACAATATCGCCTTTTGCTCTAAATGTTCCTCTTTTAAAATCTATTTCATTTCTTGTATATTGCATATTTATTAATTTTTTTAATACTTCATTTCTAGTTTTATACATTCCAGGCCTTAATGAAACTATCATATTCTCATAATCAATCGGATCGCCTAAGCCATATATACATGATACTGATGCAACAATAATTACATCTCTTGTTTCAAATAAAGACGCTGTTGCAGAATGTCTAAGTTTGTCTATTTCGTCATTTATTGAGGCATCTTTTTCGATATATGTATCTGATTGAGGAATATAACTTTCGGGTTGGTAGTAGTCGTAATAACTGACAAAGTACTCAACAGCGTTATTTGGAAAAAACTCTTTGAATTCGCTATATAATTGTCCAGCGAGTGTCTTATTATGTGCTAAAACTAGTGTTGGTTTTTGTACTTTTTCGATTATATTTGCCATTGTGAATGTTTTTCCGAGAACCTGTAACTCCTAGAAGCGTCTGGAATTTCTTACCTTCTTTAATTCCGTTTGATAAGTATTCAATTGCTTCTGGCTGGTCGCCAGTTGGTTTATAATTTGATACTAATTTGAACATTTTTCCTCCTTATTTCCTTATCAATAAAATCTTTTATTAAAAGCACTATAATTTATTGAAATTTTGTTATATCATCTACTCTTCCTGCAAAATATGGTTTTGATTTACCTTTTTCTCTTAAAAATATTGTAAATGTATCATCTACATTTTTAATTACATTATTAGTATAACATTAGTTAATATATTTAGCAATATTTGATTTTTAAACTTAAGTAACAAGGTTAAGTTTCTTATTAAATTATCTTATAACTAATTTTATAAAAATTTAATCCAAACTCTTGTTTTTATAAAACAAATATAGTATAATAAAACTCAAGCTATTTAGAATACATATTAAAGAGGGGAAAATAAATTGAATGATAAAATAATAATAAAAGGGGCAAAAGAACATAACCTAAAAAATATAAATATAGAAATACCAAGAGATGAACTTGTTGTAATAACAGGACTTTCGGGCTCAGGTAAATCATCACTAGCATTTGATACATTATATGCAGAAGGACAAAGGAGATATGTAGAAAGCTTATCATCATATGCAAGGCAATTTTTAGGTATAATGGAAAAACCAGCAGTAGAATCTATTGATGGATTATCTCCAGCAATATCAATAGACCAAAAAACAACCTCAAAAAATCCACGTTCAACAGTTGGAACGGTAACCGAAATATATGATTACATCCGTCTTTTATATGCAAGGATTGGAACACCATATTGTCCTAATTGTGGAATAAAAATTGAAAAACAATCTATTGACCAAATTATAGATAATATCTTAAACATAGAACCAGGAACAAGAATACAAGTACTAGCACCAGTTGTAAGAGGAAAAAAAGGAGAATATACAAAACAACTAGCAGAATACCAAAAACAAGGATTTGTAAGAGTCAGAATTGATGGACAAATATATGAACTAACAGATGATATAGAAATTGACAGAAAGAAAAAACACGAAATAGAACTTGTTGTTGATAGACTAGTAATAAAAGAAGACATCAGAAGTAGGCTAACAGAATCAGTAGAAACAGCTCTAAAACAAGCAGATAATCTTGTTCTAATTGATGTTATAGGAAAAGCACCAATTTTATATAGTACAAATTATGCATGTCCACACTGTGGTTTCAGCTTTCCAGAATTATCTCCAAGAATGTTCTCATTTAACAATCCATTTGGAGCATGTCCAGAATGTATGGGTATAGGCTATTTAATGAAAATGGACGAAGACTTAGTTATACCAGACAAAAATAAAACACTATATGATGGAGTAAAAGCATTTGGCTCAAGTGTTATGAAAAGAGCAGATACAATGGCCAAAATGTATTTTGAAAGTATAGGAAGACATTATGGAGTAGATATTTCTGTTCCAATAAAAAAACTACCTAGACCATTTTTAGAAAAAATACTATATGGAACAGGTGATGAAGTAATAAACTTTGAATATCAATCATCAGCTGGTAAAAGGAAATTCTCTACACCATTTGAAGGTGTACTTCCAACACTTGATAGACGTCACAGTGAAACAAAATCACAAGGTATGAGAGATTTCTATGAAATGTATATGAGTAATTCTGAATGTCCAAGTTGCAAGGGAGCAAGACTAAAACCAGAAATACTATCAATAAAAATAGGTAACAAAAATATTAATGAATTAACTGAAATGTCAATCAAAAATATCAAAGAATTTTTAAATAATATAGAATTAACAGAAACACAAAAAATGATTGCAGAAATGATATTAAAAGAAATTGATAAAAGGTTACAATTTTTAATGGATGTAGGGCTAGAATATCTAACACTTTCAAGAAGTGCAGGAACACTATCTGGAGGAGAAGCACAAAGAATACGTCTTGCAACACAAATAGGATCAGGACTTACAGGAGTATTATATATTTTAGATGAACCAAGTATAGGACTACATCAAAGAGATAATGACAAATTATTAGCTACACTAAAAAAACTACGAGATTTAGGAAATACACTAATAGTAGTAGAACATGATGAAGATACAATGTATGCAGCAGACCAAATAATAGATATTGGACCAGGTGCAGGAGCACATGGTGGATATGTTATGGCACAAGGAACAGCAGAAGAAGTAAAACAAGTAGAAAACTCTATCACAGGGCAATACTTAAGTGGTAGAAAAAAAATACAAGTTCCTAAAAAACGTAGAAAAATGGTTAAAGGACAAGTAATAGAAGTACAAAAAGCTACAGAAAATAATTTAAAAGAAATTAGTGTAAAATTTCCATTAGGATTATTTACTTGTATTACAGGAGTTTCAGGTTCTGGTAAATCTACACTAATTAATGAAGTTTTATACAAAACAGTAGCTAAAGAATTAAATGGAGCAAATGAAAAACCAGGAAAATGCAAAAAAGTTTGTGGCCTTGACAAAATAGACAAAATTATAAATATAGACCAATCACCAATAGGTAGAACTCCACGTTCAAACCCAGCAACTTATACAGGAGTATTTGACCTAATCAGAGACATTTTTGCAAGTACAAATGAA
Source organism: uncultured Clostridia bacterium (assembly GCA_947628775.1). GTDB lineage: Bacteria > Bacillota > Clostridia > TANB77 > CAG-508 > CAG-269. The sequence continues at coordinate 4,785 of CANRBI010000017.1, forward strand.
GCAAAAATGAGAGGATATTCAAAAGGTAGGTTTAGTTTTAATGTACCAGGAGGAAGATGTGAAAGCTGTAATGGAGACGGTGTTCACAAAATAGAAATGCATTTTCTACCAGATGTATATGTACCATGTGAAGTATGTAAAGGAAAGAGATATAACAGAGAAACACTTGAAGTAAAATACAAAGGTAAAAGTATAGCAGATATATTAGACATGACAGTAGAAGAAGCCCTAGAATTTTTTGATAAAATTCCAAAAATAAAACAAAAAATGCAAACATTATATGATGTAGGTTTAAGCTATATAAAACTTGGACAACCATCAACTACACTATCTGGAGGAGAAGCACAAAGAGTAAAACTTGCAACAGAACTTTCTAAAAGAGCAACAGGAAAAACACTATATATTTTAGATGAGCCAACAACAGGTCTTCATATAGCAGATGTTCACAAATTAGTCAATATACTACAACGATTAGTAGACACAGGAAATACAGTTCTAGTAATAGAACATAATCTAGACCTAATAAAAACATGTGACTATATAATAGACCTAGGACCAGAAGGCGGAGACAATGGAGGAGAAGTAATTGCAGTTGGTACACCAGAACAAATTTGCAAAAATGACAGGTCATACACAGGTAAATTTTTAAAGAAATTTTTAGAATAAAAAAAGTGGCTTCGTAACCGCACGAATCAAAAAAACTTAACCTTGTTACTTCAGAAAAATCTAACGATTTTTCCTACGTAATAAAAAAACAGTATAATCAAAATACTGTTTTTTTATTTGAGTTATATTGTAAAAAAATATCTTTTATGCTAGAATAAAAATAGAATTTGAAGAATAAAAGGAGATACAAATGAATAAAAAAATTGTAGGAATATATAGTATTATTCACTTTATTGTTGATTTATCATGTGCAATATTAGTTAGTAATTTAGTAACACAAAAAATGGGAACAGGTATAAATTTATTTATTGCAATAATTATATATAATTTTTTTGCATTTGCGATGCAATTACCAATAGGAATCATAGCAGATAAAATAAATAAAAATGCAATATGTTCATCAATTGGTTGTCTATTAGTTGCAATAGCTTTTGGATTTTCAAATTTTGGAATTATAGCATGCCTTATAGCTGGAATAGGAAATGCAATATTTCATGTAGGTGGAGGAATTGATGTATTAAATATAAGTGATAAAAAAGCTACCTTTTCAGGGATTTTTGTTTCAACTGGAGCAATGGGAATATTTTTAGGTGGAAAATCAGTCTCAATAAAGTTTAATAAATATTATATAGTTATTTTAATACTACTAATTTCTGCTATATCATTAATTTGGTTATATAAACAAATAAAAGATAAAGTAAAAAACGAAAAAGTCATAATACCAAAAATAAACACAAATGAAATGATTGCAATTTTATGTTTAATAATAACTGTTGTAATAAGAGGATATGTTGGATTAATATTATCTTTTGAATGGAAAAGTAGTTTTATATTAGCATTGATCTCTATATTTGCAGTAGTATTTGGAAAAATGTTAGGCGGCATAATAGGAGATAAAATTGGTTTTATGAAAATATCTTTAATATCTCTATTAGTTTCAGCATTTCTATTCATATTTTCATTTAATAATAGTGTTTTAGGAATTTTAGCAATATTATGTTTTAATATGACAATGCCAATTACACTAACAGCTTTAAGTAATATTTTATTTAATAATAAAGGAATGGCTTTTGGATTATTGACAGTTGCCTTATTTATAGGTGCAGTTCCAGTTTTTTTTGGATATACAGATATAATATTTAATTCTACAGGATTATTTATTACTACAATAATATCAGCTATTATATTGTATATAGGAATAAGAAAGTACACTACAATAATGGAGAAGAAAACATGATTTTGAGTTTAATAATTTCTTTGTTTTTAACAATTATAATAGAATTAACTATATCCTTTATCATAGGAATTAGAAATAAAGAAGATATTGAGGTTATTGTATGGGCTAATATACTTACAAATCCTATTGTTGTATATTTAGCGAATTGCCTTAAGTTATTAAATAATAATTTAATATATAATATCCTTATAATAATAATGGAAATAGTAGTTATTATAGTTGAATTCATTATATATAAAAAATATCTTATATTTAAAGAAAAAACACCAATATTTATTTCAAGTATTAACAATATTATATCTTATTCATTAGGGATTATTATTAGTAAAATTATATTTTAAAATAAAAGGGGAAAGTTATGAAAAAAGTTTTAACAAAAATATTAGTAACAATTTTTGTGTTAATTATAGGTTATCAACAATTTTCTTACGCTGACGTGGTAGTTATTGATTCTGCTTTTTATTTTGCTCCTATTGCATTTTTAGCTGGTTTTATAGGTGTTATTGTTTTAGTTATATCAGCAATTTCATTTTTTAGTTTAAAAATGACAGTAAAAAAACAAAATATGGTTGATTATGATAGAGAAAAATTAGCCATTCTTAATAAAGAAGAAATAGAAAAAAAGAAAAATAGAATACAAAGAAGATTTTATATATGGGGAATGATACTTTCAATTATTGTAATTATATATTTAGATTTAATTGAAGAATTTTCAATATTTAATTTTGTTCTTCCCATAATATTATTTGTTGCCTCAATTATAATTAGATTGAATAAAAATAAAAAATTATCTAATATTATGTGTGCAGTATCGGTAGTTCTCGTTTGTATAATAGCAATATGGACTGGAATATCAAATAAAATAATAGAGAATTATAACAATCAATTTTTACAATATAAAGAAGGTGGTTATGGATATGATAATTATTATGTAGATATAAAAGGGTTAATAAATACAGCAATTGAAAATAATAAAAGTGGAAGAAAAGTTACTTTAATATATAAAGATGTTAAATACACATCTGTTGATGAATTAGAACAACTATTAAGTAATTTTAATACAAGAAAAAAGTGTTTAATGAGAATTGAATATAATAATGGTTATATAGAATCTATTACATTAAATCGATACATATATGATTTTCAAAAGTATGAGGGAGAACAAAAAAAAGGTGCTTTAGTGAAATCACTAATTCAAGATGCACTATATAAAGTAGAAAATTATGAAAAACTTATAATAACATATATCAATCAAACAACAACCATAGAAGTTGATGCTAATAATTCAGATGAAATGTCAAATTTAATGAAACAAATATCAAGTACAGAAAAATATGATGTAGAGGTACAAGGCAATTCAGATTCATGTAACATTATAATTATAAGTAATAATTAAGAGGATGTATGAGTCATTTTATAAAAACAATATGATATTCAAGCAAAAGAAAAGTATAAAAATAAAAGGGGAAAGTTATGAAAAAAGTTTTAACAAAAATATTAGTAACAATTTTTGTGTTAATTATAGGTTATCAACAATTTTCTTACGCTGACGTGGTAGTTATTGATTCTGCTTTTTATTTTGCTCCTATTGCATTTTTAGCTGGTTTTATAGGTGTTATTGTTTTAGTTATATCAGCAATTTCATTTTTTAGTTTAAAAATGACAGTAAAAAAACAAAATATGGTTGATTATGATAGAGAAAAATTAGCCACTCTTAATAAAGAAGAAATAGAAAAAAAGGAAAATAAAATACTAATAATATTATATATAGTGGAAATTATACTTTCAGTTATTGTAATTATATATTTAAACTTAAATGAAGAAATTTCAATATTTAATTATCTTCTTCCTATAATATTATTTATTATATCAATTATAATTAGATTGAATAGAGATAAAGAAATATCTAATTTTATATGTGGAGTATCAGTAATTATAGTTTGTATAATAACATTATGTATTGGAATATCAAAAAAAATGATAGAAAATTACAACAATCAATTTTTACAGTATAAAGAAGGTATTTATGGAAATGATGAGTATTCTGTAGATGTAAAAAAGATAATAAATAAAGCAATTGAAAATAATAAAAGCGGAAAAAAAGTTACTTTTATATATGAAGATGTTAATTACACATCTGTTGATGAATTAGGGCAACTATTAAATGAATTAAATACAAGAAAAAAGTGTTTAATGACAATTGAATATGACAATAATGATGATTATATAGAATCTATTACATTACATTAAGTATAAATGAAATATAATTTCAAATATATAAGTCATTTTATAAAAACAATATGATATTCAAGCAAAAGAAAAGTATAAAAATAAAAGGAGAAAGTTATGAAAAAAGTTTTAACAAAAATATTAGGAATAATTTTTATATTAGTTATAGGCTATCAACAATTTTCTTATGCTGACATGGTAGTTATTGATGATTCTGTTGATTATTTTACTCCTATTGCATTTTTAGTTGGTTTTATAGGTATTACTATTTTGGTTATATCAGCAATTTCATTTTTTAGTTTAAAAATAACAGTAAAAAAACAAAATATTGTTGATGATGAAGGCAAAAAATTAGCCACTATTAATACAGAAGAAATAGAAAAAAAGAAAAATAGAATACAAAGAAGATTTTATATATGGGGAATGATACTTTCAACAATTGGGCTTATATATTTAGGTTTAAATGAAGAAATTTCAAAATTTAGTTTCTTCATTCTCATAATTTTATTTGTTATCTCAATTATAATTAGATTGAATAAAAATAAAAAATTATCTAATATTATATGCGGAATATCAGTAATTTTAGTTTGTATAATAACATTATGGATTGGAATATCAAATATAATAATAGAGAATTATAACAATCAAATTTCAGAGGTAAGTCCAGAGTTAATTAATTTATATAATAGTTTTCTACATTATGAAGGAAAACAACAAAAAGGTACCTTAGTGAAATCACTAATTTTAGATGCAGAAGATAAAGCAAACTATAGAGAAGGTTATGAAAAAATAAAATTCAAAATAACATATAATCAAACAACAATCATAGATATTGATGCTAATAATTTAGATGAGATTTCAAATTTAAGGAAGCAAATATCAAATACAGAAAAATATGATATAGAAATACAAGGCGATTCAGATTCATTTAATATTATAATTACAAGTAATAATTAAGAGGAAAACTATGAAGAAATTGTTAATATCATTATTATTAATTTTAATAGCAATATTTTTGTCATTTAATATATACAAATTTTTAATTATACAGGAAATTAGAATGTATGAACCATTTTCTAAAAATAATATGTTATTCAAGCAAGAGCAAAGCATAAAAATTAAAGATGACTTACCTAAAATTGAAGCTGCAAGTGCATTTTATCCATTTGCAGCTAATCTTGTTCAAAATATTTATAGTGAAGATTCATATTCTAAAGAATTATTGAAAATGGTTTCAACTTCACAAGCCTTTGAAGATATTATAAACGGAAAAACAGATATGATAATTGCTACAAAGCCATCTGATGAACAGAGAGAAATGATAAAAAAATCGAATATAAAATTAAATTTTAAAACTATATATATGGAACCTTTAGTTATTTTACTTAATAAAGATAATATTACAAATAATTTGAGCATAGAGCAAATACAAGATATATATTATGGTAGTAAATCAAATTGGAATACATATCAATTAGAAAAAAATAATGGTAGTCAAACATGTTTTGAAAGTATTGTAAAAAATAATGAATTAGGAAAGAATCATTATGAAATAAATACAATGCCTAAAATTATAGATAAGATAGGATTAGATAAAAATGGTATCGGATATGCTTTTTATTCTTATTATTCTAAAATGCATAAAAATAATAATGCAAAAATAATTAATGTTAACAATAAAGAATTTAAAAATATAGATTATCCATTATTATTTGAAGTATATTTGATATATAAGACAGATAATAACGAAAACATCTCTAAAATTGTAAATTGGTTAGAAACAGAAGAAGGACAAGAATTTATAAAAAATGTCAAAATATAACCACCCATTTTAAAACAGGTGGTTATATTTTTTACTAATTATACATTGCTTCCAGCATTTCCACTAGGTCCAACATATTCTGCACTACCTAATCCTAAGATTAAATAGAATATCCAAGATGTTGCTGGGATAACTAAACCAATTGTGTAACCAATATCTTTACCAAAAGATTTAGCTAGGCAATTTGCTTGATAAATTGTTAGAACTAAAATTACTATCCATCCTACAAAAGGAATAATAGCTGTTAAGTAAGCTAGGATTAGCCATGGAGATATACCAATAATTCTGAAAAGAACTACAAGGTTATAAATTGGTATAATAGATTTCCAACCTTTTTGACCAGCCTTTGTAAAGATTTTCCACATAGCAATAATTTGTAGAACAGCAAGAACTATTGCAACTGCTATAAATATCCCAAAAAATGCTCCAAGTGTAGCTGATAGTGCACCTACAATTGTTGGATCACTAGTATCAATAGCTCTTTCAAGTTCTGATGCTGTTATTCCATATGTGCTATAATCCATAATCTCATCCTCCTTTTATTTTTTATAATATAATTTTCTCATTTTTTAACATAAATGTCAATAATTTATTTACACAGTTCGACATTTTTTTCAAAAAAACCATTGTTAAAAAATATTAGGTTTGTTATAATTAAGTTGATATTAAAAACATATTATTAAAAAACAAAAAAATTACAAAACAAGGAGGAAAAATATATGGAAGAGACAAATTGTAGTGAAGAAATGCAAGACAGATTCATGGAAGAAAAAATATATAATGTATACAAAGCAGAAAAAGACAATTTAATTCAAATTTTAAATGAAGTTCAGGAACATTTTGGATATATACCAAAACATATTCAATATAGATTATCAGAATTTTTAAAAATACCAATGGCAGAAATATATGGTGTAATCACATTTTATTCAAGATTTACACTAGAGCCAAAAGGAAAATATACAATATCAGTTTGTTTAGGAACAGCATGTTTTGTTAAAGGATCTCAAAAAATCATGGATAGATTAAAAGAAAGATTAAAAATTGAAGCAGGTCAAACAACAGCAGATGGCATGTTTTCAATTGATGAAACAAGATGTGTTGGAGCATGTGGTTTAGCACCAGTATTTACTGTAAATGGTGAAGTTTATGGAAAAGCAACTGTACAAAAACTAGACCAAGTTTTAGATGAACTAATTGCAAATAAAGATAGGGGGGAATGATAATGAAAACATTAGAAGATATACAAAAAATAAGAGAAGAAAAAAGAAGAGAATTAGATTTACGTGTTAATACATCTGCTGATGTAAGAGAAAAACATATACTTGTATGTCATGGAACTGGTTGTACATCATCTAAATCTCCAAAAATTTTAGAAAATTTTAAAAGAATAATTGAAGAAAAAAATATTCAAAATGTTAGAGTTATAAAAACAGGATGTTTTGGATTATGTGCAAAAGGTCCTATTGTAATAATTCGTCCTGAAGATACATTTTATGCAATGGTTACACCAGATGATTGTGAAGAAATTATCCAAACACATATAATTGAAGGAAAAAGGGTAGAGAGATTACTTTGCAAAGATATAGATGGAAGTATAGTAAACAGCCTAGATGGACTTAATTTTTATAAAAAACAAAAAAGAATTGCACTTAAAAATTGTGGTGTAATAAACCCAGAAGATATTGATGAATATATAGCATTTCAAGGTTATGAAGCACTAGAAAAAGTACTAAAAACAATGAGCCAAGATGATGTTATAAAAATAGTATCTGATTCAGGTCTAAGAGGACGTGGAGGAGCTGGTTTCCCAACAGGAAAGAAATGGGAACTTACAAAAATAGTAGAAGATGACCAAAAATATGTAGTATGTAATGCAGATGAAGGAGATCCAGGAGCATTTATGGACAGAAGTATCCTAGAAGGAGATCCACACTGTGTTTTAGAAGCTATGACAATAGCTGGATATGCAATAGGAGCAAATAAAGGATATATATATGTCAGAGCAGAATATCCAATAGCAGTACAAAGATTAAAAATAGCAATTGACCAAGCAAGAAATTATGGACTACTTGGTACAAATATATTTGATTCAGGATTTGATTTTGATATAGAAATACGTCTAGGTGCAGGAGCATTTGTTTGTGGTGAAGAAACAGCACTTTTAGAATCAATAGAAGGAAAAAGAGGTCAACCTAGAATAAAACCACCATATCCTGCTCAACATGGACTATGGGGAAAACCAACACTAATAAATAATGTTGAAACATATGCAAATATAACAAAAATCATATTAAATGGACCTGAATGGTATTCTTCAATAGGAACAGAAAATTCAAAAGGAACAAAAGTATTTGCACTAGGTGGAAATGTAAATAACATAGGACTTGTAGAAGTACCTATGGGAACAACATTAAGAGAAATTGTTTATGATATAGGTGGAGGAATACCAAATGGCAGAGAATTCAAAGCAGCACAAACAGGAGGTCCTTCAGGAGGTTGTATACCAAAAGAACATTTAGATACACCAATAGATTATGAATCATTAAAACAAATTGGTTCAATGATGGGTTCTGGTGGTTTAATTGTTATGGACGACACAAAATGTATGGTTTCTCTAGCAAAATTTTATCTACAATTTACTGTAAGTGAAAGTTGTGGTAAATGTACACCATGCAGAATTGGTACAAAAAGAATGTTAGAAATTTTAGAAAAACTATGTGCAGGCAGAGGAACTGAAGCTGATATTGCAAAACTTGAAAAACTAGCAATTAATATACAAAAAGCAAGTGTTTGTGGTTTAGGGCAAAGTGCACCAAATCCTGTTATTAGTACACTAAAATATTTCAGAGATGAATTTAATGAACATGCTATTGATAAAAAATGTAGAGCTTTAGAATGTAAAGCTATGTCAAAAATAATGATAAATCCAGAAAAATGCAAAGGTTGTGGTTTATGCCAAAAACACTGTCCAGTTGGAGCAATAGAAGGAGAAGGCAGAGATAAGAGAGTTATAAATCAAGATAAATGTATTAAATGTGGTACATGTTTAACAAACTGCCCATTTAAGGCAATAGGAAACTAGGTAAAGGAGGAATAGAAAATGAGTGAAGATATGGTTAATTTAACTATAGATGGTCAAAACGTACAAGTAAAAGCTGGTTCTACAATATTAGAAGCTGCAAGAGAAGCAGGAATTGATATTCCAACTTTATGCTTTTTAAAAGAAATAAATGAAGTTGGAGATTGCAGAATGTGTCTAGTAGAAGTAGAAGGCAGGAGAGGTTTTGCAACATCTTGTATTCAAAAAGTAGAAGAAGGAATGGTTGTACATACAAATAGTAAAGATGTTCTAGAAGCAAGAAGAGTTGTACTAGACCTTATTATATCAAACCATGTTAGAGATTGTTTAACTTGTGTACGTTCAGGTAATTGCGAATTACAAGAACTTGCTAAAAAAATGAATATGACAGATATAGAATTTCAAGGCTCAATGCCATTACACAAAATAGATGATGTATCTCCTTCAATTGAAAGAGATTTCAATAAATGTATATTATGTAGAAGATGTGTTGCAACATGTAAAAAAGTACAAGGAGTAGGTGCAATAGACTGTATAAATAGAGGTTTTGATTCATGTGTATCTACAGTAGACAACAAAAGCCTAAATGATGTAAATTGCACATTTTGCGGTCAATGTATTGAAGCATGCCCAACAGGAGCTCTACGTGAAAAACAAACAATAAATGAAGTATGGGACAAATTACAAGATCCAGATACATATGTAGTAGTACAAACAGCACCAGCAGTTAGAGTTGCTTTGCGGAGAAGAATTTGGAATGGATATTGGAACAAATGTAACAGGTAAAATGGTAACAGCTTTAAAAAGACTTGGATTTGACAAAGTCTTTGATACAAACACAGGTGCAGATTTTACAATTATGGAAGAAGCCAATGAATTTGTCCAAAGATTTCAAAATAATGGAACTTTACCAATGATTACATCATGTTCTCCAGGCTGGGTAAGATATATTGAAATGAATTACCCAGAATTATTACCACATCTATCTACATGTAAATCACCACATCAAATGTTTGGCGCATTAATTAAATCATATTTTGCAGAAAGAGAAAATATAGATCCTCAAAAAATCTATGTAGTATCAGTTATGCCATGTATTGCAAAGAAATTTGAAAGACAAAGAGAAGAAATGCAAAATGATGTTGATAATGTAATAACAACAAGAGAACTTTCTAGAATGATAAAACAAGCAAATATGGATTTTGTAAAACTAGAAGATTCAGAATTTGACAATCCTATGGGAGAAGCAACAGGTGCAGCTGCAATATTTGGTACAACAGGTGGAGTTATGGAAGCAGCACTAAGAACAGCTCAAGATGTTTTAACAGGAGAAGACCTAGAAAAAATAGATTTTGAACAAGTTCGAGGAGGAGATGGAATAAAAAAAGCATCTTTAAATATAGCTGGTAAAGACATAAAAGTAGTTGCAGCAAGTGGTTTAGCAAATGCACAAAAAATACTAGAAGAAATAAAATCAGGAAAAGCAGATTATCAATTTGTTGAAATAATGGCATGTCCAGGAGGATGTGTAATGGGTGGAGGACAACCAATTAAAAGCTCAAAAATCAGAAGTCAAGTTGATGTAAGAAAACTAAGAGCTGATAGTATATATAGTATAGATGAAAAAAGCACAATAAGAAAATCACACGAAAATCCAATCTTAAAAACAATATATAAAGACTACTTACAAAATCCAGGAAGTGAAAAAGCCCATGAGCTATTACACACACATTATGTAAAAAGAGAAAAATATAGAGACTAAATGCTGCTTCTATATATAATTTTAAGGAATGAAATCTATGTATTAGAGTTCATTCCTTAATTTAATCAGATAAACTTAAATAATCACTAGTTATTTTCATTACGATTTTGTTTTTCGTTTCTTGAACTTTCATTATTATTGTTTTTGTTATTTTGATTATTTTTGTTGTTTTGATTTTCTTTGTTATTTCTACTTGACATGAAAAGCACCTCCATTTCATTCTTAATATTTATTGTGGCACATTTAAAAAAAAATATACATAAAATAGATTGAAATATCACAAAATAAGTGATATTATAATAACATAAATATTTACCAAAAATCTATTAGTAAAATCAAGAAAGGAACAAATTTAAAAATGAGTTACAAAAATCCTCAATTGGAAGAATTTGAAAATTTTATTAAATATAGAAAAGTAGCAGTAATAGGATTAGGTGTTAGTAATATACCACTATTAGATTACTTATATCAAAAAAATGCATTAGTCACAGTATTTGATGACAAAACAATTGATGAAATACCAAAAGAAATTATTGATAAAATAACCAATTATGGTTTTAGCTTTTATTTTGGTAAAGACTCACTAAATAACCTAAAAGACTTTAATTTGATTTTCCGTTCACCAAGTTGTTTGCCAACACGTATTGAACTTGACCAAGAAGCAAAAAGAGGAGCTATTGTCACAACAGAAATAGAACTATTAATGAAAATGTGTCCAGCTAAAATAATAGGAGTAACAGGAAGTGATGGAAAAACTACAACAACAAGCCTAATAAATGCAATATTACAAAACGCAGGATACAAAACATATCTAGGAGGAAATATTGGAACACCACTATTTACAAAACTAAATGAAATTTTACCAGAAGATATTGTAGTATTAGAACTAAGCAGTTTCCAACTAATGGGTATGGATGTTAGCCCACATATTGCAGTTGTAACTAATATTACCCCAAATCATTTAAATATACATAAAGATTATGAAGAATATATTGACTCTAAAAAGAATATTTTTAAATATCAAAATGAAGATGACTACTTAATACTAAACTATGATAATGAAATTACAAATAGTTTTGCAAAAGAAGCTGTAAGTCAAGTAATATTTTTCAGCAGTCTAAAAAAACTAGATAATGGATATATAGTAGATAATAAAGTTGTAAAACAATGTAATGACAAAATTAGAAAACACATTATATCACAAAATGATATAATCCTAAGAGGAGATCACAATTTACAAAATATAGCAACAGCACTAGCTGCAACAAGTACACTAGTAGATGAAGAAGATGCAATTCAAACTATAAAAACATTCAAACCTGTTCCACACAGAATAGAATTTGTACGCGAAATAAATGGAGTAAAATGGTATAATGACTCAGCAAGTTCTTCTCCAACACGTACAATTTCAGGACTCAAAGCATTTGAAGAAGACATAGTTCTAATTGCAGGAGGCTATGACAAAAATTTAGACTATGAAATATTAGCAGAAGAAATACTAAAAAAAGTAAAAGTCTTAATTTTAATGGGTCAAACCTCTGGAAAAATCTTTGATGCAGTAAAAAATCAAATGGAAATTGAAAATAAAAACCTTAATATATATATGGCAGATTCATTAGAACATGCTGTAAAAATAGCCAAAAACCAAGCAAAACCAGGTCAAGTAGTACTATTTTCACCTGCAAGTGCAAGTTTTGACATGTTCAAAAATTTTGCAGATAGAGGAGATAAATTCAAAAATATAGTTACAATTTAAAGAACAAAAAAAGCCTTTTTACATATAATATAATAAAGTTTGTAAGGAGGTTTTTTTATGTATAACGAAACTTATGATGAATACATAAGAAGTATTTTAGGATATCCAAATCCAAATATTTATGATAATGGATACAATGTAATTCCTTCAAGGAATATGTCAGATATACAAAATGATGAATTAGAATCATATTATCCAGAAATATATCAAAAAATATACCCTGAAATTTGTTCAGCATGTAGAAATACACCAACACCTATAACAAAAGATGTAATAGATAATATGACAAATGATATTTATGTTTCTATAGAAGGAGATATATATAACAATACAGATAAAAGCACAAATAAAAATACAGAAATAAACACAAATCTAAATAGACGAAAAAATGATGATATTCGAAACAATAGGCCAAATAATGATAGCTTAAGAGACTTAATTCGAATATTAATTATAAGAGAACTATTAAATAGACCAAATTTTCCAAACAACAGACCACAAAGGCCACCATATCCAATAATGCCACCTCGAATATAAGTCGCCATATGTAGAGATTACTTCAGAAAAATCTAGCGATTTTTCCTGAATAATTTTTATAAATTTTGCCAACAATATTAATGAAATTTATGAAAGGTGGTAAAATTTATGAAAGTTAAAGATTGTATGTGTAATGATGTATGCTATGTTAAACCAGCTACAACAGTAAGTGAAGTTGCAAAACTAATGAGTGATAATCATGTAGGATCTGTACCAGTATGTGATGAAAATGATTGTTTATGTGGTATTGTTACAGACAGAGATATTTTGCTTAGAGTTGTTGCATGTAATAAAAATGCAAGCCAAACACCTATAAGTGAAATAATGACATCAAATGTATGTACTTGTACAGAAACAGATGATATCACAAATGCCCAATCAAAAATGTCTGAACAACAAATTAGAAGATTACCAGTATGTGATGAACACAACCATGTTATAGGAATTTTAACAATCGGAAATTTATGTCAAAATGGACAAGAAATTGGGGAAGAACAATTAAGTCAAACAATGGGAAATATTTGTAATTGCGAGCCAAACTCTCCAAATGCTGAATAAGTGGATAATTCCACTTTTTTTTGCATATAATACAAAAGAGGATGAATAATAATGATTATTGATATGTCATACTGGACAAAGGTTTTTAATAGAATTTTATATGTTGTATTTATATTACTTGGCTTATATGTAGCATTAAAACTTTCTATTTTCTATATGCCATTTTTAATTGCATTTATATTATATCTTATAATGGAACCAGCTATAAAATGGATTATGAATAAATTTAAGCTGACCAGAAGATGTAGTTCAATTATTATATTTGTAATTGTTTCTGCTATTATTATCGGTGTATTAGTATGGGGGAGTATAACATTATTTTCAGAAGCATCTAATTTACTTGATGACTTAAATGGTTATATAGAAAAAATATCTGCATTTTTTCAAAACCTATTAAATAATGCAGATGTAGGTAAAATCAAATTACCAGAAGAAATAAACAATGTTTTACAAAATTCAACAGGAGATATATTAAAAACTTTATCTAGTTGGCTAAGAAATTTTTTAAGTAGTTTAATAGATTTACTTACATCAATCCCAAAGATTGCAATTTATATCTCAATAACAGTTATTGCTCTTTATTTAATTTGTGTAGACAAAATATATATGATAGATCAAATAGAACATCATCTTCCAAAAACTTGGGTAATGAAGGTAGGAAGACACTTAACAGATTTAACTAAAACATTAGGAGGATTTTTAAAAGCAGAAGCTACATTAGTACTTGTTTCATTTATTATTTCTTTAATTGGTTTATATATACTTAAATTTATAGGATTTAAAATACAATTCCCATTACTAATCGCACTTGGTATAGGATTTGTAGATGCTCTCCCAATACTAGGTTCAGGTACAGCCATGATTCCATGGGCAATTATTTGTGGCTTAAATGGAGAAATAAAACTAGGAATTGCAATTATAGTACTTTTAATTATTATGTCTGTAGTAAGGCAATTTTTAGAACCACGATTAGTTAGCAAAAATATTGGTGTTCACCCAATATTTACTCTAATTGCAATGTATACAGGTTTTAAATTTATTGGTATTATAGGGATGTTAGTTGGACCAATTATTTTAATTGTTCTTAAAAATATATTTGCAACATTTATAGATGGGGGAGTTATGAAAATGATTTTTGATAAAAGATAGAGTTAAATACTCTATCTTTTATAATAATATAGGATTAATTTGATTACCATCTAAAGCTTGTTTTATTGTTTCTGGTATCATATCAAAATCAGCTACAATTGAACGTGGTTTTGTAATAGGATTATCTTGTCTAAATGGAACAAAATAATAATTCCTTCTATTTAATAATTTACCTATGTTTTCTGCATTTGCTCCTAAACCATTATTAGTAGATACAGCAATAACAACAGGCAGATTATTTCTAAGGTGTGATTTTGTAGCCATTGTAGCAGGTGTATCTATAATATCATAGGCAAGTTTTGATATAGTATTTCCAGAGCAAGGTGCAATTACCATTATATCTGTTAATTTTTTAGGACCAATTGGTTCTGCATCTTGAATAGTATGAATAATTTTATGTTCTGTGATATTTTCAATATTATCTATGAAATCTTGAGCTTTGCCAAATTTTGTATCTAAATTATAACTATTATATGACATGATAGGGATTAGTATAGCTCCTAGTTTTTTTAATTCTTTGATTATAGGAATTGTTTTTTTAAATGTACAAAATGACCCAGTAAGAACATATCCTATTTTTTTACCTTTTAATTCCAAATAAATTCCTCCTTTCAATAGTCCTTTATATATAATATGTAAATTTGATTTTTTTGGACTAAATATTTTTTAAAAAAGTATGCACATTTTTAAAATAGACTTGATAATATATATAAAATTCGATATAATACTTACATACTATATAAAGGAGTAAAAGAATGGACACTCAAATTGAACAGAAAAAGAAAAAATCATTTTCAATTATGGGATTATCTATTTGGAGAATTTTAGTATATTTTATTATATATAGTTTTTTAGGATATGTTATTGAAACTTTATTTGGTATTATTACAAAAGGAGTATGGGAGAGTAGGCAAAGCTTTTTATATGGACCTTTTTGTGGCATATATGGCTTAGGTGCTTGTGCTATAATTGTACTTTTAAATAAATTTGAAAAAAGAGATTCTGTCATATTTTTTGGAGGATTTATAGTTGGTTCTATTGTAGAATATATATGTAGTTATATAGGAGAAGCGGTTTATGGTGTTACATGGTGGGATTATTCTAATAGACCTTTTAATATAAATGGTAGAATATGTGTATCTTTTTCAATTTTTTGGGGATTACTTAGTATATATTTAATAATGCATTTAAATCCTAAAATTGACAGACTTATAGATAATATTAAAAATAAATTTTCTATGAAATATTTAAAACCTTTAACTATAACAGTTTTTGCTTTATTAATAATTGATTGTATAGTAACAGGATTTGCTCTTAAATACTTTTTTGTTAGAATAATACATAATAATAATATCGAAGTATCAAGTATGGATAAAGTAAATACTTTATATAGTGATATATATGAAAATAATCCAAAATTAGCGGATTTTATTTATAAGTTTTGGAATGATAAGAAAATGATAAAAACTTTCCCAAATTTGAAAATAAAGGATGTCAATGGTGATATTAAATATTTTGACAACTATGTAGATATACAAC
This sequence comes from uncultured Clostridia bacterium, assembly GCA_947628775.1. Classification (GTDB taxonomy): domain Bacteria; phylum Bacillota; class Clostridia; order TANB77; family CAG-508; genus CAG-269. Next base: position 21,122 of record CANRBI010000017.1, read on the forward strand.
CATATTACCTAAAAATTTATGATAAATAAGAACTTGGGTCTTACTTTGCAATCAAAGATTGCAGTGGGTATCCTCAGATTTACAATAAGGGCTAATACTTTTATGTATTAACCCTTTAAATTTGCTAATGGATTACTTTCGACTGCATTTCTTATTTGTGAATTATCTACATGTGTATATATTTCTGTTGTAGATATACTCTCATGACCAAGTAGTTCTTGAAGTGCTCTTATATCAACTTGTCCATATTGATACATTAATGTTGCAGCTGTATGACGTAATTTATGAGTAGAATATTTTGAAGGGTCTAATCCAGCTGATAAAAGTTTTGTATATACAATATGTTGTACTGTTCTTCTACTAATCCTTTCTTTACGTTCACTTAAAAATAGTGCTTTATTAGAATTTTGCTTATCTGTTTTTATACCTACTTTTGGTCTAACTGCTAAATAGTCATTAATTGCTTTAATACATGCAGAGTTTAAATAGATTGCTCTTTCTTTATTACCTTTACCTATAACAGTTAATTTATTTTCATTAAAATCAATGTCATTTATATTTATATTTACTAATTCTGAAAGACGCATACCACAATTTAAAAATAAAGTAAGAATAGCATAATCTCTTTCATGATTTCTATTATCTTTATTATCTGTTACTTCTAATAGTTTTTTACTATCATCTAAATTTAAGTATTTAGGTAATCTTTTATCTAGTTTAGGTGTTTCTAAGTTCTGAGCAGGGTTAGTTTCAATTAATTTTGCTTTTTGACTTAAATATTTAAAGAAAATTCTTATTGTAGAAACTTTACGAGCACGTGTAGCAGGTTTACTTTTTTGTTCAACTGCTAAATAACTTATAAAAGCGTGAATATCGTCTAATTGTATTTTTTTGATAGTATCTATTGAAATATCTTCTATTTCTATTTTAGAGAAGTCATGTTCTTTTGTTAAATTAAAATGTATTTTTATAAATTTCAAAAACATGGCTAAATCATAGTTATATTCTTTAATACTATTAGCTGATTTATTTAATATTGTTGTACTATAATCTAAAAAACTATTAACATACTCAGGATTATTTTCTCTATTAATCATTTTTACTATCATTCCTTTCTTGCCTTCGCTATCGCTACGTCTGCGAAAGGCACAAATTTGTATGAAAAATTTTA
>CANRBI010000018.1 GCA_947628775.1 uncultured Clostridia bacterium
TAAAATTTTTCATACAAATTTGTGCCTTTCGCAGACGTAGCGATAGCGAAGGCAAGAAAGGAATGATAGTAAAAATGGATAAAAATAAAAAAGATGATCACTCGAATAGAAAATGGTTTGTACAGGTTTTTATAACTACTTTTATATTGTCTATAATAATGTCATATGTTTCAACTAATGGTGTGTCAAATTTGAGTATATTTCCGGCAATATTGATTCTTATATTTGTTGTAATAATAGGTATTTTATTTGATATAATTGGTGTTGCTGTGACAGTAGCTAATGAAGAGGAGTTTCATGCTAAGGCTACAAAAAAAGTAAAGGGATCAAAGGATTCTATAAAATTAATTAAAAATGCTTCTAAGGTTGCTAATATTTGTGCTGATGTTATTGGAGATATTTGTGGTGTATTAAGTGGTGCTATAAGTGCTTTAATTGCTTTGAAGATAACGTCTCAGGCAAATTTGAATTTTAATATACAGTTTATATTGAGTGCTTTGGTGTCAGCCATAACTGTTGGTGGAAAGGCTATTGGTAAAGAAATTGCTAATAAACATTCTACTCAAATTGTACATGGTGTTGGAATATTTTTAAATAAATTTAATGGTTAAAAAAATATTGTACTTTGCAATAGTACAATATTTTTTATTGTTAAAAATTTTCTATTCTTTATTAATTCGCTCTTGCTTTTGCGACAAATCGTTTTGTTGCTTTTCCAGTTGGGTTTTCATAATAACATGTTATTAAGGTAACTTCTGTATGTCCATTTGTTAATTGACTTGTACATGACATGTCATCTGGACTTATGATTGCTGTTTCATATACTTTATACTCTAATGTTCTTCCTTTTAAATCTGTTATTTGTATTATTGCATTTTTTTGAATATTTGGTAGGTTTCCGAAGAATTTTGAGTTTTTATAGTTATGTCCTAGAATACATAAATTACCTACTTCATTTGGGTTGCCTCCCCAGTATTTTGTTACAGATACTTTTAGTAAATCTTCAGAATAACTTGCTAATATCGGATATTCTATGTTTAAGCTTGGTACTTTTATTGTTCCTATCATATCATAGGTTTGTCCATTACTAGCTGTATATGTATATACTTGTGGTTCTTGTTGTTCTGGTGTTTGTTTATTTTCTGTATCTGATTTTTGTTCCTCGGTGTTTTCTGTTGATTTTTCTTTTTTATTAATAGCTATTTCATCTAATGTTTTATATGTATTTGTTTTATTTTCTTTTTGTGTTTTTGTTGTGTTTTTATTAGAGTATATTGAATATACTTTTATAGATGAAACGATTATTATTGCAATAAATATAACTATAAATAAAGATATTAGAAGTATTTTGTTTTTATAATTTTTTTTCATTATGTACCCCTTTTATATTCCTTTTAGTCTGTTATATCTAATGAATGTATATGTACCTCCAATTGCTACTAAAATAATCATTGTTATTATTCCTATGCTAAGTCCTGTATATGGTAATATTCCTTTTGCTGTTGTTGAGTCTTGTTTGTTGTTACTTGTTCCAGAGTTGTTAGTTGATGGATTTTGTTGTGTTCCTGGTGTTTGTGTTCCTCCTGTTGATGGATTATATGCAACAAATTCATCTGGTAATCCATTTTTACCTGTATATACTTGTACATCGTCTAATTGTATATATTTTCCGTTTTCTGTATCTAGTTCATAATATACAAAATAATATTCTCCATCTTTAATTCCTGTGTAATCTTGCCATATATTGTAGTTTAAAGTAGCAGTTGATGTTGTGTCAAAATTTCCTGAATATAAATAGTTAGTATTGTTTTTAGCATAGTTATACAAAGCGTCATATGCATCTGATGTTTTATTTGTTAATTTTGTTAGTATTGTTGTATCTTCAATTTTTCCTAGATGGAAGTTTATTTTTCTGTCTGTTCCAAACATTTTTGTGTAGTAATCATATTGACTTATATAATATGATGCTCCATTTTTGTTAAAATGCATTTCTATTCTTTCTCCATTTGGAAGTAAGTTAGGTCTTTCTAGTTTTGTTGGACCATCTATTAAAGTAAATGTAGAGCCTTGTGCAACTTTCCCTTTAACTATATATGCATAATAGTCTCCAGCTTTTTCAAATATACCTGTATTAGTAGATACTTTTATATAAAATTGATTGCTTATAGAATCATAAAATAAGCTATCTAGTTGTGCAAAAGTTGCTTTATTAAATATAGTATCTGTAGTTGTTGTATTATCTTGTGTTACATATATATAATAATCATAGCCATCTTCTAAATTATTTTCTAGTCCATTTACATATATTGCTGTATTTATACTAGAATAATATTCTGTTTTGTATGTAATATTTGCGGCTTTTGCTATTGTTGGGAATATTAAAATTGCGAATAATATTGCAATTATTGCTAGAAGTATTTTTTTTGCTTTTGTCATTTTTTCACCCCCTTTTCTTTTGTTTTTTGATGTTTTAATTATATCATTACGTTTTTTTGTTGTAAACAATTTTTTGTATATTTTTTGGGTGATTTTTATTTTGTTGTTATATTTTGTTTTATTTTATTGTATTTTGCTTCTCCTATTCCGCTTACATTTTTTAGGTCTTCTGGTGTTTTGAAGTTGCCGTTTTCTTTTCGGTATTGTATTATTTTGTTGGCTGTTGAGGTTCCTATTCCTGTTAGGGTTTCTAGTTCTTCTTGTGTTGCTGTGTTGATGTTTATTTTTTTGTTTGTTTCTTTAGTTGTTTCTTTTGAGGTTTCATTTGTTGTTACTCCACTTTCTTCTGATATGTATATTTCTTCTTTTTGTTCTTGTGTTTGATTTTTTATTTCTTGTTTATTTGGAATTTTTATTTTCATTCCATCTTCTAGTTTGTATGCTAGATTTATTTCTTCTGTGTAGGCTTCTTCTGTTATCCCGATTTGCTTCTTCTATTGCATCTGCTATTCTGCTTCCTTCAGGTAGTTCATATATTCCTTCTTTGTTTACTTCTCCTGTGATGTATATTATTATTTGTTCTTTTTCTTCGTCTGTTGTTTCTTCTGAAATTTCTTGAGTTTCGTTTTCTTCATATGGTAGTATTTCTTCGCTTTTGTTTGTTGTTTGATCTTTACCATATACGTAGTAAATTATTGCTCCTCCTATTATTAGTAGGATTATTATTAATATGATTTTTTGTTTTTTGTTTAGTTCTTTCATTTTTTACTTCCTTTTTGTTATATTTACAATCTTTTTATGAGTTTTATTTACATTAAATAAATGATTGTATAAGAAAATTTTAATGCAAATTTTTTAATCATTATCGTATGATTTTTTATTTTTATATTCTATTGAAAATTATTTTAAAATAATATATAGTATATATTAGAATTTTGAGTATTTATGGAAAGGAATAATTTTTATTATGAAATGTCTTAAACGTATTTTTTTGATTGGCTTTTTTTTAGGTTTATTTAGTTTGGGTTCTACTTGTTTTGCTGTTTCTGATGCACCTTCTGTTTCTTCTAATGCTGCTGTTTTAGTAGAAAATTCTACTTCAAAAGTTCTTTTTCAAAAAAATAGTGAGGAACATATGGAACCTGCTAGTGTTACTAAAATTATGACTGCTATTTTGGTTATTGAAAATGGTAGTTTGAATGATATTGTTACTGTTCCTTATGAGGCTATTTCATCTATTCCTGAGGGTTATAGTATTGCTGAACTTAAGACAGATGAACAGCTTTCGGTTGATGAGCTTTTGCAACTTATGATGGTTTATTCTGCTAATGATGCTGCTAATGTTTTGGCTTTTTATATGGATGGTTCTATTGATGGTTTTGCTAATCGTATGAATAATAAACTTTCTGAGCTTGGTCTTAATAATTCTCATTTTACTAATCCTAGTGGTATGCATGATACTAATCATTTTTCTACTGCTCATGATATTGCTTCTTTAATGCAATATTGTATTAAAAATACTACTTTTCAGCATTATAGTTCTCTTAGATCTTGTAGGATTCCTGCTACCAATTTATCTGATGAGAGATTTTTTGAAAATACTAATTCTATGTTTAAAGATAAAGATGATAATCCTCTTTTTTATCCTTATGTTTCTTATGCTAAAACTGGTTTTACAACTCCTGCTAGATATTGCCTTGCTTCTGTTGCGGAAAAAGATGGATTGGAGTGTACTTGTGTTGTTCTTTCTTCTGAAACTTCTGATGCTCGTTTTGTTGATACTAAGTCTTTGTTTGAGTATGGTTTTTCTAATTTTGCTTTTAATAATATTGCTGTTAAAGGAAAGTCTGTAACTGAGGTTGATATTCCTAATGGTACTCCTGAAACTTGCTCACTTTCTTTAGTACTTGCTGATAATGTTTCTGCTTTGACTAGTTCAGATTTTTTAGCTGATAGTGTTTCTCCTCAAATTACTTTGTATGATATTCCTTCAGCTCCTATTGCTTCTGGTAAGGTTTTGGGGTATGCTACTTATGTTGTTGATGGTTCTTCTTATTCTGTTGATTTGGTTGCTTCTCATGATGTTGATTTTTCTGCTTCTAAATCTTACTTTTTACAGATTTCTCTTTTGATTATTGTTTTGGTTGTTTTATTCTTTTTATTGTTTGGAAAATTTTTAAAAAGGAAAAAAATTTAGTTTGAGAAAAAAGTTATGCCCTATAATTTGTTTATAGGGCATGTTTTTATGCATTAAAATCGTTTCCGATAATGATTACTAAATCTGTTTTACTATTTAGGTTTTTTTTGCTTGTTATGCTTCCTGCTCCTATTGTGGTTTTTATTTCGTTTAGTGTTTCTTCATTTACTTCTTTTTGGTTGTTTATTATTGTTTTAGATATCTCTGATGTTTCTGATGTGGTTACTTGATATCCTTTTTCTTCTAATAGTTCTTTGGCTTGTTTTAGTTTGCTTTCTTGGCCTGATCCATTTAGAAGTTGTATTTTTAGTTTTGAGTCAGATGTTGTTTGACTTCCATTTCTTGTTGTGGTTGTTGCTCCTGTTGTTGTGTTGCCACTACTTTCTCCTGATGGTGTTACTCCGTAAAAATATTGTTGTATCATTTCTTCTACTCCGTCTTCATCTGCTTCGAAAAACCACCATTGTTTTGTTTGTTCTGGTAATTGTTTGTTTTCGCCTGGTATTACGTCTGTTGTTAAATTATCTGTACTGAATTCTACTGCATATGGTATGTAGTCTTTTATATATCCTATATCTACATTTGTTTCTACATTCTTTTGGGCGATGTCTAATATTTCGCCTAATTTGAATATGTTTTCTGGTTTTAGAGTTTGTTTCATTACTGTCATTATGAAGTCTCTTTGTGTTCTCATTCTTCCTGTGTCATTGTCTCCATATTCTTCTGAATATGTTGTTCCATCGTTGTTTTTTCTGAATCTTAATAGTTGTTCAGCTTTTTCTCCATCTACTGTTTGTAGTCCTGATTTTAGGTTTATTACTAGATTTTGTGTTGGGTCTGTGTAATACATGTCTATAGGTATATCAAATTCTACTCCTCCTATTGCATCTACTAATTCTATTAGTGCTTCTGTTTTTATTACTGCATAGTATTTGATATCTAGCCCTGTTAAGTCATTTACAGCTTGTAGTGTTTTATCTACACTTATTGAATATAGGCTGTTTATTTTGTCTGATGGTGTTGCTTTGTTTTTGTTTTTTCCTATATATGTGTCTCTTGGAATTGATATTAAATTGGCTTTTTGTGTGTTTGGGTTATATGATGCTATCATTATTGTGTCTGTTGGTGCTGTATCTCCTAAGTCTGTACTTACTCCTAGTAATAATATTTTTAGTTCTGGTAGATTTTTTTTGGTGTTTTCGTCATGACCTACTACTGTTGCTAGCATTCCACTGACTCCTCCACCATTTCTATGTGATTTATATAAAAACCATGCTATTCCTGCTATTATTAGTAGTAGCATTAGTATTAGTATTTTTTTAATTATTGTATTTTTTTTCTTTTTTTTATTTTTTGTTTTATTTTTCTTTTGTGTTTGTGTTTTTTTGTTACTCACGATTTGCCTCCTTAAAAGTTTATGCTAATAGTATATCAAATTAGTTGTAATATGGCAATATTTTTTTTGTATTTTGTTGTTTTTTAGTATTTTTTCAAACTAATAGTTTTATTATATTATATTTGTACATTTCTTTTGTTATTATTGAGTTTTCTATTTCTTCGTTTATTTTATTGTTTGTGTTTATTCCTATTGTTAGTTCTATTATTAATAATACTGCATATATTAATATTAGTCCTCGTATTATTCCATATATTGTTCCTCCTAATTCGTTGAATTGTTCTAATATTGGTAACTTAGCGATTAGGTTTGCAAGTATTGTTACAAATTTTAATGCTATTTTTATTATTATGTATAATATGAACATTACTCCTGTTCTGATTATGTTGTATGAAATTTCTTTTGCTGTTTCTGGTAATATTTGATTTTTTATTTCTGATATTACTCCTTCTTGTTCGGTGTTTTGTGTTGTTTCTGATTTTTTTATTATTTTTTGTTGTATTGTTTCGTCTAGGTTTGTTGTGTTTATTATTATATTTGATAATGGTCTGTATAATATTAGTGTTGCTACTAGTGCTATTATTACTGCAAATACTTTGACTCCTAATTCTATCAGACCTTTTTTGTATCCTAAGTATGTTGATAGTGCTAATGTTGCTATTATTATTATATCTGCTATCATGTTGTTTCCCTCCTTATAGATCTATTATTTCTATTTTATCTCTGTATATTATTCCTGCTATGTTGTCTGATAGTGTAACATCTGTTATTTCTTGTTCTGCTTTATATCTTTTTACTAGCCAGCCTCCTGTATTTATGAATTCTATTTCTGTTCCTAGGTTTAGGGCTATTATGTCATTGTAGGTGTAGATGTCTTTTGTTACTGCATTTGCTGTATATGTTATTTGGTTTTTATTTTCGGTGTTTATTATTGTTACTATTGAGTCTGCTGTGAATAGGTTTGATGTTTGTTCTTCTATTGTTGCTACATTGTTGTTTAATTGTATTGTTTGAAATGTTGTTTTTGTTTTTTCATTGTTGTGAATTTCTTCTTTGTTTCCTTCTAGTGATATTTGCATTATTTTGTCTTTTGTCATACATATTAGTTGGTCTTTGTTTTGATATTCTATGTTTGTTATTAATTCGTTGTTGTCAAATGTGTATGTTGCTACTTTTGAGTTTTCTGCATCTGTTTTTACTTTTTCGATGTCTATTACTTCTATTTTTGATTCTATTACTATTCCTGTTGTATCTATTTCTGCCATTGCTAGATATTTATTGTCTTTTGATATTGTGACATCTGATACTCTTGATGTTGATAGATACGTGTTGAATAAACTTTCTCCTTTGTCATCATATAATGTTATCATTGTTTTGTTTGTTGTTCCTACTATTATTACTGCTACATATCCATTTGGGTTTACTTGTATTTGTGAGATGTTTCCTTCTACTGTTTTTTCCCATGTTATGTTGTTGTCTGTTATGTGATATATTTTTTGCCCTTTGTTTTCTGCTATTGCTAGATATCTTCCGTTTGAAGAGTATATTGGGTTTGATATTTCTACTGTTAAATTTGCTTGTTCTTTTCCTGTATTGTTGTATAGTTTTAACTTGTTTTTGCTTAATACTCCTATGTTTTGATTGAATGCATATATTTGGGGGTTATCTTCTTCTTTTAGTTCTATTATTGCTAGTTTGTTTTGGTCTACTTCTTTTTGTAGTATGCTTGTATCAAACCATTCTCTAAATTGTTCGTTTTTTATATATATTATTGTTAGGGTTATAACTGCTATTAATACTAGTATTATTAATATTGTTATTGCTATTTTCTTTTTGTTTATTTTTTTTGTTTCTTTATTTTCAAAAAAGTTTTTCATTTGTTTTTCCCTTTCTGGATTTTTAATTTTATATTTATATTTAAGCATAAATAAGTTAAAAATGCAATGAATTTTGGATTTATTTTTTATTTTGATGTAATCTAAAAAGAGGGTTATTATTTTACCCTCTTTTTATGTTTTTGTAAATATTATTTTTATTATTTGTAATATTCCTATATATCCAAAGATTGGATATAAAAGGTTTACTAGATTAGAAAATCCTATTTTTGAGACTAGTATTGATGTTATACATATTATTGCTGCTATTAGAGTATGATTCTTTTTGTTTGTTGCTGTGTTTTTTAAAAAACTGGTTCCTAATGATATTGTTGTTGTGAATATTGATCCTAAGATTATGAATCCATAGATGTATTTTAGGGTTTTGTTTATATTTGAAACTATATAAACTGCTGGCATTTCTAATTGTGTTATGTCTGTATCTATTTGTATTAGTAATAAGTAGATTATTATTGATAATATTGCTATTATTATTGTGCTTATTATTGATATTTGTTTTATTTGTTTTTTGTCTTTGATGTAATTTTTTAGTGTTATTAGTACTGGTATTAATAAGATGCTGTTATAACTGCTGTATAGTATTGCATCTATATAATATTTGGTTTTGTTTGTTGATATTATATTATTTTGCAGGTTTCCTGTTAATAGTTCTTTTAAGTTTATTATTCCTATTATTGATATCAGTCCTATTAGTATTGGTACTATTATTTCATTTGCTTTTACTAGTCCTTTTATATTTGTCATGAATATTATGAATGTTATTGTTGCTAATATTCCGCTTCCTATTAAGCTATTTATTTTTAGTTCTTGTTCCATGTATGCACCAAATCCTGCTATCATTATAAAAAATGTTATTAGGATAAATGTATTTATTATTACATTTATTATTGTTTTTATTTTTGTGTTGTTTTTTAGTAGTGTATTTAAGAAGTCTTTATATGTGTTTATTTTATATTTATTTACTATTTGTAATGTTTTGTTTATTGCTATTCCTATTAATATACTTGATATTATTATTCCTAATATTCCTTTTATTCCATGTGAGAAAAAGAATATGTATATTTCTTGTCCTGATGCAAATCCTGCTCCTATTAATGTTCCTATTATTATTAGTATGATTTTTAGGCTGTTTTTCATTTTTATTTACTCCTTTAACAAAAAGACCTCTTTTTAGTTTATGAGGTCTTTTCAAGTTTTATTCTATCTTTTTGATTTTCTTCTTATTATCCATACTAATATTCCTAATATTATGATTGCTAATGGTACTAAGAATATAATTGCTAATATTATTCTGTTTTCTTTTTCAGTTGCTGTATATGTAACTGTTCCTGTGTTTTTTCGTACTGTTATGTCTTGTTCTCTGTTTGATAAATATGCTATTGAGTTTAATACTAGGTCTTTGTTTTGTCTAAATCCTATTGCTGGTAATTGTGATTCTTGTATTAGTTGTATGTCTGATATGAAGTATTCATCTCCATATAATATTAGTTTTGATGTTTTTGCTGGTTCTCCTGTTTCTTCATTTGCTTCTGTTAGTGTTTTTTCCATTTGTACTCCTAATGTAAATGTTCCTATTTCATCATCTGATTGTGCTTCATCTTGTTGATTTTCAAAATTTGTTCTGAAATAACTTTGATCACTTGTTGTTAATAAGTCTGTTTTTGTTATTTTCATTTCTTGTAGTTTTTCGTCATCTTGTGTTTCTATTTTTGTTGCATTAACTAATATTACTCCTTCTGAATTGTTTATTTTGTTTGTTGCTGTTGATTCATTTATTATTGGTAATATTAGAGATGGTGATTCTGCTACTGTCATGTCTGTGTTTGTTTCTCTTACTATTCCTTTTTTAAATGGTTTTATTCCATACATATCAAATATTTTGTTTACATTTTCATAGTTTGTTTCTTGTGCTGTTGCTGAATAGAACCATAATATGTTTCTTCCAGAGTTTATGTAGTCTATAATTGCATTTGTGGTTATATCATCAAAATCTTGTCTTGGCATTGTAATTGCTAGTGTGTCACAGTCGTCTGGTACTTTTCCTTGTGTTAGTATGTCTAGATCTTCAACTTCATTTACTTCGTTTTCTAAATACATGTTTAAATATTGTAATCCATCTTCAAATGTTAGGTCAGTATTTCCTTTTAAGAAATATATTTTTGGTATATCATCTGTTGATACTGATTGTAATGCTGCTGTAAGTTTTTCTTCTGCTATATTTATTGTGTCATTTGTAGAGTAATCATATGTTACTAGTTCATCTGTTGTTAATATTTTGTATTTTTCTCCACATTCTATTATTATTCCTGCTGAACCTGTTTCTATTCCATATTTTTCTACTAAGTCTGGTCTATTTTCTGCTTTTGCTATTTCTACTTTTATTTTTTCGTTTTGTTTGGCATATTCTTTTGCTAGGTCTACTGTTGTGTCTTCTTCATTATATTCTATAAAATACATATTGATTTCTTTGTCTATTTTTTTTGCTTTTTCTTTACTTTCTTCTGTTAGTGTATATAGTTTTTCTTGACTTAAATCAATTGGTGTTATATCTAATTTTTGCATTCCTATGTTTATTCCTGTAAATATTGCTATTATTATTAATATTAATATTGCTGTTTTTGTGTTATCTACTAACCATTTCTTTTTTATGGCTTTTATGAATTTGTTTGGTTTTTTTTCTTCTTTTGGCTCTTTTGGCTTTTTATTTTTCAATTTTATCCCTCCTTATTTCACACTTTTTCTTCTTTGTAATACGATTATTGTTAGCAATATACATGTTATTGTGAATGTTAGGTATGTTACTGTGTTTGTTATACTTATTTGCCCTTGTGTGTATTTATAGAACATCTCTATTAGTGAAATGTTTGTAAATATTTCATTAAAGTTTGGTAGTATCCATAATATTACAAAAAATAATATTGATGCTATTCCTGCTATTATTTGGTTTTCTGCTATGCTTGATGCAAATAGTCCGAATGATATGTATGATAGACAAAATAGGAAAAATCCTAATAATGTTGTTAGTGCTGTTGAGATGTGTGGCATACCATAATGACATAATATTCCGAAGTACATAAGTGTCATTATTTCTGTAATTATTACTATTACTAATGCTGCTATTAATTTTCCTAATACTATTTTGGTTACACTTAGTGGTGATGTTAATAATAGTTGTTCTGTTCCATTTTTCCTTTCTTCTGCAAATGTTCTCATTGTTAGTAATGGTATAATAAATGCTAGTACAAATATTGTTGGTGATGTGTAAAATATGTATTCATAATTTACATTTCCATATCCTATTACTGTGAAATAAAATGATACACTAAATGCTATTAGGAATACTCCTATAAATATATATCCTATTGGTGTTGTAAAGTATGATTTTAGTTCTTTTTTTATTATTGCCCACATTGATTAGTTACCTCCTTCTATTAATTTCATGAATGCATCTTCTAGTGTTACATCTGCTTTTTTCATTTCAAATATTGTGATGTCTTGGTTTGCTAGTTCTTTAAATAGTACTTTTCTTAGGTCTGTATCTTTGCTTGATTCTATTAAATATTGTTTGGTTTTATCACTGTTTTCTTTTATTAGTTCTATTTTTGTTATTTCTTTTATTGTTTTTGTTACTTCTTTCATTTTGTCATTGTTGTCTTCTACTGTTATATATACTATATTTTTGTTTGTTACTTTGTTTTCTAGGTTTTCTGGTGTGTCTATTGCTATTATTTTTCCTTTGTTTATTATTATTACTTTGTCACATATTTGACTTACTTCTGATAATATGTGTGAGCTTAGTATTACTGTGTGTGTTTTTCCTAGTTCTTTTATTAGGTTTCTTATTTCTGTTATTTGTTTTGGGTCTAGCCCTACTGTTGGTTCATCTAGTATTAGTATTGGTGGGTCTCCTACTAAGGCTCCTGCCATGCTAACTCTTTGTTTGTATCCTCTTGATAAATTTTTTATTAGCTTTTGCTCTACTTCTTCTAGTCCTGTTTTTTCTATTATTTGTTGTATTTTTTCTTTTCTTGTTTTTTTGTCTATTTTTTTGATTTGTGCCATATATGTAATAAATTCTTTTACTGTCATGTCATTATATAGTGGTACCCCTTCAGGCATGTATCCTATTTGTTTTTTGGCTTTTTTTGGCTTTTTTTCTATGTCATATTCGTCTACTATTATAGTTCCTTCTGTTGGTTCAACATATCCTGTTATCATGTTCATTGTTGTACTTTTTCCTGCTCCGTTTGGTCCTAGTAATCCCATTATTTCTCCGTTTTCGATTTTAAAACTTATGTTGTCTACGGCTACAACACTTCCGTATTTTTTTGTAACATTTTTCACCTCTATCACGGTTACTTCCTCCTTTTTGTTTCTCTTATTTCCCTAGTATAATATCATTTTATTTGATTATTGTAAAGTTTTTCACAAAGATTTCACATTTGTTTTTATTTTTCATATTTTGATTGTTTTTTTCATAGTTATTAATAAGTTTGAAAAAGGTGATTTTTATGAGTTTTATTTATTGTTTTTTTGTTGCTTTTATGCTTATTTTTGTTTCTGAGCTTGGTGATAAGACTCAACTTATTGTTTTGTCTTTTTGTAATAAACTTAAGGTTTCAAGTATCTTGTTTGGTGTTGCTCTTGGTACTTTTTTTAGTCATGGTTTAGCTATTTGGTTTGGTAGTAGTCTTGGTCTTATTTCTTCTGGTGCTCGTTTTTATTTGTCTTTTTTTACTTATTTGTCTTTTGTGTTTTTTGGAATTTGGGGCTTTTTACATAGGGAATCTGATGTTTTGGTTTCTTCTGATGGCAAAACTGGAATTGTTAGTAAATTTTCTTCTGGTTTAAATTTGCATTATTGTTTGATTATTGCTTTTTCTATTTTTGTTGGGGAGTTTGGTGATAAGACTTTTTTGTCTTCTTTGGGTCTTGGTATTGAGTATCCTTTGGATAAGTTTTGGCTTATTTTGGGGGCTGTTTGTGGGATGGTTGCTAGTAATAGTGTGGCTATTTTGTTTGGTAGATTTATTGGAACTAAATTGAAACAGCAGTATATTCAGTTTTTGTCTAATTTGCTTTTTATTATTTTTGGACTTTTGGGCTTTTTAAAACTTTTGGTTTTTGCTTGATTTTTTGTTTTTTTGTATTGACTTTTTTATTTTTTTGTGCTATTATTGTTATTGTTATCGATTTGGGTCAGTAGCTCAGTTGGATAGAGCACAGGCCTTCTAAGCCTGGGGTCGGGGGTTCGAACCCCTCCTGGCTCACCAAAGTATTGCTATCCGAACTTGGATAGCAATTTTTTATTATGTATGAAATTTTTGAAGTTAATATATTTATTAATTTTTTCTTTACAATTTACATTGTATATTAATAACCAATATTGCATGGGAAAGGAGAAAGCAAAATAATATGTTGTTAAAAAACTGTATTTATTTTATTTTAATAGTAATTAGTTTACTTTCAATACTAATATTGATTTATTCAATAAATAATAAAAACAAAAATAATAGTAAAAGTATAAAAATAGTTATTATTTTTTATATAATATACTTAATTTTAGGTGCTGTTGTTATCCCAGATATTTTATGTTTAGATATAGGACTTGAGATTTTATTTTTAGCATTTATAGCACTGATTGCAATAATAAACTATATTATATCTATTATTATATGTTCGAAAAGAATTAAAAAAAACAATGAAAAACCTTCTTTATCCAAAAAAGCATTACTATTTATATTGTTGTTGATTATATTACCTATTTTGTTATTTTTGGGTAGTTTCATTAAAGAATATTATTTAATAATGAATAGTGATTTAGTATTAGTATATATTTCACGTGGTAATGGTGGATTTGGAGATAGTAAGGAATTTGCATATGTAATTAATGAAAAATATTGTGAGGAAATTAGTTTGGGTATTGGAGTTGGAGATTATAGCTTAGTAAAATATTTACCTAAAAAAGCAAAAAAGATAGATAATATTGAAGATATAAGTAATTTAGGTGATTATAATATACCTTTTAATAGCAATGACAAATATATTTCAGTGTATAAAAATAGTAAACTTATTCATAAAAAACAACTTAATTCAAGTTATTTCAACATTGGTTTTGATGGAGGTTTTTATATAAAAAATAATTAAAATGTTATATTTTTTATATTATTACTATTTGTGTATTATACTTAAAAGTTGTTAAACTTAATTTATTATATTTTTATGAATAATATCACTAATTTCTTGATAAAACAATATTATAAATAATTAAATATTTTTATTAAAAATTAATATAATAAATATTGACGTACTCAAAAACGTATGCTATAATATAATTATATATGGAGGTGTTTAAAATGACTAATACCAATATAACAAATTTTAGAAGAGATATTTATAAACTTATAGAAAATGCAATAAAATACAATGAACCTATTAATATATCAACAAAAAATGGAAATGCAGTTGTTTTATCTGAAGAAGATTATAATAATTTAATAGAAACATTATATATATCTTCCATACCAAAATTAAAAGAAGAACTTATAAAAAGGAAGAATTCTTCTGATGAGGATTTTGTAAAAGAAGACGAGGTGGATTGGTAATTGTATGAAATAGAATATCATAAAAAAGCACTAAAAGATATTGATAAATTAAAACAGAACAATCTAGCAAAAAAAGCTAAATCTTTAATTGAAGTTATAAAAAATAATCCATTTCAAAATCCACCACCCTATGAAAAATTGTTACGGTGATTTAAAAGATTTATATTCAAGAAGGATAAACATACAACATAGGCTAATTTATGAAGTATTAGAAAAAGAACAAACAGTAAAAATATTAAGTATGTGGTCACATTATGAATAATAAAAATATATTATTGTTCCATTTCTTAAATATATAGGGTTCGGATTTAAAAAGTTTCGATTCACCAAAAAAATAAAAATAACACTATTTTAAGTATTTTTAAGATAGTGTTATTTTTATGTGTTTTTGAATATCTAAAAAATGTTTTGTATTTTCTGGTTTATTTTTTATTTTTTTGTCGTATTTTGTCGATATGGTATTGATTTTTTGAAAATTATATTGTATAATTTGTTATATTAATGTGGATTTTATCCTCATTTTTTGTGGCTGACAATTTTATTTGACTTTTTATGTAGTTATTTTTATTAATTTTTTGATGGAGGTGTATTATGTCAGTTAATGTTAAATCTAATATTGATTCTTCTATTGGTAAAATTTTTAAAACTTATAGAAAGAAATCTCATTTAACTCAAGATAAGGTTGCTGAAAAGTTGAAAATTTCTGAAAAATATATTTCAAGATTGGAAAATGGTAATAGTGGAATTAAATTAGAGACTTTAGTTAATTATATGAATGTTTTAGGTGTCCCTCCTAATGTTGTTTTTAATGATTTGATTACTAATGATGAAGTTAAATTTCAAACAGATTTGTCTTATAAAATTAGTTTATTGACTGATGATAAGGTTAAATTTATAAATAAGGTTGTTGATGAATTAGTTAGTTTGTAATTTTATATAAAATTACTGTTTATTATGGAATTTATTTAGATAAAAATAAAGAATATTATACTTTGTGTTGTATAATATTCTTTATTTTTTGTGATTCTTGTTCTTATTTATTCTTTCCAAAATGCTTCATATGTTTTGTATGCTTCATATATGTCGTATTTGCTGGTTACTTCATATGGTGCATGCATTGATAGTACTGGTACTCCACAGTCGATTACATCTGCTCCTTTGTTTGCTAGTATATATGCTATTGTGCCTCCGCCTCCTATGTCTACTTTTCCTAGTTCTGTTACTTGGTATTTTATGTTATTTTTTTCTAGTATGTTTCTTATCCATGCTACATATTCTGCATTTGCGTCTGATGCTCCTGATTTTCCTCTTGCTCCTGTGTATTTGTTTAGTGCTATTCCTTTTCCTAAGTATCCTGCATTTAGTGTGTCTGATACAGATTCATATATTGGGTCATATCCTGCGTCTACATCTGATGATAGCATTTTTGATAGGCAAAATATTCTGTCTAATAGGTTTGGTTTGTTTATTCCTAGTTTGTTTAGTATTTCAGATATGAAGAAGTCAAACATGTGTGATTCCATTCCTGTGTTTCCCATGCTTCCTATTTCTTCTTTGTCTGATAGTATGCATACTGCTGTGTTTTTTACTTTTTGTAGTTGCATCATTGCTGCTAGTGATATATAGCTACATATTTTGTCATCTTGTCCATATGCTGCTACCATGCTTTGGTCTAGTCCTAGTGTTCTTGCTTTGAATGCTGGTACTACTTCTATTTCACTGCTGTTAAAGTCTATTTCTGTTATTCCATATTTTTCGTTTAGTAGGCTTAGTATGTTTTGTTTTATTTTTTCTGATGCTTTTTCATCGTCACTTGGTATGCTTCCTATTAGTATTTTTAGGTCTTCTCCTCCTATTCCGTCTTTTAGCTTTTTTTCCATTTGTTCTTGTGCTAGGTGTGGTAATAGGTCTGTTATTGTGAATATTGGGTCTTTTTCGCTTTCTCCTATGTTTATTTCAATTTTTTCTCCATTTGTTTTTACTATAACTCCATGTAAGCTTAATGGGATTGTTGTCCATTGGTATTTTTTGATTCCTCCGTAATAGTGGGTCTTGAAGTAGGCAAATCCTCCTTCTTCACATAGTGGGTTTGGTTTTAGGTCTAGTCTTGGTGAGTCTACATGTGAGCCTATTATGTGTAGTCCATTTTCTTCTATGTTTTGTTCTCCTATTATTGCTAGATACATACTTTTTTCTCTGTTTATAAAGTAAATTTTGTCTCCTGGTTTTAGTTCTTTTTTGTTTATTATGTCTGTGTATCCATTTTTATCTGCTAGTTTTTTGGCTTCTTTTATGAATTCTCTTTCTGTTTTTGCTTTGTTTAAAAATTGCATATATTCTTCTGATAGTTTAAATATTTCTTGTTTTTGTTCTGGTGTTATGTTTTTCCAGCCTGTTTCTTTGTTGATAAATAGTTTTTTTGATTCTTCTTTCATTGTTTATCTCCTTGTATTTTTATTTAGGTTTTTATGGTTTTACCTATAAACCTATTTTTATTTTTGTATGTGGTCAGTATATCATTTTTTTTGTGTTTTGTCTAGCGGTATTTTTTGTTTGTTTTTGGGATATGTACTGTTTTTTTGGTTATAATATAATTATGTTTTTAGGAGAGTGATTTTTATGGATTCATTGTGGAGTAAGTCTTTTGATGGTGTACGTAATTTTCCTAGGTTGTCTCAGGATATTTGTTGTGATGTTTGTATTGTTGGTGCTGGTATTTTTGGTGTTACTTGTGCTTATTATTTGAATTTACTTGGTTTTGATGTTGTTGTTATTGATAAAGATGATATTGCTGGTAAAACTACTGGAAATACTACTGGAAAAATTACTAGTCAACATGGTCTTTTTTATAGTTATTTGATTAATAATTTTGGCCATCATTTTGCTGGATTGTATTTGGAGGCTAATGAATCTGCTATTACTAATATTAAGAGCATTATTGATAAAGAAAATATTTCTTGTGATTTTTCTTTTGAAAATAATTTTGTTTATACTACTGATTTTGATAGACTTAAGTCTATTCGTGATGAGGTTGAAGCTGTTAGGTCTCTAAATTTCCCTTGTGAGTTTGCTAGTTCTGTTGGGCTTCCTTTTAATATTGCTGGTAGTGTTTGTTTTAAAAATCAGGCTCAGTTTCATCCTTTAAAATATGTGTGGGGTCTTTGTAATTCTATTTGTGATTCTACTAGATTTTTTACTCATACTACTGTTAGTGATGTTCGTCAGGATAATGGTTCTTATGTTGTTTCTTGTGATGATGTTGGGTATAGGGTTAGGAGTAAGTTTGTAATTTTAGCTTGTCATTATCCTTTTATTAATGTTCCTGGTTTTTATTTTACTAAAATGTATCAGTCTTCTTCTTATTTGATTGCTGTTGATACTAAAAAGAGTTTGTTTGATGGTATGTTTATTTCTGCTGATTCTCCTTCGTTTTCTTTTAGAACGGCAAAGTTTGGGAAGAAAAATTTGCTTTTAATTGGTGGTGCTGAGCATAAGACTGGGTCTTATTGTAATTATGATTCTACTTATGGTGTTTTGGAGAATCTTGCTAAAAAGTATTATCCTGATTGTGATGTTTTGTTTCGTTGGAATACTAGAGATTGTGTTTCTTTAGATAAAATTCCTTATATTGGTTTGTTTGCTAATAATTTGCCTAATTTTTATGTTGGTACTGGGTTTAAAAAGTGGGGTATGTCTTTGTCTAATGTTGCTGCTAATATTGTTGTTGATATGATTACTGGTAAGGATAATGTGTATTCTTCTATTTTCAATTCTTCTCGTTTAAATCCTATTAAAAATAGGGATGAGTTTAAGAATATGGTTGTTCAGTCTTCTAAGTCGTTGCTTATTGATAAAATTAAAAGGTCTCATTTGCATTTTGAAGATATCCCTTTAAATTCTGGTGGTATTGTTGAGGTTAATGGTGATAAGGTTGGTTTTTTTAGGGATGTTGATGATAATATTTTTGCTGTTAGTCCTTTTTGTACTCATTTGGGTTGTCTTCTTTCTTGGAATGATGTTGATAAAACTTGGGATTGCCCTTGTCATGGTTCTCGTTTTGATTATACTGGTAAAAACTTGTATGATCCTGCTTTTAAGGATTTGAAAGTTTTTGATGTTATGGATTGATTTGTTATTTTTTGCTTTTTTAGTTTAATTTGAAATTTTTTTGATTTTTTGTTTATTTTTATTGACTTACTTCGTTTTTTTTGCTAAAATGCTTGTATAATAAATCATATATTTATATGTTTATTTTTTGTTTATTGAACTAGATTTCTCCTTTAAAAGCAATCTAGTTCTTTTTTTGTTTTTATTGGTTTTATGCTATTTCTGGGTTTTCTTGTAGTATCTTTTTTACTATGTCTTCTTCTAGTTTAAATGGTATTACATATCCTTCTAGTGAGTTTATTTTTTCTTTTAGGATTTTGTTTCCTTGATTTACATATATTTTTGATTTACCTTTTCCGTTTTTTGCTTCTTGTACTAGGTTTGATACTGGTGTGTTTCCGTCAAATGCTATTAGTATTGATTTTGTTCTTTCAAATATTTCGTAGTTAAAGCTTTTGTATATTCCTAGTTCTTCTGTTTCTGTTGAGATTCTTATTCCTGTTATTGATTTGTCTTCTAGTTTTTGTTTTTCTATGTTAGTGATTCTTTTTGGGATTATTGCATATATTTTAAATTTTTTGTTATATTTATTCATTGTGTCTATTATTTCTTTTTCATAGCCTTCTACTTTTGGTCCTATTACAAAATATGTTTTTTTGTTGTTTAGATTTTTTATTAGGTTTTTTATTATTGTTTGTCCTCTTTCATCTATTTTTGTTTTTCTTCCTTTTTTGTTGAAACTTCCTCCTGCTATTATTATTGGTATTTTGGTTTTTGGTAGTTCTTTTATTTTGTGTTTTAGTTCTTTTTCCGCTTCTATTGTTGTTACTATTCTTAAGTCTTCTGTTTCATTTTTTATTTGTTCTAAATATTTATTTTCTAATTCTAATATTGCTTCTCGTAAGGTTTTGTTACCTAGAAATTCTTTGAATTTTCTTTCTTTTTCTTTAAAGTATTCTTCATTTTGTTCTAATAGTTTTTCTTCTACTTTTCTCATTTTTAATAGGTCTGTTTCTTTTAGATCTAATAGGTTTTTTAGTGCTAATTGTTCGTCTAGTGTATCTGTTCCGTACATTCCGTTTCCATCTGTTCCTTGTACACATTTTATTCCTTCTTTTAGAAATCTTTTTATTGGGTGATTTTTTGGGTTACTTAAGTTGTTTAGTCTGATGTTTGATGTTAGTTGAAATTCTAGTATTGTTTTTGTTTCTTTGATTTTTTCTATTAGTTGTTTTCCTGCTTTTGTGTCTGGGTTTTGTGAGTATAGTCCATGTCCTATTCTTATTCTTGGTATTTTTTGTCCTGGTTTTAGTGAGTCTTCTACACATTTTATTGATTTTTCTACATTTTTTCGTAGACTGTCGTTTTCTCCTGCATGTATTCTTATTGTAAATCCTTCATCTTGTGATGCTATTTTTTGTACTATTTCTTTTATTGCTGGTTTTAGGTCTTCTATGTCGTTTATTTCTTCTCCTATTATGTCACTTCCTACTACATATGGACTTTTACTTACTGCTTTTAGTACACATATATTTTCTCTTAGGTATTTGTCACTTGTTTGTTGGTCTTTTATTATGGTTAGTACTATTCTTCTTATTGCTGCTAAAAATCTAATTTTTACTCCTGTTTCTTTTTCTATTTTTGGGAATATTTCATGTGCTTCTTCTAGTAGTTCTATTGCTGGATTTCCTGTTTTTACTAGGTTTGTGTCTGCTATTTCTACATATTGTATTCCTTGTTTTTGGTATTCTCTTGCTATCCATAAAAATTTGTCTTGTCTTAGTGTATTATTTTTGTATTTGCTTGTTTTGTTGCTGTCTTTTAGCATTTGTTTTAGTATTTGTTTTATGTCTTTTTCTGGTATGGCTTCTATTGTTTGCTCATTTACTTCTATTTTGTTTTTGGAATTTATTCCTCTTGTGAATACATATCTGTAGATATAGCATTTTTCTAGATTTGTGAATACTGCTTGGCCGTCTTTTAGTATTGATAGACTTGTTCTTATTTTTTCTATGTTTTTTTGTGCATTTTCTGGATTGTTTAGTATTAGGTCTGCAAAGTTTATGAATGTATTGTCATCTATTTTTCTGGTTAGGTATTTTCCTGTTAGTGGCGAATCTTTGAATTGTTCTTCTGTTTTTTCTCTTTGTTTCATTATTTTTTGTTCTTGTTTTTCGGTTAGTTTTAGGTTGATTTTTTTGATGTAGTATAGTGGATATTTTATTTGATGTTTTATTCCTAAGGCTATTAGGCAGTCTGGTGTTAGTATTGCATTCATATGTGTGTGTAAGTCTGTTCTGAATTTGCTTTGTTTTAGTAAATATGTTTTTACTATTGTTTTTTCGATTGGTAGTTTGTAGTTTTTTGTTTGTGACATTAGTGTTTTGCTTATTGCTGGTATTGTTGCTTTTATTTCTATTCTGTTTTTGTATATGTTTGCTACTTTTATTCCTCCTAGTCTGAATATGTATACTTCTTCGTTATGTGCGTTTATTGTTGCTGGCATTTTTCCTTTTATTATTTTCATGTCTTTTTCGTTTTTTTCAGTTTCTAGTTTACATATTTTTGCTAGGTTTGTGATTAATGTTCCTTTTTTGTGATTTGGAGTTTCTAATATGTATGTTAGTTCATCTGGATTTTCTTGGTATAAGTTTATTATTATGTCTTTTTCTTTGTCTAGATAAAATGTTTTGATTGGTTTTTTATTTTCCATGTGTTTATTCCTTATATATTTATTTAGGTTTTATGGTTTTACCTATAAACCTTTTTTAAAAGGTTAATATTCTCATTTTTGCTTTGAGTATATTAACCTTTGTTTTTATTTTTGTTTTGATTGTTCATATGCTTTTCTTACGGCTCTTGCTAATTGGTCTGCACATGATGTGCCTCTTCCTCCACAGTCTATTCCTCCGATTTTTTCTTCGATTTCTTCTACTGTCATTCCTTCTACTAATCTTGGTAATGCTTGTAGATTTCCTGGGCATCCTCCTTCAAGAAATTGTACGTTTTTTACTATATTTCCTTCTAATGTGAATTTTATTTTTCTGGCACATGTGTTTTGTGTTTCAAATATGTATTCCATTTTTGTTCTCCTTTCTTTTGGGTTTTTTAAATTGTATAGATATTTTTTATAAAAAAACTCTCAAATTTACTTGAGAGGTGGTGTGCCCAGAGGGATTTGAACCCCCGTCTGCAAGTTCGTAGCCTGCCATTCTATCCAACTAGACTATGGGCACTTGTATGTTTCTTTTGTTGCTGCCTTTTATTATACTGTATTTTTTTATTTTTTTCAATAAATTTTTAAAAAATTGTTGCAAAAGTTTTTAAAATGTGTTAGACTATAGTAGCGGTGATTATTACGTCGAGGCGTAGCGCAGTTGGTAGCGCGCGTGGTTTGGGACCATGAGGTCGCAGGTTCGATCCCTGTCGCCTCGACCATACGATAGCAATTTTGAGGAAACTTAAGAAAATTGCAAAAGTCTGAAAGGGTATTAATCAATAGATTT